>JBCBKQ010000103.1:0-19340 GCA_038521595.1 Cyanobacteria bacterium J06627_28 | reverse complement strand
GCCTGCAAGCTATCAAACAAGAGTTTTCGGGCTCCTTACGAATCACCGCCCCGTCGGACTTTGGTCGTCAATATGTCGCCCCAGCCCTGGCTGATTTTGTTTGCGAGCATCCGAACGTTACGCCTTATCTCTTTCTCTCTGAGAGCATGGTGAACCTTGTTGCTGAAGGCTTCGATATTGGGGTGCGGCTGGGCAACTTGCCAGACAGTGGATTGATGATGCGATCGCTCACCACTCAAAACAGTCGAATCCTTTGCGCGTCCCCCAGCTATCTGCAAGCATACGGCACCCCAAAAACACCTCAGGACTTAGCCCACCATCGCTGCCTCATTATGGAAAGGCGCGGCGAACAGCTTAATCAATGGCGCTTTCACACCAGGCAAAAAAGCACTAAGCCAAAAAGCACCACTATCAAAGTGACTGCTGCCCTAGTCGGCAGTGACGGTGCGTTGATTCGGCAGTGGGCGATCGCAGGGGCAGGCATCGCTCTCAAGTCTGCTTGGGATATCAAACAAGACCTCGCCGCAGGCAATTTGGTATCACTGCTCGACGGCTACACCATAGGCGCATACACCAGAGACGAAGCCAAAGTTGGCTTACAGCTGGTTTACCCCAGCCGAAAATATCTACCGAGACAGGTCGCCGGATTTATAGATTACTTTGTTGAATACATGCGTGGGAGCTCTTGACCTACTGCTAGTGCAGGCTCAGACAGATCTATGCTCAATTATAGCAATCCGCAGTAAGGTTAAGCAGTTCTCACAAAGGCCTGGTCAACAACCGCGCGAAAATCTTCACCCGATTGAATCCGCTTTCGCATTCGATTTTTGAGGACAAACCACTGATGCTCAATTGGGTTCAAGTCAGGAGAGTATGGTGGCAAGTACAACAGTTGACACTTGGCTTGCTCAATCAGTTCCTTGATGCGTCCGCCTTTGTGAAAAGTAGCGTTATCGCAGATGATGACCTGCCCTGGTGATAGCTGAGGCATGAGCACGTCCTCTAGCCACACCTCAAAGACTGAGCGGTTGCAATAGCCTTCGTAAGTCATCGGCGCAATCAATGTTTTCTGATGGTATGCAGCGATGAAGCTGACTCTTTTTTTGCGTGAGCCCTGACGCTGTGCTCTGAAGCGTTGACCTTTCTGACACCAGCCGTAGCCATCGTCTTCCGTATCATCGATGCCTGCTTCATCCAGGTAAACCAACTGATGAGCCTCTAACTGGCTGATTTGTGTTTCAAAGGCTTCTCGCTTTTGCTGGTCACGTTCTCGATAGTCATAGGTCTTTTTTTTCGCGTAAACCCATCTGCTTCAAGCCTCGACCTATCGTGTCTTCGCTAATCTCATCTGGCCAGAGCTGGGCCATCTCAGCTTGGGTCTTCTCACCATGCTGCTGAGCAAAACGACGAAAGGCTTCCCAGTCTGTAATCTTATGACTATGTCCTTTCTGATAGCCCTGGTTAGCCTTATATTGACCTGTTTGTTGATATCGTTTGTACCACCTGCGAAGCGTTGAGTAGCCAATCTGAAACGACTCACTTACTTCAGTCATGTCACGGCCTGTGTCCACGGCAGTAATCGCTTTCTCTCTGAGATCTTGACTGTAAGCTGCAGGCATCTGGATGGATAGTATCTAGGACTCTCTCTTTATCGCCCGATCTTACTGCGGATTGCTATAAATTGGAAACAACAACAGATGGTCTGTCCAGAGGGGAAGAAAAGCAAATGTTGGACGCCCTCTAAAGATGCTTGGAACAACGCAACGATTCGCGTCAAATTTTCCCGTACTGACTGTCGCCTGTGCGCTCATCGAAACTTGTGCACGAAAAGCAAAGCCGAGCCGAGGTCAGTTACATTGCGCCCTAGAGCTGAGCATAAAGCCATCCAAAGCAATAGAAGAGCACAGCAAACAAAGACATGGAAAGCTCGATATAACGTACGAGCGGGCATTGAAGGCACGATCTCTCAAGGCGTTCGGGCCTTCGGGATGAGAAGATCACGCTATATCGGATTGGCTAAGACTCATTTGCAGCATCTGCTGACAGCCGCCGCTATGAACGTCGTACGGCTATCTGACTGGCTCGATGGGGTTCCTCATGCCAAGACTCGGACCTCTCGATTTGCAGCGCTTAATCCGGCTATTTAGGCACTGCTTTGACTTCGCCGACAGTATCCGTTACTACTCAAACCCCGAGTAGCGATCGTCTCGATGAGCCTAAGACTGGCGATGATTCGGTTGTCGGTGACGTTCAGAAACTATCTGTTTTAGATATGATTGACGCGTTAGAGGATGCCGAGTTAAAAAGCCAGGCATTAGCTGTTTCTCATTCTGAAAACATATCTGACTGGGTAGCAGCACTAGCTGATAAACAGGTGGACTCGCCCCAGCGGTTGGTTAATCTTCAAAAGCGGTTGAGGATGCCGTTGATAGAAGTGTGGATCGCGGCGTTGCTGGGTGGATTTGCCTTAGAACAACGTGGTAGCTTTTACCAGACACAAGACGTATGGGTGGGTCGGTGTCAGTGAGGCTATGACATGGAATATCAGCTCGACAAGTGGAAGCGACAAGACTGGCGAAAACAGACTTGCCATTATTCCTGTGAGGTGAGGCAGAACCTGTTCGGACAATGGGTTGTTCTGCGAAGATGGGGTAGGTTAAGCGCAACCCAAGGTCAGAGTCTTGAGGAGATATGTGACTGTTATGAAGATGGAGAGTGGAAAAAAACGGGGGAAACGTTGAAACCTCGCTCTTTGGCCCTTACCTATCGCTCAAGCAGCCTGAGCCATTAGTTCTGGATAACACCGCTCAAGGGTGACTCGCCAGTCCCCCGTCCAGCACTTTCGTTCTGACCTGTAGGAGTAGATGAGCTCCTTTCTGGGGTATGGCCCCGACTACTGCTGCGTCTTGAGTGCTCGTCTTTTCGTACAGGAATGAATCGCACCCCACACTTTTTCACTCTCCCTATAGCCAGTTGCCGACTAACACATACGGTGCCCAATAGTAGGGCGCTGGGTAACCAGCCTCGGTCAGTAAACGCTGTTGAGATCGCTGCAATGCCTGAGCCTTTGTTAATCCCTGCTGTAAGCCCTGATAAAAGCCATCCATCAGCTCGGTATTGGCACCATCATCTGCTCGCCAAAGGGTCGATAGCGTGCTGCGGGTACCTGCCCTGACAGCGATACCCGCTAATCCTAGTACGGCGCGACGATCACCCTGGGCGGTCTCACAGGCGCTCAGCACCAACAATTCCAGCGGTTCTGTTTGCTGCGCTCTGGCCGACTGCACTAGGTTGCTGAGTTCATTTGCAGTAATCCCATCTTCATAAGCGACCAAAAAGGTTTCAGTCGGATCAGCACTAAAAACGCCGTGAGTTTTCCAGTGAATGGCGTTGTATTGTTCTTTAGCCAACTGTTGTTCAATATTGGCTTGGGTGAACGCCTCGTCTAGTAGTGGAGATGTAACAGATAGCTCAGCTGGAATTTGCTCTAGCTCTGCCTGTACTAGCTCAATGGCAGGAAAACGACGCCCTCGCACCGTCTGTGGCAGACTGAGGCCGCCTCGTAAGATTTTGAGCTGTGGGGGTGTTGGTTTGGGGGCAAATAGCGACAGCTGTGGGGCAATGGCGATCGCATATTTTTTTTCTATTAGATACTGTTGACCATCGTACAGCACGCCCATTGGCACGTTTCTTAGCGGCCCATCTGGCACAAATACTAACGTTTTAATCTGTTCATTTACCGCCAATATAGGCTCTACCGGCGCAATCAGCCATTGATAAAGCTGCTCGGCAAATGTTAGAACTTCAGGCGTCTTCCCCGGCAGGGTCAGATTGTTTCGCAGTGCCCTTATCGTCTCTTCTACCTGCTGCTGTGAGACAGGTATTGTCCGCAGCGACAGCGGCTGACCTGGAATATCTATAATCGTAGCTAGCTGATCTGACAGCAAAATAGGGTATAGCTTGGCAGCAGTAGGGTCGGTATTTTCTGCTGTGTTCTCATCCGTTAAATTCACTAACTGTGAGAGATTGCAGCCCAGAAAATTCTCTAGTTCTGTAAGTTGAAGCGCATCTACTGTCTCTACCGCTAGAGATAGCCTGTCGGGGGTTGGCGCATTTGCATCAGCAGTCTGTTGGTTTAGCAACAATGTTACGAACTCTCGATACAGTGGTTCAACATCGTCGCGAAAGGAAAACTGTGCTTGCAAATTGATGAGCAACAGATTTTGCCGGACTGCATTGAGAGAGGTTAGGGCTTGCTGGTAGGCTGCGATCGCCACTGGTGGTTCTATTGAACGGGGTGATGTGCTGTTGCTATACAGCCTTCCTAGCTGCCACTCCCAGCGATAGGCTGCCTCCGGAATTTGTTTGCCTTCTAACTCGCTGAGTGCTCGCTGAGTGAGCTGAATGGCTTCTGCCGGTTGGTTTGCCAGCTCATAGGTGTGGCCTAGCTCACCTGTAGCGTACGAGGCTAGCAAAGCGTCAGCCAGGGTTTGGGCCTGTTGAACAGCTGTGGTCAGAATGTCAGCAATGAGTTGCTGGGTCGGCAGTGTCTCACGGTTACTCGATTCATCGACTGTCCCTTGCCATTCTTTTCTGACGCAGGCAGCTGACAGGGGCGATCGCAAACAGTTCAAGCTATGGGCATAGCTGACGTAAGCTTCAGTGCGATCGCGGCCTGATGCAAGTCCTGACAAATCTACCTGAGGCCAAAATGCCCGCGCGTCTTCTATTTGCCCTGTCTCGATTAAGTAACTCAGCTGGTTGAGCTGAGCCTGCACGTATAGTGCTCGACTATCTGTTACCGCATTATCTGTTACCGCATTATCTGTTACCGCATTATCTGTTATTGCACTGTCCAACGACGCCTCTCCATATGTTCTGACGGAGGCATAGGCAGCTAACGCCTGCTCGCGGTAATCTGTCGCCATCTCAGTTCGACCTATGGCTATTGCCCTGTGGCTGAGCGCACGCAAAGTATGGCCGAGTTCCAATTTCAGTGCTGTTCTCAATGCCGCTCTTAGGGGTTGGGTAGTCATGCTGCTTGCTGGGCTACCTATGCTTGCGGCAAGCTGTAAACTGTCAGAAAGAACAGACTGAGCTTCGGTGAGTTCTCCTACACGGCGCAGGGCACGGCCTAGCTCTCTGGCAGAATCGAGCTGTAGTTCAAGCTCTAAGCTGGAAGATGACGCGCTGAGCTGTTGTCCCAGCTGTGTAAGCTGACGGACTGCCCGCACGTTGAACCCTAATTCCTGTAGGGCGATCGCTTGATTGATTTGTGACTTTATTAACCCCGATGGCTGCTGCGCACTGCGATAGCTCGACGCTGCTTGCTGCCAAGTCGTCAACGCCTGCTGGGTTTGGCCCTGCTGATACAAAAGCTGTCCTTGCGTGTTGAGCGCCCGTGCCGAAATTTCCCAATAGCTTTGGCTCTCAGCTGGCCATGCGTTGACAATCTCCAAACTCTCGGCGATTGCTGTTTGCGTAGCGCTCAGCTGACCGAGCTGCTGATAGGCGGCTGCCAAGTTACTCAGCAGATAGGCTTTGGTTAAGTCGTAGCTTGAAGTGGGGTCTGAGGCTGACTGTTCTACTGCCGATAGGGCCAATTCCCAGGAATTGATCGCGTCTGCCAATCGGCCCTGCTCAAAGGCGTCAACGCCTGCTGTGACGTTCTGTTGCCACGTTGTTTCTAGAGGAGAAACTATTACCGACTGAGTTGTTTTTTCAGTGACTGTTGTTTGAACTCTCTGAAAGCCATAGGCGTTTAGGGCTAGCGTCATCCATAGGCTCGCTAGCATCAGCGTGGCCCACAGCCAGTGCTTCATTTGCGTCAACCCTTGCCTTTGCGGCAGCGTTTTTTTGAGATTGCTAACACTTTTTAGCTTGAACATTGTCCAATTGATTCGTCTAGGACAGCAGCCATCAAAACCACCTGCCCTTGTTCATTGATGTTCCAACCCTGAGCTTCTACAGGTGTTTCAATCGGTGTCACTGCTGACGATGGCGCCGCAAGCGCACTCGGAACTGAAACATCTGCCAAGCTATGTCTGCTATTGAGCACGCCGTAAGGACTACTGCCTAAGCCTCCTTGCCCCGACTGCACAAAGCGACCAGACCCTGAGCCAGTCCCTGTTCCTGCAACGGCGCAGCCCTCTAGTACCCTGGCTACCTCAGCCGATTGGGGTAAGGGCTCAACCGTTGGACGCACTTCTCCATCAACCGTTTCTACGCGAGTCTCACCAGAAATGCCAAAGTCTGAGCTGGCCGTGATGTCACTTTGCGCTGTGAGGGTGGATCTTGCGGTGAGTCCTAGCACCTGTCGGGCTGAAATATTGACTTGCCCGCCGTCGCCAAACGTTGCGTTGGCTGTAATATCGCTATTTTCCTCGGGTACTGCGACGACGAAGGCTGCTGCCTCAATGTCAATATTGCCGCCAGTGGCTGTGCCGGTGGCATTGGTGGTGATGCCGCTGCCTCGCCTGAGGGTAATGAGGTCAGTTTGCAGACGGATGTTGCCGCGATCGCCCACTGCCGTGTCTGCGCTCAGCAGTCCGCCATCACGAATCGAAATGTCTCTAGCGCTCACCTGCAAATTACCGGCTGCGCCCTGACCGGGTGGAATAGGGGCGTTTTCCTCGTTTGGGAAGCCACTCAAAAAGTTACTAACGCTCACCGCAGCGCCCTCTTCTACTATCAGGCTATCTGCATTTACAGTCAGATTGCCGCCCGCACCGCGATCGCCCACCGCTGTTGCAAACAGGCCGCTACGCCCTTGGGCCGTTCGCCCAGAGAGCTGCACCACCTCTCCCCTCACAAAAAGGTCGCCTGCGTTGCCTGCGCCTGCTGTGCTGGTCGCTACCTGTGCGCCTGCTCGCACATCAAGCCGATCAGTCTCTAGCGTTAACGATCCGCCATTACCCGCCGCACCAAAGCCCACCGTTGTAAATAGGCCACTGGGGCCCTCCACAGGGGAAAAACCCGACAGTGTAACCGCTTCGGCAGTGACATTTAGCGATCCTGCATCGCCCCTACCAAAGGTGCCCGTCGAAATCTCTGCCCCGTCAGCGACCAATAGTTCATTTGTCTCGATGGTGATGCTGCCGCCTTGTCCCTGAGAGCGTGCTTCCATGCCAGATTGAATGAGCGTAGGCGTAATTAAAGGGGGCGCTGACTCATTTATAAGCAGCTCACCAGTCCCTGTTAGGCCAATCTGCTCAGCTGTTATAAAAACGCTACCTGCCGCTGATTGACTAGCGCTATTTGTAAAGATTCGGGCGCCTTGATCCATCATCAAGCTGCCCACCATAATCCTCACCTGGCCACCTTTTCCACTCCCTAAAATATCCGCAGTCGAAAACAGACCGCTCGGCCCCAGTACAGACCCCCCACTCAGAAGGATTTTTTCTGATATGTCCAAGCTCAGAAGTCCTGCATCGCCATCACCAAAGGTGTTTGCACCCAACTGCCCCCCAGCTTCAACCTGTAATCTGTCGGCTGCGATCGCTATCGTTCCCCCTGGCCGAGCTGCGTCCGGTGCCACATCCACAGAGAGATAGCTATGAAAGGGCGGCGCTTCTCGGACAATGCTAAAATCGCTCACTTGCACAGTTCCCGTGGCCTGAATATCAATGAGTCCACTGACCGACGCCTCAGCGTTTCCTGGTATTCCTGCTGGTATTCCTGCTAGCAGGGGTAGAGACGGAGTGCTAGGCAACGTTTCTGCCAAAATAGCTGAGCTTTCAATCACAGCGACATTCTGCCCACGCAGCAATGCACGTCCTGGGTTGCTGGCGCTCGTCTCCAAAAATGAACGCCCTGCTAGGGAAATATCGGCGTACCCGCTAACCTGGCGATAGTCTGTTGATAAGGTGTCATCGAACAAAACACGCCCGGTAGAGAGGCTGCCCAGCTCAATCTCGCCGCCTGCTGCGGTCAAACTATTGCCCGACAGCACAATACCATTCCCAAACAGCTTAATCGCCTCTCCAGGCTGTACAGATAGCCCAGTTCCTGGCTGAAACATCCGATTCACGAAGGCAGAAGGCCTATCAGGCGCACCAAAAGTTAGAAAATGCCCAGGCCCTTCCAGTTCGATGGGGGCACTCCTTGAGGCAGATAAAAAGCCCAGCCCAATGGGCGCACTGATAGAGAGCAGTTCATCCGTAGGGGCAGTCGCCTCGCCAGCGGTCAGCAGTGCGCCGTTATCAAATATCAGCTGCTGCGCCGTACTAGCAACGAACGACCCCCCTAGGCTGAGCCGCGCTGCCGGACCAAAGCTGATGCCAGCTGGATTCACCACAAACAAATTGGCCTCGCTACCGGCGCTAGTGCTGATGGCTCCGTTGATCAAAGACGCCGAGCCGCCGGTCACTCGCACCAGAATATTTTCTAAAGCTGAGGTGCTCACAGCTGGATCTACAAACAGCACCGACTGATCGGAGGAAAATAGCGAAAACTCTTCAAAGCTGTGCAGTAAGGAAGTGCCTGCTCTGTTTTGTATGCCGCCTTCAATTGTGCATATGGCTGTTGGGCAGCGCTCCGTCAGAGAACCGTTTACCAGCGTGCCAAAGCTGCGATCGCTCGAAACCTGAGCAAAAACGGGTTGGATACCCCAAATTGTCTCCCCCGAGAGCCAAACACTCGCGCATAGTCCTGCGGGCAGCAGGGCCTGACATTTGAGCCTGTTAGTCATTATTGCGTCCACAGCCGATTTTTGAATACGGGTCTATAGGGACACACCCAGACTACATACTATCTTTATGAAAGTAAAGCTGAGATAACCGCATAATTCTATGTAGAATTTCCGATAATGGCGGAAACTTATGGTTTTGGTTCCCGTCAATGACCATACAATGCGTCTTTTTGTGGGAATTTACATAGATTTAGGCATAAGCTATCCATACTCTTGAATAAACATTGTCCATAACTCCGTACCTTCATCGCCCTGGTAAGACAAATTCCTGATAAAAGCCTTCATATAAGATCTCTCAATATACAGCTCGTGATTTCAGCCCTGATCTAAAGCCCCGATCAAACAAATGTCTAAATCTGTTTATCGCTCTGTTTATTGCTCCGTCGCTGCCCTTCCCCTACCGCTGCGGGTTGCTGTTCCATTTGCACTCCCATTGGCTTTGATGCCGCAGGTCGCTACCCAAGCGGTTACTTTTGACTTTGACTTTGCTAGACCCGTCCCTGAGGAAATTCGGCTAGCCACACAGGAAGCTGCTGATTTGTGGACTCCCTTGCTAAAAGACAACGCTATCGTCAACCTGCGAATAGAGTACTCGGACCTGTCGGCAGCGGGCAGCGTCTTGGGTGGCGTACAGCCCGGTAAGGTGAAAGTTAAGTATGAAGACTATGCAGATGCACTGTTTAAGGACGCGATTTCAAGTAACGATTTCTTAGGCGCAAGCAACCTGCAGCTTTCTGCAAAAGGCCGTGAAGCCATCTACGACTACCAGGCAGGCAATCTGGATCCTAGCAAAGCAAAGTTAGAGTCTAAAGAATTCACGTTTCTAATGGATAGCCGGTTTGCCAGAGGCAACGGCAAGCAAAAAAATCGGCAGAGCCTTCAAGCAGGCTTTTTAGATGCCAATGGCAACAACAACAATAAGCATGTTCAGCTCACCCGAGCTCAGGCAAAAGCCCTCGATTTGCTCGATTATAAGTCAGGCCAACTAGATGCTGTTATCACCGTTAATAGCGACGCTATTTGGGATTTTAATCGCAGCGATGGGATTGAGGCGAATAGTTACGATGCGGTCACCGTTTTGCAGCATGAAATTGGTCATGCGCTAGGTATCGTCAGCGGCGTTGATACGATGGACTTTTTGGCGTCTGTCGGTGGGCCTGAAGACGTTGAAGAAATAGAAAAAAATAAATTCTCTTATCTAACCCCGATAGATTTTTATCGCTACTCAGAAGAAAGTGCCGAGCTGGGCGTGATGGATCTCACCATTGGCGGTAATGCCAAGTACTTTTCTCTAGATGGCGGTCAAAGTGCAGTTAAAGATGACTTGGGCCGAGCGGCCTACTTTTCTACCGGTAGCCTAGAGTCGGGAGGTGACGGCTATCAGGGCAGCCACTGGCGGGCGAGTGAAAACCCCCTGGGCGTTATGAACCCTCTGCTTCAACCAGGAAAATCGGTCAATATCTCTCAGCTCGATTTGACGTTGCTCGATACAGTCGGTTGGGATTTGGAAGATTCTGTGGTTGAGCGGGCGGCAGCTGTTGGCATAAGCTGGTCAGCGTTAACAGCGCAGCTATCGAGCGATCGCCAGTCTGTGATGAAGGAGTTATTGGCAACGTGGGGCGATGATATCCCTGAGTTAGAAGCTGCTGTGAACGATGCCTCATCCGAACTAGAGATCAAATTTCAGCAGAAGCTACAAGAAAAGCTTGACGATCTCATAGACAAGTTTGAAAAAGAAACAGACAGTGGAAAGCGCACAAAGGAAACTGCGAAATTTTACGAAGAGGTCGATAAGGAGGCCCAGAAGCGCAACAAGGAATTACGCAAGCTGCCCGAAGATATCTATAAAACAGATGAGGACGTTCGCGAATGGCTGACGCTATCTACAGACAAGCTGTCTAAAGAGATGCAAAAAGCCGATGCCACTACTATTAACCGCCTTTCTAACGTGGTGAAGGCGCTGCCTGCAGATGAACGTGCTGCTGTCGAAGCTAAAATAGAGGCTGCTGTTGCTCCCTTTGCTGACGAGCCTAATAAGCTTGTCCAAGAACTGCTTGATACCAGCGGTCCTGCAAACCCTATTGGCTGGAACTACTTGCGCTGGTACTGGTGGTGGTTAGAAGGTGAAGCCATAGAGGATGGCGCTGACGTCGATGAACTTGATTTTGAAGATGTTGTTGAAAGCGTTGATGATGACATTGATTTTTACTATTTTCAGCAGGCGATCGCTCTACCATCAGGTGCAGCCGAAGATAGTTTAGAGTCGCTGGCCTCATTTGACTCAAATATGTCCTCGCTGGCCAATTTTGACACCGCTAACGGCAGTGCCAAGGACGTTCCTGAACCCTCTAGTATTTTGGCCATATTTGGTATCGCGGCACTAGGGGTAAAAGTATTGCGCGTTAATCGCTAACGTGCTTCATGTTTTTAGACAGGCGATAACGAAACACCTGCAAACTAAACCATCAGCAAGAATAGCTGAATGAGTAGCTGAGTGCGGTCTAGCGGTTTGGAGAGGCAAGTGGTTGCGCCATACCACTTGGCTTTTAGCGATTGCCACCAGGACAGGTTGGGGGAGAGTAAGATGATGGGGACTTGACGGAAGGTGTAGCTTTTGCGGAGGCGATCGCACACTGCAAATCCATCGAGCCCAGGCATCGAAGTCGTCATTAAGATGATGTCTGGTCTGTGCAAAGTCAGATCGGTAAGGGCGATAACGGGATCTTCTACTGAAACAACAGAAAATACAGTGTCGTTTAGATATTCATGAATTTGGCATAGCGTAGTCAGATCGTTTTCAATGCAAGCAATGGTGTAAGTTTGCTCTGAACTATCTGTTGGATCTAAACTGTCTGTTTGCTGTGGCGCTGTAGGACTGGCATCGACAACAGAATCGAAGGCGTTTGACAATGTGGTGAGATTTGGTGATAGCTGAGTAGACATAGTGAGGCTGGACTCGGAAGAGAGTGAAGTTGTTTTTTGCGCTTGGGTCTGTTGCTGAGAGTCAGTCGTTCTGGCGTACGCAGACTGTGATGATGTGGGACTTGCCTGTATTGGGGCTGCGGTTGCATAGGCCAGGGCTGGCATAGGAGGTGCAGAAGAAAAGCGAGCAGATTTTGGTGCACGTCGATTGAAAAGCTGAGCAATCCAATGAGAAAAGGTTGAAAGATGCTGCTGAAATCCAGCGATGTAGGTGAAGCAGACGGGAACAACCACTAGGGTTAGCAGGGTTGCCGTCGTGAAGCCTCCGATGACTGCGATCGCCATTGGGCTACGAACTTCTCCGCCTGCACCTAGCTCTAGAGCGATGGGTACCATTCCAGCAACGGTGGAAATTGAGGTCATTAAAATTGGCCTCATGCGCGTCGTGCCAGACTCTATGACAGCTTGTTTGAGCGGTAGCCCTTTCTGCGTACCTTGGAGCGCGTAGTCCACTAGCAAGATAGAGTTTTTGGTAACTAGCCCCATTAAAAGAACAATCCCAATGAGCGCGTATAAATCTAGTGGCTTTTGGGTTAGCAGCAGGGCAACAAAGGTGCCGCCGATACTTAAGGGGAGCGCTGACATCACGGCGAGAGGGTAGATAAAACTGTTGTAGAGCAGAACTAGTACGGCGTAAATCATGACGATGGCAGTTGCTAGCGCTAGGGTGAAGCGGCTGAACACATCTTGCAGGATGTCGGCATCGCCAGTGGCCTGCTCAGTGACGTCTGATGGGAGATTTTGTAGGGCCGGTAATGCGTAAACGGCGTCTAAGGCTTGACCCAATGGCAATCCCTCTAGGTTGGCACTGACGGTAACCTGACGCTCTCGGTCGAAGCGTTTGATTTCTGCGGGACCGCCGCCAACGACAACATTTGCGACTGCGGAGAGGGGAACAAGCTGCTGCGCTGCGCTAGAGACCTGTAAGTTTTTGAGCGTTTCTAGATTGGCTCTGAACTGTTCTGACAGACGAACTCGGATAGGGATTTGTTGGTCGTCTGCCTCAATCTCTGCCAGGGTTGAATCGGTGTCGCCTAGTGTTGCAATAGTCGCGGTTGTGGCGATGTCGCGCAGGGTGACGCCGCGGTCAACTGCCTGCTGCGGATTTGGAATGATGAGTAGCTGTGGTTTGATGAGTCCTGTGCTAGTGCTGACCTCAACGAGGCCAGGCAGCTGTCGCATTTGTTGGGCGAGCTGATTGGCTGACTGATTTAGGCTTTCGGTATTGGCACTTTTGAGAACAATGTTGAGTGCTTTTTCGCTGCCGCTGGCTCCTTGGCTGCTGAAGTTGAACCTAAGATCGGGGAGGGTTTGGAGCTGCGATCGCACCTGCTGTTCAAATTCTTGCCGGGAGAGCTGCCGTTGATTCTCTGGCTTGAGGCGAATCACAGCCTCTGCTGTGGTGATTTGCTGGTTGATGTAAATGCTGTCTACGGCTGGGTGGGTTTGCAGGCGATCGCTGAGCTGATTGAGGAGGGCTTGCGTTTTTTCGAAGGTTGTTCCGGGAGGTAACTCTAGCGACAGCTGAGAGAGATTTGTATTGCCTACGCCGTATAGTCCAGTAGGGAGATGGGGGATGAGGCTGAGGCTGGCGATGAAGATGCCGATGGCGACAGAGAGCGTGACTAGACGGTGGCGTAGTGAGGTGCGCAAGAGGCGAGCGTATGTGGACGTAACTATCGAGCCCTCATCCCCTAGCCCCTTACTCCCGACGGGAGAAGGGGGACTCGGAGTCAAAATCACTCTCCCGACGGGAGAGTGATTTAGGGTGAGGGATGGCGATGAATGATAAAAGTGGGATGCCCCCTCTTTTTCACCTTCGTCAAAAGAGACTGGCTGCAAAAGCTTAGAAGCGAGTAGCGGTGTGATCAGCCGAGCGACCAAAGTAGAGAACATGGTAGACACAGCTACCGTGACGCCAAAGGGTTTGAAGAACTGCCCTGGGATACCGCCCATGAAGGCGACCGGAATGAAAACAGCGACAATCGTAGCGGTTGTTGTAATCACCGCAAGGCCTACTTCTGCTGAAGAATCAAGCGCGGCTTGGGTGGGCGATTTCCCCATTTGCAGATGTCGCTCAACGTTTTCGATTTCAACAATGGCGTCATCGACTAAGTTGCCAACCGCTAGCGTTAGGGCGAGCAGGGTCATGCTGTTGAGCGAGTAGCCCAGTGCGTTGATGACGATGAAGGTAGGGATAATGGAAAGCGGTAGGGCGGCGGCGGTGATGAGGGTGGTACGCCAGTTTCGTAAGAAGCTACCAACGACGACAACGGCCAAAATAGAGCCGAGAATGAGCGCTTCAATAGAGGCTTTGTAGGCGGCGCGAATGTCGGTGGCGCGGGTGAAAATGAGCTGTAGCTGAATATCTTTTGGGAGAGTGCTGTTTTCTAGACGGGCGATCGCATCCTTTACGCCATCTTCTACGCTGACGAGCAAACTGCCGTTGCCGCGAAAGATTGCGAATGAAACGACAGGCTCACCATTGAGCATGGCCGATTGGCGAGTTTCTGCAAAGCCATCGGTAACGGCTGCTAATTCACTCAGCGACACTGATGAGCCTGTTGTCGGTGAGGTGATTTCTACCTGCTTTAGCGCTGCTAGGCTGGCTGCTGGGTTAGGAAATTTGCCAATGGCTCGAACTGTTTGTTCTTGTCCGGCAACTTGGGAACGACCGCCAGGCAGATTGACGTTGAAGTCTTTGACCTGACTGTTGACTTGGACTGCGCTGACGCCGTAAGCATCCAGCTGGTAGGGATCGAGATCGACGCTGATTTCTCTATCGACGCCACCGATGCGGCGAACTTCAGCCACTCCCTGAACAGACATTAATTCAGGTGCAATGGTGCGATCTACCCAATCGCTGAGATCTTCTATTGAGCGATTGGGTGAGCGAATGGCGTAGGTTAGCACGGCGTCATCGTCGTAGCGTAGCCGCTGGATCGTCATGCCTTCGTTGTATGGAGCAAGCTCTTGTCGGATGCGGTCGATGGCATCGCGCACGTCATCTAGGGTGCGATCGCGCTCTGCTGATAGGGCAAATCGTACGTTTGTGTAGGCATAGCCATCTGCCACAGCGGAATAAATTTCTTCGACATCGCTAAGACCAGCGACTGCATTTTCTACTTTTTTGGTGAACTGCGTTTCTAGCTCTTGGGGGCCTGCGCCAATAGAGGTGGTTTCGATGCTGATGTAGGGCAGGTCAATGTTGGGATTGGCGTCTATACCGAGCTGAGAAAAAGAGAGAATGCCTGCTAGGGTTAAGACTAAGAACAGTACCAGCGTGGGTAGGGGATGGCGAATTGACCAGCCAGAGGCATTGAGTGACATAGGGCGATCGCGTTGAAGATAGCTTGCTTATATGAGAGGTGCTACTGCTCGGATGAGTTTTCGGCGATGACCGCGACCACATCCCCTGCTTGTAAATAACTAGCCCCACCAATAACAACCTGACTCCCGGCAGATAGCCCCGACAGAATTTCAACCGAGTCAGATGAACCAGCTAACTCGCCGGAGCGATCTGCGACTTCAACAGCATTGGCCTCTACGCGGACTCTATTAGCAGTCGCTTTATCTGCGGTGAAGACGAGGGCTTGACCGTCGGGCTGAGTGACAACAGCATCGGCGGGAACAACAATGCTGCGACGCTGCCCTGTGATGATTTTTGCCTGAAGGAACATGCCCGGACGGAGGCGATCGCTTAATTCGGGCAGCGAAACTTTCACCGTTGCCTGTCGGCTTTGGGCATCTAACGTTGGCTCGATAGTATCAATGCGGCCAGTGAGTGATAGTGAGGGTTCGTCATTACTCACGGCGCTGATGGTGACTGGCATCCCTGGCTCGATGTTTGGCAGCTGATCTTGATTGGGGTGAAGCTTGAGCGTTAGCTGATGTGCCTCAATGAGACTGTACAGAGGGTCACCGGCACTAGCAGCGTCGCCAGCGGTGGCGAAGCGTTCAGCAATGGTGCCTGCAACTGGTGTAGTAATAAGAGTTTGAGCCATCAGCGCTTTTATCCGCTCAATGTCAGCAGCTTTGCTGTCAATGTTTGAGCGAGCGCTCTCAAGGTTGGAGGCGACGACTTCTACCTGTTGGCGAGTTGTCAGCGCTTGAATTTGGCGATTTCCTAACTGTTCTTCGCTGATGGCACCTGCCTCGAACAAGCTGCCGTAGCGATTCATATCGACGATGGCGGCCTGTTGTAGAACTTGCGCTTGTGTCAGGGCTGCGGCCTGCTGCTGAAGCTCAGTTTGAGCCTGTGCTAAGTTTGCTTCGGCCTGCTTCAGCTGAGCTTGCAGCACGCTGTTGTCTAGAACGGCGAGTACTTGACCGGGACTAACGCGATCGCCCGACTCCACGCGCATCTCTGAGATTTGCAGTCCGCTGAGCGTTGGCGAAACATTCGACAGGTTACGAGGAATCACTGTACCTGTTAGCGTCAGTGAAGAACGAACGCTCTCAAACTCGGCTATATGTAGGGTTACGGACTGGTTTGCTGAGGTTGTTTCTGATTGAACCGCCTCGTTTTTGACTCCATTCGCAGAATTAAGAGATTCAGAATTAAGAGATTCTGTGAGATTCCAGCCACGACTGGCCAGTATAGCTACTGCCGCAAGTAACAGTGCGATGACACTGCCGCGAGTTCTAAACACCCAGGTTTGGAGTAGCCTGAGCCTAAATAGCCAGGAAGGACGGTGGCGTGGCGTGCCGAGTCGTGAAGGTAACCGCAGCGATCGCAGCTTATCTTCTGTTGCTTTTTGATCAGATTTTCTGTCTAAGCGGGTCACGAACAGTTACCTTTTGGCTGAATTTACGAGAGACAGACCTAAACGTACTCAAAGATGTTGGCATCGGTGAGACTGGCGTCTTTTAGGTCTTTGACAATGCCAACCAGATCTCCTTGTGAGAAGATTGCAGCTCCTTTTTCTAAGCCGGAGACATTGGTTTGTAGAGTGTAGTCACCAGCGCCGCCGCGGAGCTGAATGCGATCGCCCTCGTCAATCTCAAAGTCTTCAATGAGCGCATAGTCAGCATTACCTTGGCCCTGGTAAAAGATACCGCTAGCACTGCCCAAGATGAATCTATCCGCGCCGTCTTCGCCCTTCAGCTCATCAACCTCGCCGCTGCCGAGGAGAGCATCATCAATGTCAATTCCGTACAGCGTATCGTTACCCTTACCGCCTTTTACCTCGTCGTTATCGGCACCGCCATAGAGCATGTCGTTTCCGTCTTTGCCTTCTATTTTGTCTTCTCCTGCCATGCCGAAGAGGGTGTCGTTACCCTTTTCACCTTTTAGCTCGTCATCACCGGCACCGCCTACCGCTGTGTCATCGCCATCGGTACCTTTAAACTTGATGTCTTCCACTTCGCCACCAGCACCATTTTGCACAGATTCGCGCAGAGCATCTGTAAAAGATCCCTCTCTATCGGGGTCGAAATAAGGTTGTAGACTGTCTGCCACACTATCAATATCGACAAAACCGAGCCCCGATGAAACGTCGTTGTCACCACCAGGGAGCTGATCATCAGTGACAAAAGAGTCGGAGATATCAGTCACAGAAATAACGCCGCCACTCACAGGAGCGACAAATCCTTTCTGCTTACCCACAAACTTTTCGAGGTCGCCTTTTTCTTCATCGAGGCGCGCTGTCCAGCTGTCGATTCCGCCATTGCTCGGATCTTTTCCACCCAGAGAGCCCTCTGTAAATCCAGTAACAATTACGCTGCCATTATTATCAACTGCAATGCCTGTGGCGTAGTCTGCCTTTTCTTTGACACCCAGCTGCCGAATCCACTCTTCTTCTAGCTGAGTGTTGAACTTGGCTGCAAAAGCGTTCGCATCGCCTTTTCCTTTGTCTCCGTCCCCTAGCTTATCGCCGCTGTATCCAGTGAGATAAATGTTGTCCCGGTTGTCGATAGTGAGATCGCCAAAATAGATGCCGTCGTCACCTTTTGAACCGATTTGCTTGGTCACCTGCTGAGTCCCATCGGGCGTAAACTTGGTGAGCCAAACGTCATACGAGGCAGAGTCAGGATTGGTGCGATTGCCCAGATCGCCTGTCGTCCATCCAGATGCGTAAATGTTTCCTTGACTGTCGGTATCAACTGCCCAGCCAAACTCTAAGCCCTCGTCCACGCTGCCAAACTGTTGCACCCACTCAACGTTGCCAGCCGGGTCTACCTTGGCTAAGTAGGCGTCGTACTTCAACAGCAGTCGAGAGGGATCTGATTCTTTTGAAAGTCCCTGCGTCCAGCCAACAAGATAGGAGTTGCCCGCTTCGTCTACTGCCAGATCGTAGTTTTCATCAAAAAACGGGGTGATATTGAGTGGAAAAGGCGCTTGAGGGTCGCGGATTTGCGTAAACCACCCTTGGGCACCGCTGTTGCGGTCGAAGGTGCCGACCCAGGAGTCATCTTGAGCAGAAAAGTCGAAAATCTGTCGGTTTTGATTTTCTTTGATGGCCAGACCAGATACGTAAACGCGATCGCCCTGCACCTGCAAACCAAACGCGGTACTGGCAAAAGCTGGGTTAGCCGTATCCCCTGCCAGCACGCCAGGGTTAAACTGCTGTCCCCAGACGATATTACCATTGTCTCCTCGAAACTTAGCGACCCAGGCATCTTGCTCGGCAGATTTTTTAGCACCGACTAAGTTGCCCCCTGTATTACCCGCAACATAGATGAACCCTTCGTCGTCTGCGACGACTTCGTATGCGGTTTCGCCTTCAGAGGAGCCGAGCTGCCTGCGCCAGAGTCGGTTGCCGTTATTGTTGTATTTTTCTATCCAAACGTCGCTGTCGCCCTGATTGGGGCCGCCCAAAGAGCCGCTGGTGCTGCCTACGACGTAGATATTGCCAGCTTGGTCAATCGCTGTGTTTTGCCCTGAATCATTGCCAAAGGTACCGACTTGAACAATCTCGTCTTCTTCTCCGTCTTCTACCTTGTCTCCGACAAAGTCAAAGACATCTTTATCATCGACTTTGTAGTCTTGCTCTGGCGTAGAGACGATAAATCCGATCAGGTCTTGTGCGCCGCCTCTGTTATAAAAAATAGCTTCGCCACTTACTGGACGATTCACGCCATCGACCTGAAGATTGTCAAGTTCGATTAAGTTGTAATCGTCTTTTTTGCCATGAAGCTGAATAATATCGTCTTCTGCATCGAAGTCGTAGATAACGGCAAATTCGTTTGTGCCTAGCGGGTTGTCACCAAATAAATCGAGCGGGTTTGACGCTGTGTAGAAGGCTTGCCGCTCGTCTCCGAGAACGAAGCGATCGCGACCGACAGAAGGAATATTTGTACCCGGCTCTAAAATTGCAAAGGGATCACCCTCGGTGATACCGACAATAACTGCAAACTCTTCAGCAGAGTTATCGAATAGATCGCCAAATAGAAAGTCGATATTGGTGTCTGGATAGTCTATGGCTGGGTCAAATGCATAGATCGTGTCATTGCCTGCACGGGCAAAGATGCCCTCGAACTGGGCATTTGCAAAGCCGCCTACAAGATCGCTGGCGGGCGTGAGGAGAGCAACGTTAAAAAAGCTATTATCTTCCATGTTTTTGACTATTCTTTTGGCTTTGGATTTTCCTGGGACAAGACCAACCGTTTAGACGTAAAGTCTGTATGCATACCATAAGCTATCAAGACTCAAAAAGTATGTAAATAG
>JBCBKQ010000102.1:0-19587 GCA_038521595.1 Cyanobacteria bacterium J06627_28 | reverse complement strand
GACTGTGCCGGTGATACTTCGTTGGCATTTTGGCTGACTGAGGCTAACGAGGCTGAGCTTTTTTTCTGAATAGTGTCAGGTGCTGATGGCGACTCAGATGTTTTTGGATGAAAAGCTATATCTGCTGACTGTTGGGTTATGCCAGTGTCTGGCTTTTTCTGAATTGTAGTGTTTGAGCTGGTGTTTGAACCAGTGACTGAGCTGGTGTTTGAGCTAGCGTTGTTGTTATTGATGGAGGTTGACGAGATACTTTCTGCCGGAGCGCTAGCGGTGACTTTGCTGTGAGCATTTGCAATGGCACTGTTCGTATGAGGCGTCTCAGCTTTGAGCTGAATTGGATGGGTGGTGTCGGTATTCTGCGCTGAAAGCGTTTTTTTGGTTTGATTATCAGTCGGGCTGGCATTTGTTGAAGCGGCCAAGCTTGTTGAAGCGCTGTTTTTGGCTTTTAGCTGAAGTGTTTTGTTATCCGCAGGCGTGATACTTTCTAAAGATGTTATGTCCGAAGACGTTACATCTGAAGACGTTATATTCTCTGATAAGCTGTCATCAGATGAGCTATTTTCAAGCTTTGGTTGAAGTGTTGGGTTGTCTGATGTGATTGGCTCCGACGGTTGAGTCAGTGGTGCTCTTAGGCTCTGAAGTGATTGAGCTACGTTAATGCTAGCAACAGTTGAAGAAACACTTTCACTAGCTGAACCGACTACAGCTCTTTGTATAGAACTAGGCTGACTCGTTATCTTATTTAACGTATTTGAACTAGTAACAGCTGATGTCAGCTCGGTGGAAGTCTCTAAACTGTTTTTCTGATCTAGGCTTGCATTTATATCCAGAGGGGCAGGCGCTGACACACTTTCCTGTCGTGATCGTTTAGAAGATCGTTGGAGTGTATGTGTCGCTGAAGACGCATCGATATCATCGTCTGAGCTATTCTCGACCCTATTGTCAGCAGTCTGTGGTCTTTGGTTAGCGCTCTCTAGAGGCTTACGATTGACCTGAGTGTTCTCTTGTATTTGTCCAATATTTTGAGTTTGTTTAATATTTTGAGTTTGTTTGTTATTTTGAGATGGAGGCTGTACAGCACTGTTTAGAGAGGTCTGAGTAGACCTTTGAATTGAGCTGTTGTTAGGTGGTGGTGTGCCCTCTAATTGTGCAGAGTCTACGAATAGGGGCGTGCTGTTATTTGAGGAAGCACTGCTTTGTACTGTGGCGCTAGCGGCTGAGGAGTCTTTTGGTGCGACCTTAGGTGAAATTGTATGTGTAGAAGGATCTAAGTGAGTGGCTGCAGGCAGTGCCGAACTGGTCACTGAACTGGTCGCTAAACTGGTTGCTGAACTGTTAATGCCAACAGGATTAGATGTTGACTCTATATGATTTTGTGAGGAACTACTGATCTGGGGATGATCGACTTTAGCTTGATCAGATTTAGCCTGAATAGTTTGGTTTCGATTGAAAAGAGGTTGACTCTTATCAGCTGGCGGCTCAGCATTAACTGGTAGCTCACTTTGTGTGTGTTTTGTGGGTGCAAAGTAGCGCTGGATGTCAGCACGCAGTGGTGCTACCGGCTGCGCTGTCGTCTGGGTTATGTCACTGCCTGTTGTTTTCTGTTCAGCAGATGTGTTGCTGACTTGCCTAGCTGGATTTGCGACGGTATTAGCGGTAGAAGAGCTACCTGGCAAAGAGCCAATCTGATCCGAAGGAGATGGCTTTTGTAGTTTTCGCTGAATCTGCGATGATGAGCCACGTTCAGTCTTTTGAAGCGGTATATGCGGTGCACTGCTTTCTGAGGCGTCAGGAGTAGACCTTTGAATTGAAGAGGGCGCAGTAATTGAGGAGGGAGCCGTAGGTATTGTGTTTTCTGGTTTTATAGACTTTGCAACAGAATGCTGGCTGTTATCAGAGGAGGCAGAATTTTTCTGCGTGGAGCTGTCTGCTGAGGGTTCCTTGGATGCAGCCTTACGTGCAATGTACGTCGCGTTGTCCGACGGAGCGGGGGTTGGTGATGAATTGACGGCTAGGCTATCAGGGTCAACAGCACTGGTCATTGAGCTTGTAAGCTCTTGTAAAGTGCTACTCACGTGAGGCTGGGCGTCCTGAGTTTGAGTAGATTTAGCCTGGATAGCTGAGTTGTGATCAAGCAGAGGTTGAACTTTCTCAGTTATTGGCTGAGCTTTACTGATATTGTCTGCGCTAGTTGAATTTGTGTTTGCTGTTTTTGCGCTAGCTGTTTCTGCTTTAGCTGATTTTGTCCTAGCTGTTTTTGTTTCAGCTGATTTTGTACTGGCTCTTTCTACAGGCTCTGTTTCTGTTGGCGTCTCAGGAAATCCGTTGGGATAGAAAGCCTTTAAATTGAGGATTGACAGCGACTGACTGCCAAGGGCCCGCCGCTGCAAAAAGATATCTGAGCGCATCAACGTACTTTGGCCCAGATTGCCAAATGCGCCTAGCGGAGACTGATGACCGAGCTGCTTTTTTACCATCGCTTACTTACTAGCGAAATAGCCGGTGTCGGAGCGGCCTTTGAGCATGGTGGCACCGCCGCCGCCTTTGCCAAAGGTTACATTGAGGCCTTCGTAAGCAAGCGTGAGTTCTTCAATGCCTACCGCGCTACTATCTGCTTGGAGTGCGGGTGCTTGCCAGCCGATGGGCACTGCGCCAACGAGCGTCCAGCATTGTTGGATGTCACCCGCTTGGTTAAAAACTAAAATGTTGATGTTGCGGCGATGTTGTTCAATGGCTTTGCCTGCACTCCGGGGCTGAAACAGTGCGTTTAACCAATTCCAAAACACCTGATTGCCACTGACGCCGCGCTTTAAGGTGACGTCTGAAAAATCTGGTGTGCCTAGCAAAATTCGCTGCTGATCGTTTAATCCACCTTCAGCAACAGTTTCTTTTTTGATTTGTACGCCTAGGCCGCTGCACTCTGTAAAGGCCGCCGTGATCTTACTCTCAATTTCGACGTAAAATCGGTTGCCGGTAACGTAATCTTTGGCAATTGACGTCGAGCCGTTGCTCTGGGGCGTGGTCATTATTAGCGTTTTCCGTAACTGTGGGCTCTTTTTTGCTGTGCTTGGAGATCGTCTTTTAAGAGCTGATATATGCGATCGCAAAACAATCTCATTGCCATTGGGTCTGTTGCTAGCTGCTTGGCAATGTAGGCCATTTCTTGCTTGACTTCTGGCGGCTGGTTACTCTGCAAGATGGCAGGTGCCACAAAGCCAATCGGATTAGAAAACACCCCAGATAGGGGAAGTGCAGTAGCCTGGTCAGCACCTGAGAGAGAATTAGGCTGAGCCATTTATCCGAGTCCGTTGATTTGTCTGTAGAAATTTTGGAGATAGTTTAGATCGCCGGCAAATAAGCCTTCGATGACAGCCGGGTTAACATCTGATAGCGTTCCGAGAGAGAGCATTACTCGAGAGAGAATAATCACCGTTGCATAGGCCGGATTGGCCTGCACCCGTGGGTCGCCCATGGGCTCTATCTCGTCGACGGTTAAGGCTAGCCGCATTACACCACGGCGATGTAGCTGCCCTGCGTTATCTACATATCCCCTTGGCAGCTCAAACATAAACTGCGTTTGAACGCCTGCTAGCGAATCTGATAGGGCAGCACTTTCTGCACGCTGAGCAGAGGCTTGAGCCTTTAGAGAGAGTTCAGCAGCCGGATCTATCGGCTGAATAGAAGGTTTGGCCTTTGGCGGTGGCAGGCCAAGGTCGTTGCTGAGCTGAAGTGCGGACATAGGTTTTGTTTTTCTTTATTTACTTATAGATAATTTATAGACAGTGCAAGTATTATGTTTCTACTCGTTTGAGCGCTTCTACAGCAATCTCAACTTCTTCAATGTTGTGGTCTGAGCCCTTTACATCTAAGTCAGAGATTTTATAAGTCACAGGCCAAGCTCCGCTGAATTCAAACCGAAACTGTTCTTTACCTGCTTGACTGTAGATAACGAGTGCACCATTTCGTCTTTGGTCTACCCATTCTCCTTTCCCAACAGCATCCATCCAGTCCCAAAAAGCGGTAGATACCGTCAGGCCACGCTTGAGGGTGATGTTGGTATATGAGCTGTTGCCCGGAATTTTAGATCGAACCACATGGCCATGGCTGCGGCCTTTTTTGCCCCAAACTTGAGGCGTGACCTCACAGATTTCGATGACATCCTGAGACCGCTGGAAGCCGCTACATTCCATGAAGTATCCATCTACAGAATCTGTGCTGCCATCTAGCCTCAGCTCTAAGTAGAAACGAGCTTTGGTTAAAATCTCAGGAAATGCCATTACTTGCTTTAGTCCCTAGTTACGCTTTTCGAGTTACTTGGGTGAAGTACAGCTCTAGGGTGTCTTCGGCGAGGCTGCCGCCGCTCTCCACGGAGAGACTGCCAAACTGTTTCTTAGAGCCTGGAAAGAGATCTTTGAAGTTGTAGCGCATGGCTTCTTCACCATTGGGATTGTAAATCACCAATGAGCCGCTCTTGCGACTGTCCATGGCTTTTGAGCCACCACCTGAGTAAGCATCGGGGTGGCAATCGTTATACCAGTCAGATAGCTTTTTATGTTCTGCTTCGTTACCGGCAACATAGGTAAGCGTGATTGTACTGTTGTACTTTACGCCGCCGATGGTGGCTTGGGTTTGGGTGATGGCATTTTTGGTAACGCCAATGGCACTATCGCCCCCAGCGACATCCATCTCGATTTCAGGGCCGCTACAGGTTTTGACAGAAAGATCTGTCACCCCATCTATCTCAAAGTAAAATTTTGAATTCGTTAAATACTGAACCATTTCTCTGCTCTCTGTACGCTTTTAGGGTGAAATATCAAAGAATTAGAACAACCTACATGACGCGGTTAAACTTCTCACATTTGATGGTGTATGTCTCTTCAATGTAGGCATCTGCCGATACATCGAGGTCAGCACACTTGTACTTGGAGGGCCACGCTTCTACAAACTGCCACTTAGCAATTTCTTTACCATCGGTGTTGTAGGCGGTAATGCTGCCTTCTTTTTTGTTGTCAGCCCAGGTACTTTTACCCCCGTTAGAAGCTGGCAGGCACTTATCAAACCACTCATAGAGTTTTTTGCTGGTGCTGTCTGCATCACCGCTAGCAATACAAACACAGTCAAAGCTAAACAATCCTTCAAAGCCTGCTGAGTTGACCTGCCAGAGGGTTTTCCCCCCTTTTGTTGTTCCAACTGCCTGTTGTCCACCCTGTACTTTGGGTGCGTAATCGGGAATGTTGACGCTTTTGAAAACAGATTTTTCTCCTTCGCAAACGCCCGCTAGCTCCAAGTAAAAACTACTGGGAGCCATAGGGTTACTTAGATCAGCCATGGTGCTACCTCCTTAATATGTAGGCACTATAGTTCTAAACAAAACCAGTTCTAAGCAAAACTAGTTCTAAACAAAATAAAGATGATTTCTGTTGTTTGCCTGTCATAAGAGACGATATTTTTGTCTCTTATGACAGGCCTTAAACCCAGACTATTTACTGGTTAGGAGCCCACTGGCTAATCCGGAAGATGACGAATTCTGCTGGGCGAACGGGACAGATGCCGACTTCAACATACAAACGACCCAACATGATGGTGTCGTTTGTGTTTAGCTCGCCATCACACTTGACGTAGAACGCTTCTGAAGGGGAGGCGCCAAACAAGGCACCATCGCGCCATAGCCGCTCTAGGAAGTTGCTAACAGTACGATTTACCCGTGCCCATAGGTCAGGATCGTTGGGCTCAAAGACAACCCACTGAGTACCAATTTCAATAGATTTCTCAACGTAGCTGAGCAATCTACGAACACTGATGTAGCGCCACTGAACGTTGTCGGGCTCGGCCAGGGTGCGAGCACCCCAGACCTTGAGGCCTCTGTTGTAGCTAGAGAAGTTGCGAATGCAGTTGATGCCCAAGGGGTTTAGCAGCTCTTGCTCGCGCATGTTGGTCTCGTAGGAGAGACCAATGACGCCACGGGGAGTCTCGTTTGCAGGTGCTTTAAACACACCACGAGATTCGTCTGTGCGGCACCAGATGCCCATCATGTGGCCAGAAGGGGGAACCAGCTTGGGGCGGCCGCCATTGCGAGGATCGGCAACTTTAATCCAAGGATAGTAAGTAGCGCCAAACATAGAGCGGCGGTTGAACAAGCCAAGCCACTTGGCAACGTCAGCAGGGCGCTGACGGCTAGGATCGACGGGCTCTGTACCTTTGCCAGGTTTTACGGGAGGCGTATCGAGTACGGCCATCCGGTAGGCTGGGCCAGGGAAGGAGTTTTCGCACATGCTGAGCATCATTTCCATGACGCCATGTACCTGGTCTAGATCGATAAGACCTTTTTCGTAAGCGAGGAGAATGTCTGGGCAAGCAACCATGGAGACTTCGTCAATCTCGTACAGGCCTTGGATGCCGGTGCGGTCATCGCGGCTACCTTGTAGGTCGCGGTTAAAGCGGTCGGGCGTACCCACATATGGTGGGGGCGCAATCTCATAGGAACCGTTGGCAGGGCGGCGAGAGAGTGCCTGACCCGATTGAGAAATATCGCTGATAACAACGTACTCAGATTTTTCTAGGGTAGGAACAGCGTATTCTGCAACGGCTGTTTCTACTTCTGGGTTCATCGAGAGATGGTCGTACTGCTCTAGAATTTGATCGCCGTTTCTGACGATGACGGTGAAATATTCACCGTTGTTGACGGGCGCTTCTGCATCTTCGTCTGCATCTTCAGGGAGAGGCTTGGGCTCGCCATCGAGAACGGATACGGTGAGGCGACCTGCGCTAGAAGGCAGTGCGAGAGTTCCAGACTCTTCTGTCTCAGAAGGCTTGAGATGGAAAGAGAGTGAGGGCTTACCATTGGAGGTGATGAGCTTTGTTGTTACTTCGGAGACGTCTGGCTGGGGGGTGCCGGGGAGCTGCGTGCCAACACTCACAACCCAGCAGCGGCCACCGCCGTTCATAAACCAGCCCTGTACGGCAAAGGGTAGGTAGGCGCCAAAGTCAGTAAAGCCGTCCGAACCTGGCTTTGAGAAAAACTCTAGGTATTGGGCCCAGTTGGTCACCATCACAGGCTCGAAGAGTTCGGCATCGCCGCGAACATCTTCGGTGAAGCCGACAAATCCGGCGACACTCATGCTAACGCCTTCGATAGGGCGAGAGCCTCTGTCTACTTCTTCAACGTAGACACCTGGTGCAAAATAGTCTAAAGCCATGTTGGCCGTCCTCCGTGGGGATTAATCCGTAATATATGGTTGCAAGTAAGACAGAGGGACTGTGCTCACTTCTATCTTGAAATCTTGGAAGCTGAATTAATGCGGATGTGAAAAAGAATTCAAATCCTTGTCCTTTGTTTTCCCTAAAAACAACTTTCGGTATCAAGAAAAATCAGAATGTCTTAGATGATGTTGAAAAAGATGCTTTCTTGTATTTTGTATGCTGTAGAGTGCATGTGATAACACTAAATTTCATAAAAACGAATGTGCTGAATCAAACGTGAAAGGTCAGCTTTTGATCTACGTATTAAAATATGTTGATTCTTGTTTTTGACTGGGTATGACTAAGATGAAGGCTCATGCTTTTTAATGTGTTGTTTTGCATAGTGGGTTTCATATGAGCAATCATCTTGCGATCGCAACAGTTACAGCTACTCTACAAAGGCTACTTCAGAGTGTTGTACAGCGCGATGTAGATGGTGCCAGGGTGACCACTCTAAAGCCCAACAGCATTGGAAATAGTACGCCTGAATCTGGGGTGAATTTGTTCCTATACAAAATCAACCACAATTCGGCGCTGCGCAATACAGATAGGGCTAGCTTTCGTTCGCGAAAAGGGGAGGCGATTCGTCGGCGCTCTTCTTTGGATTTGTTTTATATGCTGAGTGCCTATGGCAACGATACTGAGCTAGAGCCTCAGCGGCTCATTGGTAGCGTGGTGCGTACGCTGAGCGATAAAACTGTGCTGACCCATGAGATGGTCAATCATGCGATCGCAGATGCCGCCTATCTCAATGACTCTGATCTGGCGACACAGACACAGCAAATCACCATTGATCCTGTTGATCTAGATACAGACGAACTGTCTAAAATTTGGTCTACCTTTTTTCAAGCGCCCTACTCACTGTCTTTGGCCTACAGGGTGATGGCCGTGGTGATCGAAGGCGAAGATTCGTCAAAGCGGGCGTTGCCGGTCAGAGAAGTGGGCTTTGGTGGTGTTACGCCCTTTGGGCATCAGCCTGTTGTTGAAAAGGTCATGTCTGAGGAAGGGGCGACATCCCCGATTTTAGTCGGCACGCCTATCCGAATTGTTGGGCGGCAGCTGCAGGGCCCAAACACCCGTGTAAAAATTGGCGATCTAGAATTGTTGCCTGTTGCTGTGAGTGCAAATGAGATTCACCTTTCTTTGGCGGAGACTTCTCCTGATTTGCTAAAGGCAGGTATTCAAGGGGCTCAGGTGCTTCACTACGGTACTGATCGTAACCACTCAGAAGACCATGTAAATGTGCCTGTGATGTCTAATACGGTGCCCTTTGTTTTAGCTCCGACGGTTACAGACGTGACTATCGGCGAGCTAGAAGGTATTGATGACGATCCTCGTAGTGGGCTGCTACAGGTATCTACTCAGCTGCCAGTTGGGGTCAGTCAAAAGGTGGTGATTGCGCTCAATGAATGGTCGCTAAGTGCTAGCCCTAACACTTATTTGTTTGAATGCCCTGAGCGAAATCGCGATACTCGCGAATTAACCATCCCTATTCGTAGCGTAGTGCCCGGGGAATATTTGGTTAGGCTGCAAATCGATGGTGCTGATAGTTTGCTGGGGGTTGACAGCGATCCTACTAGCGAAACTTTCAACTGGTTTGTGAGCCCTAGAGTCATTATTGCCTAGGTTGCTATGAATCCTGAGCCAAACCCCAATCCAGATAATCTTAATGAGGCAGAGTTAGAAGCTCTGAAAAACCGTATGAATTTAGAACTTGCTGGCATCAGTGCCAATCAGCTTTATAACTTGGCGAGTGAAGCTGAAGGGAAAAAGCTGATTGCGGCCCATGGTCATCGAGGGGGGCAATATGAAATTCTGCGCGATGGTGAGTTTATTTTGCTATCGCCGGTAGAGGCCATTCAGTATTTACAAGATTTGCTACAAGAGTCTTCTGACTGAGGGGCATAGGTACCGGCCCACCCCGCCCTGCGAGAAACACATTAGAGCTATCCATCGGCATCATAGTGCGTCTTCTCAAGAGGGGTAAATGTTTGACTCTTTTGTCCCAATAACTTTTACTTCAAAGTCTAAGCTATGACAGCCGCGCTGCCCCGTCCGAGTTCTGTTCAGAGTTGGCACAGTGCTAATCAACAGCTGCTGAGCGAATTGCTAGCGCAGATTCGTGGACAGCTGGTGCAGCGGGCAAATTTGGAGATAGATAAAACTAAACAACTCGCTTTAAATAACAGCACTGTTGATTCTTTGAGGGCGGCGTTTTCTGAGCAGCCGTTGGCAATAGATCGACTGGAGAAGACTTTTGGGCTCAGCGCCTTTGAGTGTGATGTTGTTTTGCTCTGTGCGGGCATGGAGCTGGAGGGACAGTGGGCTGAGCTGTGCCAGGCTGTCAGCGGCGTCAGCTATCCAACTTTTGGTATGGCGCTGAGTCTTTTTGAGGATGCTTGCTGGGAGAGCTTGACACCGCGAGCTGCCTTGCGACATTGGCAGCTGGTTGAGGTGGGTGGTGGTAATACGCTGGTGGGCAGTCCGCTGCGGATTGATGAGCGGATTTTGCACTATTTGACGGGGGTGCAGTATTTAGATGGACGCTTGCAGTCATTGATGACGCCGGTGCGATCGCAAGGACTATTGGTACCCTCACATCACACCCTC
Organism: Cyanobacteria bacterium J06627_28; assembly: GCA_038521595.1. Lineage (GTDB taxonomy): Bacteria > Cyanobacteriota > Cyanobacteriia > Phormidesmidales > Phormidesmidaceae > Phormidesmis. Next base: position 9,738 of record JBCBKQ010000102.1, on the reverse strand, counting down.
ATCAAACAAATTATCCAAACCTGGACACAGCCGGTTTCACTGGGTCTATCGCCTACTATTCAGCTAATCGGAGAAGATAGTACAAGCCTACGAACGGTCGCTGAGAGCGGCTGTCGGCAGCTAGGGCTAACGCTGCAAGAGTTACCCGCAGAGGCCTTACCAACAGATTGGCACCAGCTAAAGCTACTGGCAACGCTGTGTGAGCGTGAGTATCGGCTGAGCAACATGGCTGTGTTGCTTAATTGTGAAGATATTGAAGCTGAAAGTGCGGATCGTAAACATGCGATCGCAACCTTTATAGACACGCTCGATTTACCTTTGATTATTACCAGTGGTGATCGCCGTCGGCAGCGGCAGCGGCCCATTGTCTCTTTGGAGGTGCGTCATCCGACCCTGGGTGAACAGCGGCAGCTGTGGGAAAAAGGGTTGGGCGATCGCGCGCAGGCCTGGCAAGCACCGATTAAAACATTGGTGTCACAATTTAACCTGAGTCCAAGCGCGATTCAGACGGTGTGTTTACAAGGTCAGACGGCTGAAACGGCTGACCCTCTGTGGGACTATTGCCGGATGCAGGCTAGGCCTCGGCTAGATGAACTTGCCCAAAGAATTGAAGCGCGAGCAACGTGGGATAGCCTGGTACTACCAGAAAAAGAGCGGCAGCTAATTCAAGAGATTTCCGCTCATGTTGCGCAGCGATCGCGCGTGTATGAAGACTGGGGCTTTGGTCGTCGTAGTGGTCGCGGGCTTGGCATTAGCGCATTGTTTGCTGGCCCTAGCGGTACAGGTAAAACAACCGCTGCCGAAGTGATTTCCCAAGATCTTAACCTTGACCTCTATCGGATTGATTTAAGTTCAGTGGTGAGTAAATACATTGGTGAAACCGAGAAAAATCTACGCCGTATTTTTGACGCGGCAGAGGGCGGTGGTGTTATTTTACTTTTTGACGAAGCGGACTCTCTTTTTGGTAAGCGCAGTGATGTGAGTGACTCAAAAGACCGCTACGCCAACATGGAAGTGAGCTATCTTTTGCAGCGGATGGAAAGCTACCAAGGGCTTGCTATCCTAACGACTAACTTAAAAAGCTCAATGGATCAGGCTTTTTTACGCCGGCTTCGCTTTGTTGTACAGTTTCCTTTCCCAGATGCAAAACAGCGAGCAGAAATCTGGCGGCGTGTTTTCCCATCGACAACTCCCACTAAAAGCCTAGTGCCAGAACGATTGGCCAAGCTTAGTATTGCTGGTGGTAACATCCGAAACATTGCCCTCAATGCCGCTTTTATTGCCGCTGATTTAGACGAACCTGTCATGATGAAGCATCTGTTGTTGGCAGCAAAACGAGAGTATTTAAAGCTTGAGCGTCCGCTGACTGATTCTGAAATCAAAGGTTGGATTGTAGATTGAAGAAGATGAAAAGCGTTTTTGGGGTGTGCTAACGATGCGCCGATAATTTGCATGTTTGGTGATTTTACAACGGGCCAATTCCGTTATTTTGATGAGAGTGTCTATAGATTTATTTGGGAATTTTAACCATAGAACCAATAGTATTCGGGCTTTGTTATGAACCGTCATCGTCGCACCCGCCAGAAAAAGAGTAAGTTACCTTCTACGGCGATGACACACCATCATCTGCAACAAAAACGATCTCAGAACATGCAGGAGGCTGAGACGACAGCCGCAAAGCCTTCCTCTACCCACGACAGCTTTGATTTTGCCAGCCTTACCGTACAACCAAAACTCACCGTAGGCGCACCTAACGACAAGTATGAGCAAGAAGCAGATAAAGTTGCTGCTCAGGTAGTCAAGCAAATCAACGCGCCTCAGTCCTCTACACAAGATATTCAACGAGAAACACCGCAAGAAGAAGAAGAAGCGTTGCAAATGAAGCCTATGCTGCAGCGCATGGGACATGAAGGTGGAGACGTCTCTAGCGATATAGAGTCCAGCATTCAAGGCGCGCGCGGCGGTGGCGCGGCCTTAGAACCACGGCTACAAGACCAAATGGGACAGGCGATGGGCGCAGACTTTAGCGGTGTGCGAGTACATACCGATGCCCGTTCAGATCAGCTAAATCAGTCGATTCAGGCAAAGGCTTTTACCACGGGAAATGATGTATTTTTCCGTCAGGGGGCTTATGACCCAACGAGTCAAGGCGGCCAGGCGCTGATTGCCCATGAGCTAACGCATGTGGTGCAACAGACCGGGGCTGTGCAGCGCTCTGCCCATAAAAAGATAAGTCAGACAGGCGATCGCATCCAGCGCGACGATGAAATTGTTGGCGATGTCGATCTATCAGGATTTAGCGATAAAGCCACCAAAACTTCTTTGGGTGGCTCGCAACCCTCACTTTTAGAAGAGGCAGAAAAACAAACGACGACATCTGTCGACACTGGCAGCGTGACGACGACAGAAACGAGTTCTAAAGCTTTTGCAGGCTGTGGAACAGCAGCACAGAAGATAGTCGAATGCGACGGAGACACCCTCAAAGAAGCTTTTCAGGCGCTTGCCCGTGCGGGTGCCTTTGGAGAAGCCGCTGCCAAAAAAGAAATTGAAACCTCTTCAGGTGTGAAAGCCAGCATGGAGGGAACTGCCAGTGGCTTTGCAGGGGTAGAAGGCGAGGTCGTTTCAGTTAGAGTTCGCGATGCGATCGAAGGGCTTACCATTATGGCGCGGGCTACGGCCAAAGCTGGTGTTGGCTTTGACCTAGCCGGTGTTTTGCAGGTTTCAAAAGAGGTAGGTGGCGTAGAGCTTTCAGCCAAATTGGAATCCAAACTCAGCGGCTTTGCAGGGGTGATGGCCGAAGCGAAAGGAAAATTTAATATCAGTGCCACTGGCATGGCGATGGAAGGAAAAGCCTGCGTCATGGCTGGTGCAAAGTCTGAAGGTGAAGTCACTGCAACCCTCCAAGCAGGTGACCTAGGGTTTGATGGCCAGGCTAAATATGAAGCTTTAGCAGGGGCAGAAGCAGGTGCAGAAGGCAAGCTAGAAATTGGCCTCGATGGGATTGCTGTGACGGGTAAAGCGGAATGCTTTGCAGGCGCAAAAGTTAAAGGGAGTGCGGCAACCTCTATGACCTATAAAGGTAAGGTGCTCATTAAAATATCCGGTGAATTAGAGGCCTCAGCTGGGGTTGGCGGTTCTATTGAAGGTGAATTTTCCATTAAAGGCGGCAAGCTTGTTTTAGGTGGTAAGCTGGCTGGCACGCTAGGTATCGGTGGCGGTGCGGGTGCGAAAGTTGAAATCGACTTTAAGGAAATTGCCAAAGCAATATTCTCAATAATCAAAGATAAGGTTGTCTCGAAAGCTCTGGACAATAAGAGTATTTCGGATGAAGATCGAGAATCGGCAGAGGATCTTACGCCTGAAGAAAAAGATAAGATTGAACAAGACCTTTACGAGGCTGTGCATCCTCACCTGGATGCTTATGGTAAGAAAAAACGTAAGCTTGCTACATCAACCAACTTCCTCGGTAATAAGAAAGCCAGCAGCCTCGTGAAACGCAAGAAAGTTCAGTCAATTATCGATGACAAAATCCGGAAAAATCCAGCACTGGCCGAGCATCTCAAATATAAATTCACAGATGCTACTTTACAAAAGGCCGTGCTAGATGCATTTGGCGATCAATTGAAAGACGGGGAGCTGATAATACAGGCTGGCGTCCTGCGGGCCTTTGGTGTCAAGAAGGTCTCAGAGCTGTAAACTCTTTTCTGATGTCGATATCAGTTGGTCATTCACTTTAGCTGTTGTTAAAAAACTCACGAGATAATTACATCCCATGGAAGACGTTCTGCATTTTTTCAGCCATCAAACCAATGTTTCACTAGAGCTTCCCATTGGTTGGGAGGAGCTGAGTGAAGGTGAGCATCGTGCTATTTATTACTATGAGATTTTTGATGAGGATGAAGATGAGGCTCAGCAGGCTTTAAATCCTAGGTTTTTGGTGAGCCTTTTTCCGGCTGGTGGGACAGAGGTAGAGCGTCTAAATCAGGCCTCTCAAGCGATGCTAGAAGAACAGAAAAAACAGTTTACGCATCTATCTCACGCAGATGCTGAGATAGATGGTTATCCTGCGGTCACTGACGTGTTTAGTTACTTTGACGACGATCTCAGTACTCAGCTTGTACAGAACCAAACATTTGTTTTAGTAGATGACGTGCTGTTTAGCTTTACCGGAAATGCCCCCAATGAGTATCAGGAAGCGTTTTTAAAGATGTATGACGATGCTTTGAATAAAGCAAGATTTATTTTTATTTCCTAGGCCTGTTCTCCTAGGCCTGTTCTCCCAGGGGTGTTTTCCTAGACCTATTCTTTTAGACCGATTCCTCTAGACCTATCTATAACGTCTCAAATTTGAGCTTTTCTACGATAATGAATACGATGACTTTACCGAAAATGGCTAGCTATTTTAATCAACCTCTGATGGTGTCTATCGTGGTCCCAGAAGCTTGGACAGGGACTCAAGTTGATGACTCAAAGTTTAGACTGTTTGGACTGCCAGAATCAGGATTTGAAGAGTACTTTGATGAATATCGCGTGTCGCTTAGCTACGAGCGACGGAAACCTGACTCGTCTGGTCAAGATTGGTTTAAGCAACTCGTCATGCAAAACAATGCAACCATGGCAGCTGATTACAACGAGTACAAACTACTTGAAGAGGCCTTTTACGATATAGGCTCTTACAAGACATATAAACAGCACTATTCTTGGCGCGAGGAGCAAACAGGCCTTCAGCTAGTACAGCTTCAAGCTTTGGTGGTTGCTAGTCCCTATGCTCTCTATGTCGTCAATGCGGCTGTTTTAGAACCTTTAGCAGAGCAGTATATGCCTATCTTTGACTCGATTCTAAACTCCACAAGAATCATTCCACGCAGTTGATGATATACAGGCTATTCCCCTTAGATTCCAACCATTTGCCCCCACCCTTTTCCTAGGAAAAGGGTGGGGGTTATCGCATGCGCTGGTTCAGCAGGCCGTTTGTCGTCGTTGTCATTCACGACTTACGATTAGTCACTATATTTCACAACATTAGTGCTGGCTCAACAATCTCTTTATATAGGGGAATTCTGAGAAGGTGGATTTACCTTTACTCAACCAAGATTGAGACAACAGATGAACGAAATAAAATCCTACAAGAATCGATTTAACCAACTTTCGTTTATATTCTTAGGAGTGTCTACACTATCGACTCTAGGGATAGAGACGGCTGTAGCGCAGTCTGTGACAGCCACAGTAGACAACACAGGTACAATCGTCACTCAGACTGACCAACAGTTTGAGGTTACTGGTGGTAGCCTTGTCAGCACCGAAGGACATTTGTTTCATAGCTTTCAACGCTTTGAGCCGAACGTGGGTGAAAGCGTCAATTTTGTGACAGACCCGGCGGTTCAAACTGTTTTTGCCCGTGTGACTGGAGGGAGCCCGGCTATCATTAATGGTGAGCTACAGGTTTCGGGCAGTCAGGCCAATCTTTTTTTGATGAATCCGGCGGGGGTGTTTTTTGGGCCGCAGGCAACATTAAATCTTCCTGGTAACTTAACTGTGACCACGGCTGATGCCATCGGGTTTGATAGGTACGAATGGTTTCATGGGAGTGGCCGTAATGACTATGATGCCTTAGCTGGGAGTCCCGATACCTTTGCGTTTCTAAATCGTGAATCAGGCGTTGTTGTCAATGAGGGTGATTTGGCCCTAGGTGCAGAGCAGCAGCTGACAATGGTGGGTGGTCATGTTACTAATTTAGGTTCATTGGCAGCTCCAGGCGGTACGGTTACAGTGGCCGCTATCCCGGGCGAACAGATTGTTCGTATCAACCAAGAAGGACACCTGCTAAATTTAGAAATTGCTAACAATTCTGCCGATAATTATATTAGGCCTTTTCAGGATGATGTAGGCTCGGCGCCATCTGTTATGACGCCATCTATCATGACGCCATCTATCATGACGCCGTTGAGCTTGCCCGAGCTATTGACAAGCAGCGGTGATGTTGCTGAGGTGACGCAGCTGACGGTGAATACTGATGGCACCGTCAGTTTGTTGGGTAGCACAGTTCGTATGCCTACTCAATCAGGGACGACGGTTCTTTCTGGGCGCATTGATGTTGCGGCAGATCACCGTTTGCCGACAGAGGCTGCTGTGTCATCTCAGATGGGAGGGACTGTGTCTGTGCTGGGCGATCGCGTTGCACTGCTCAATGCCCACATTGAGGCTTCGGGGCCAGCAGGTGGTGGCGCTGTGCGCATTGGGGGAGATTATCAGGGGCAAGGGACGCTTTTACAGGCAAGGGATACTGTGATTGATGGGGAAAGTGCGATCGCAGCTGATGCTCTGAACGCTGGTAATGGTGGTACTGTCATTGCCTGGGGGCAAAATACAACACAATTTTTGGGAGAGATAACGGCAACCGGAGGAATAGAAAGCGGCGACGGTGGTTTTGTTGAAGTTTCTGGAAAACGTGAGCTGCTTTTTCAAGGCATAGTAGATGTTAGTGCGCGTCAGGGTGCGCTGGGCTCTCTTCTACTTGACCCAGAGACCATTCGCATTGTGGATGAAGACCTAGGCAGTGATGACGCTCAGCTGTTAGATAATCGTATTTTCTTTACAGATGAGCCTGGCAGCAGCTTCACAATTTCAGAGGATACGTTAGAGAGCCTTGCTGGTAATGCCAATCTTATTCTGGAAGCTTCTGATCATATCATCTTGGAAGATCTCAGTGATAATACGTTGGCTTTGCGAGGCGGTACAGGTTCTATTATCTGGAAGGCTGACGCGGATCAAAATGGCGTTGGTGATATCTTGGTGCAAGATAGACAAGATACGATTGTTGCGCCTGGGCGTTCGATTTCGTTTTCAGGCAATAGCTTAGAGCTTGGCCCGCTGACAACGGTTGCAAATCCTAATCTCTCAAACAGTAGCGGCAATATTACACTGCAGGCTAATCAATCTATTGAGACTAGGCGTCTGCGATCGCAAAATCCCGTAGGTAACGGTGGTAGCGTCAGTATTGCAGCCAGCGGCAGCATCACAACAGGCTTGATTCATACGGCAGGTGCTCAAAGTAGTGGTGACGTTACCATTACCAGCACAGACAGCACCATTACAACGGGTGAAATTCTCACTGATACCTTTGGCCCTAGCGGTACAGTTTCACTTTCCTCTACTGCTGACGGCGGTTCTGGCAATAGTAATACTGTTCCTGAAAATACCTTGACTGAGGCTAACCTCTTAGGCGGAGCCCTTCAACGTTCTGGTGGTCGCCAAGGCCGTAGAGGAGAATTAGGGTCTCGTGGAGACAGCACGAATCGTCCAAGAAATTCTAGAGAGGGGACTGGGCGCGGGCTGAATAACGCGCCTCGCACTGTTTTAGGGGGTGATAGAGGTAGCGCGGCCCTAGCCAATCTTGAAGAACAGAGGGTTCAGGAATTTTCTGATTATTTTGGGCGATCTCTCGATACAACAGAACTCACGCCAGACCAAGTTCAAGCGCTACTGCAAACCGTACATGCTGAAACGAATAATCAATCTGTGATCGTCTACATTGAGACGCCCCACTCAGATGCTTTTAGCTCAGAGTTTTCAGTCTCTTTAGAAAGTGATCTGCTACAAAGTTCAACCCCGCTAGAAATTCTGATCTTTACTGCAAACGGCGATCCTGTTAGCTTGAGCGTTCCCGATGTGAGCCGTGAGCAGCTGGTACAAACGGTCACAGACTTACGCAGCAATCTTGCTACCTCCGTCCGGCGCAATTCAACGAGCTATCTTGCGCCAGCTCAGCAGCTGTATCAATGGTTGATTCAACCCATTGAAGATGAGCTAGGTGCCGATGAAATTGATACGTTCTTATTTTCTATGGATGTTGGGTTGCGCAGCTTACCGATTGCGGCGCTGCACGATGGACAGCAATTTCTGATTGAAAAATACAGCGTGGGGATGGTGCCCTCTTTAAGCTTGATGGACGCTGACTATAGCCCTATTGAAAGAGAGCAGGTGCTTGCCATGGGGGCCAGTTCTTTTGAAGAATTGCAGCCTTTACTGGCAGTTCCTGCAGAGTTAGAAATGATTAGTCAACTGTGGCAGGGAGAAGATTTTTTAAATGAAGCTTTCACCCTAGAAAATCTTGTTCAGGCGCAGTCACAAAACCCAGCGCAAGTTATTCACCTGGCGACCCATGCTGAGTTTAAGGCTGGCAATGCAAACAACTCCTACATCCAGCTGTGGAATGAACAACTGCGCCTTGATGATATTCATAATCTTGGCTGGGACCAGCCTGCGGTGGATTTGCTCGTGCTCTCAGCATGTCAAACGGCTATCGGCAGCCCAGAAGCAGAGATGGGATTTGCCGGGCTGTCGGTAGCAACGGGTGTAAAATCAGCCCTTGCAAGCCTTTGGGCGGTGAGCGATCTGGGCACTTTGGCCCTCATGAGCGAATTTTACGATCGGCTGAGGATGGTTCCGCTAAAGGCAGACGCGCTACAGCATGCTCAACTAGCAATGCTACGAGGCGAGACGCGCGTAGAGTCAGGGCTGCTTTTAAATGAGAGCACTCGCAGCACAGTGAATTTACCCGCTGGAATTAGCAACTTAGAGAGTCCAGATCTCTCTCATCCTTACTATTGGTCTGGGTTTACCATGATTGGTAGTCCGTGGTAATCGGTTATGACAGATAAGGCTGTGATGAGTAAAGGCACTTGTTACCTGACGCTGCGCTAGGTTATTCTCCGCCGCTGTTGTAAGTGAGTATTAGCATGCCATCATCTCGATTACCTGCGCTTGTCAGCTGGTAGGTCACCCCATCTTCTTCAAAAGTTAGGTTTTCAGAAACATCTGTAGCCCACTGTGTTTCGACTTGGGCACCGGCCAAGCCAGTAATAGGATCGAGCTGAGTTTCTTCTAGGACTGCCCAAGTGTGATTAGCAAAACAATATCTGGTTGCGTTCTCTTTCCCAAGATCTGTGACATTGGGTTCTAGGGGCATGTTAGGCGCTGTCATGGTCACCTTACTGAGCTTTCTGGTTTCATAAGAGCCTACACACTGATTGGGATCTAGCTCAGTATTTTTACCGTAGCTGTAGAGATATACCAACAGATATGAGATGGCTTGGCAGTTATATATATTGTTGTCAATATGCCATTCAACGTTGACATATTGAGCCATATACTTAGCGTTTTTAGCAATTTTCATCACAACGCTCCATACCGAATTCAAATTACTCTCACCGAGCACGATGCCATTATCCTGTGCAATTTTTTCTATTTTCGGTTTGAGCGTCATTCTGGTGGCCATCGTGGCATCGAAGGTTCGCTGTATTTCTTTGTTGTTTTGGCTTGACAGATCCGATATTTCGGGGGTGTCGAGATGTGGAGCACTATTATCTGGCTTTCGCTGTACGGATGCGCCCGTTTGTTGGACGACATGAGTGAGTTCATGGGCCAGTAGTGTCTGGCCACTCTGGCTATTGGGGCTATACTCACCTTGCTTGAAAAAAACATCAGACCCTGTAGTAAAGGCCTTTGCTTGAATTGACTGACTTAGCTGATTAGCTTGCGTATCAGTATGAATTTTGACAGCACTAAAGTCAGCACCCATCGCAGATTCCATCTGCCCTTTTACAGCTGGCTCTAAGGAAGTACCCCCGCTACGAGCGCGATTTAGATCACTTTCAAAGTTATTGTGAGTCTCATCGATTGGGACAGGGCTTTGGCGCTGTAAAAGGGCAGATGGAATCTGCGATGGGTGCTGACTTT
>JBCBKQ010000101.1:0-19711 GCA_038521595.1 Cyanobacteria bacterium J06627_28 | reverse complement strand
GCCACCTGCGCCGGTTCAGTATCCGCAGCCTGGTGCCTATGACGAGCCAACCAGAAGTGGGCCAACCAGAAGTGGCCCAACGAGAGGTAGGCTAACCAGAGGTGGGAGGAGCTTTAGCAGAACAGACGCTACTGGGCAGGTACTGACGAGTCCGGTCCCAACGGCCATGCCTAAGCGTAAAGGGTTTGCTCGCTTCTTTCCTTGGAAAAAATCGCCTCCGGTGGAGACGCCCCCTCACCTTTCTCGTAATCCTTTTCCACCTGCGCCGGTCAATGGTCAGCCGTCTGTGTTTTCTACGGTTTCATCGCCGGGCCCGTCGAGCGCCCCTAGCTGGCCGTACGGCTATCCGGATGTTGCTAATGATGAGGGCGGTTTAGATCCGTCTTATTTGTCGCCGGAGCCGTCTCCTCGACTGTGGGAGCGCCAGCCCTATGCGGCGATCGCACATCTTTTAGCCTTCAGCGCCGTCCTCACTCTAGCCTGGATTTTTGGCATTTTGGTTGCGCAAATTTTACCGGGGCGGTTTGAGCGACCACCCCTGCAGGAGAGCGTACTGCGCAAATCTAGCCGATTGGTCAGTCGGCTGTGGCATTTTCCGCAGCTCTGGCAGAGCCCTACCGCCGAAACGCGCATTGCTGCGATCCCTTTGCCTGAGAGTGGCCCAGTCTCTGGCCCCATTGAGCTATCGCCTATTCAAAGGCAGCCGCTGATTGATGAACTGAACGCGATTGAAACCGATGCGCTGACGCTGGATCGCCGACTGCAGGCGTTGGAAAAGCAGCTGGGTAGGCCACCGCGTCAGGGCGCGGCCATTGACGGGCGAATCAATTCGCTGCGCCTATCGATTGATCCACCTGTGCGATCGCAAGCCACCCCCGACTACGAACCTACCCCTACCAGTCCCAGCGAGCAGCTGCTAGATGTGGTTGCGCTCAAAATTACCCTGCCAAGCGATGCCCTATTTGCGCCTGGCGCTAGCGATATCCAAGACACCACCCTATTGCCTCAAATTCTCGATCAGCTGGTGAACTATTCTGAGGCGACGATCATTGTTCGTAGCTATAGCGACAATCAGACCAGTGCTAGCGTCAGCCGAGAATATACGATGGCTCAGGCCAATGCTTTAGCGAGTTATCTACAGAGATCGCTACCTACAGAGCATCGCTGGGTTACTCTGGGCGGCGGCCCGGCAAATGCGCTAACAGATAATGATGATGCGATCGCACAGCAGCAAAACCGCCGAATTGAAATACTAGTAGATACTAGATAGCTGACAGCTCTTCTCCTATTTCTCTCTCATGAAAATCGTTTTCTTCGGAACGCCCCAGTTCGCAGTGCCTAGCCTGCAGCGCCTGTTAGACCATTCCGAATTTGAGGTTTTGGCCGTCGTGACTCAGCCAGACAAACGCCGAGGACGCGGTGGCAAAGTCACGCCTTCTCCTGTTAAGGCTGTTGCCATAGACGCGGGCTGTCCTATTTGGCAGCCTGCCCGTATCAAAAAAGATCCTGAAACCTTAGCAAAGCTAGATGCCCTAGCTGCAGATGCGTTTGTAGTAATTGCCTACGGTCAAATACTGTCCCAGGCCATTTTAGAAATGCCGCGACTGGGCTGTGTAAATGCCCATGGCTCCATTTTGCCAGCGTACCGAGGGGCCGCACCGATTCAGTGGTGTCTGCACGATGGTGCGACTAAGACGGGGGTAACGACGATGCTAATGGATGCGGGTATGGACACCGGCCCGATGCTCGTCAAAGAAACCATTCCCATTGGGCTCACTGATAACGCTTGGGATATTGCCGGTAAGCTCTCTGCCCTCAGCGCTGATTTGCTGCTAACAACGTTGCAAAAGCTACAGCAACAGGTGATTCGCCCGATTCCACAAAATGATGAACAGGCGACCTATGCCTCCCTGATTCAAAAAGATGACTATGTTTTGGATTGGAAAAAAAGTGCCAAAGCGCTACATGACAAGGTGCGTGGCTTTTATCCGAACTGCGTGAGTCAGTTTCAAGATAAGCCGCTGAAAGTCAGTAAGACTTTGCCCTTAGGCGATGAATACTGGTCTCAACTGACTGAACCTATGGCTGCTATTCCCCTGTTGTATCAGTCAGCAGATTTAGCCGCCGATGCAGCGCCTGGTAGCGTTGTGGCCATTTTCAAAAACTACGGCCCGGTGATCCAAACGGGCGATGGGCATCTGCTGCTGATAGAAGTAAAGCCTGCCGGGAAGAAATCGCTGTCAGGCTGGGATTTTGCTAACGGTAGCCGGTTGGCGGTTGGAGATCTGCTATCTAACGCTTGAATGGGCACTTTAACCGTAAGGGGCGAAGCCCAGAGACTCTTCAGCGGGCTAGCATCGAGCATGACACAGAGATCGAAGGAAAATGCGCGGGCAAAAGAGCGCTTAGCCTATGAAACGCTGCTGGCGAACTGCTGCCATTACGACAGTCTGTGCAGTTTGCTCAGTCAGCACAGGCCCTACTTTGAGTCGCTGCCAAGCATTCGCCGTTTGCAAGAGAGCATGGTGATTATTCCACTACCAAATGTGCGCAGCCGAGAAAAATCAGAAATTGGCGGTCAGATTAATACGCTCACACATATTCGCCCGCTGCCTTGCGATGTGGCGGTGATGATTTGCGATCCAGAATGGAAAATTAAAACGGGCATTGAAATTGTGCTGATTATTCAGCGGCCTGGTGAGGATTTGTCGGATTTACTGTACCGCTGGCGGCAGATTCAGGTGGAGCTGGGCCAGGGGGTGGAGTGGCTGATGCCTCGCAAGCATCGACACCTGCTAGCAGAGGGGACTGCTGAGCCGCATCCGCTGTTTGTGGTTTTTACCTGCGAGGAGCCTGATGTGACTGATTACGATGGTTTTGAGCCTGTGGATGCTGAGGCTGGGGGTGCTAAGACTGTGGGTGCTGAGATTATAGGCTTTGTCCCTGATTGCTTTGAGCGGGAGATGTGCGATCGCGCCCAGCGAATTCTTCATGGCCTTAACGGTGCAAGGCTGCCTATTGCCACACAGTCGATGGACTCGCTTCGTCCGCTGACGCCTCAGTAGATTTAACTTGTAAGATTTAACTCGTCAAATTTCAGGCTATGAGAACTAGCCCAGATTTAGCCCGAGATTTAGATAGTGCAGTGGGCCGCTGTCGTTTCAGCTAAATCTGCCCGTAGTCCAGGGGCATAAGACTCTAGTACCAATCCACTGCTCAGGCAAAAAGATAGGGAATAATCACAAGAATGGCACCTTGTTTGCATCACAATTTGATTGGCAGCATTGGATTGATCGCTGCCACAGCTGCTGGCTTCAAAGTATTGGCGCTCGGCAAGTCCGCCACAGTTGGGGCAGTTCACACTTTGATCCGTCAGCATAATGATTTCCTCTAGTAGTTTTTAAGGGGTTAGTTTTTTAAGGGGTGTGAATGATGAAATGAGAATGCTAATGATGGCCCTTTAGCCGGGCTAATTTAAGCGATATTTCTGTCTAAAGGCAGATTCTGAAATGGTCAACAGACTTCACAAGTTCGATAGTGTACACTCGGTCTAGGTTAGTTCAACGTTTTTTAACAGCTACTTTCAAGTAACCCAATTTTTTAAGGAACCCAATTTTTCAGTCATAATTTTTTGGACATAGATCCCCGTCGTAAGTGAACGCGTGAGCCTGAACTGATGAGTGCAGAACCCAATCCAACCTGGCAACGATTAGAAGCAGGCAGGCAGGCGAAGGCTGCCCAAGGCGGGTATGCCGGATACGGGTCTCCTGCATTTGGCGAGCGCACCGTCAATGGCGAGCTGGTCAAAGACGAAAAAGAGCAGCAGATTATTGAGCTCATTCGTCGTCATCACAAGTCAGGAAAATCTCTGCAGCAGGTGGCAAACTGGCTCAATAGCAATGGCTACACTACTAAGAGAGGCCAGAAGTGGCAAAGAATCTCCGTCAAGCGTGTGCTTGATCGCCTGTACGGCAAAAACCCTAAGATTTCCGACAGTGCGATTTCTGACGGTACGATTTCTGACAGTGCCACAGCCGAAGCAGACCTGGGTCTGCCCGAGGCTCTGGATTAATGGCCAGAAAGATATTCTAAAGATATATCTAGAGACATATCCAGAGACATATCCAGAGACATCGTCCCGACGACGGATAGCAAAAGCGATTTGAAAGTCGCCAATGCCGTTAGCGGCCCAATGTGAGCCAACTGGTTTGTAAACTGCCTAGCTCGTTAGCTATTGAAGCTAGCTGAAAAACGCTAACGTTTCTCAAGCTTCCGTTACATCTCTCTATACTTATACCTCAAATAAGGCCAAAGCGTTACAGATAAAAGGATAAAGCTTCTGAGCTGTAACATCCCTTACATTTTATAAATTAGCCAGCTATGAATCAGCAGATTGTGAATCAGCAGATTGTGAATCAGCAAGATTCGTCTAGCGTGACCCCTTCTCTAGAGAGTGCGATCAACCCTCAGGTGCTGACGGTCTCGCCAGAGACCTCTATTGCCAATGTGATCGAAAAAATGAGCGCGGTCTCTCAGGAGGTTTGTGCAGTCGATGGTCAGCCGTCCGAGACGCGAAGGCGAGCTAGCTGCGCGATCGTCTTAGAAAATCAGAAGGTCATTGGTATTTGTACAGAGCGTGACATTGTGCGGCTGACGGCGAGCAAGCTAATCCTGCTGCGATCGCCCGCTGATATTCCGGTGCGCGATATTATGACGAGCCCGGTCAAAACTTTAGAAAAGTCAGCGTTTCGAGATATTTTTGCGGTTTTGTTTTTGTTTCGTCGCTACCGCATTCGTCATTTGCCCATTGTGGATGATGCCCAGCAGCTCATTGGCATTGTGACGCCAGCCAGCATTCGTCAGGTGCTGCGCCCGGCCAACCTGCTAAAGATGCGACGGGTTTCTGATGTGATGAGTCAAGACGTGGTCAAGGGGCTGCCCACGGATGTGGTGATGACCTTGGCAAAGCGTATGGCTGACAACCGCGTGAGCTGCGTCGTGATTGTGGAGGCCGACGGAGAAGTGGCTGATGCTAATAATCCGGTGGGCATTGTCACTGAGCGAGACATTGTGCAGTTTCAGTCTCTCGGGCTTAATTTGCAAAAGGTCACTGCCCAGGAGGTGATGAGTGCGCCTTTATTTTTACTCGATCCAAAAGATTCTCTATGGGCTGCCCATGAAGCGATGAAAGAGCGGCGGGTGCGGCGACTGGTGGTGTCTTGGAACTGGGGGCAAGGTTTGGGCATTGTGACTCAGACTAGTGTGCTGAGGGTATTTGACCCAATTGAAATGTACGGCATTATCGATAGCCTGCAAGGCACGCTAGATCAGCTAAAGACGGAAGATGACAAGATGCGAGATGAGCCTTCTGTGGAAGAGGTGTTTGATGGGGTTGTGAGTGCGATCGCTGCCGCGCAAAAACACACTCAGCTAACGACGCTACAAAAGCAAAAGCTTCAGCAGGCCATGCAGCTTATGCGGCAGACGTGAGCGCATGAAGTGGCTATGTCCTGTATTTATGCCCTAAGGCTTATTCACAGCGCAAGACCCTTCATCCTATACAGGTTAGGTAATAACCGCTTTTGTCACCATGTCAGATAGCCCCAACCTGACGCCCCCAGAGCCGCCGTCAGAAGATTTGACTAGCTTATTATCTTCTAGGTCTCCCAGGCCTCCCGGGCCTCCTAGGTCTCCCGGGCCTCCTAGGTCTCCCGGGCCTCCTAGGTCTCCCGGGCCTCGGTGGCCTCGCCGTTTAGCTTGGCTAGCGCTGAAGGTCGGTGTAGGTCTGAGCGCTGCGGTGGTTGCTGGCGGTGCGGTGATTGTGATTTGGGGCGATCGCATCATTACTGAAAGAATCTTGCCCCGGCTAGAAGTTGCCATCGAAGAGACGATTGATCGACCTATTCAGCTGGGTGAAGCCAAGGGAGCCTCCCTGTGGGGAATACGACTCAATCAAACGGTAATACCGCCGACGCAGACGGATAAATCGACGGTAACGGTGGATGAAATTGATATTGCGATTGGGCTGCGATCGCTCATTTTTCAGCGCGTGGTCAAACCCAAAATCACTTTGGTCAATCCAAAAGTCTCCCTGGTGCAGGCCGAAGACGATACCTGGGGGCAGCTAAGCCTGCCAGAGCTGGCAGAAGAAGGTAAGCCGCCCGTCACCGTAGAAATCCAAACCATTGAGATAAAAAACGCAGAACTAACCGCCACGCCCTACACCCAAGACAGTCAAGCAGTTGTCGAGCGTGGCACGTTAGAAGTTGATGATGTCAATGGCCTGATTGAATTCTATGGCGGAGAAAATGCTCAGGAAGTGGCCTTTGCTGTGAGTGCCGATGTAGAAACGGGTGAGGTGGATATTAAGGGCGCTGCGAATCTAGAAGAGCGGGCCATTAAAACAAATCTGCGAGCCAGAGACCTGCGGGCCGTTTGGGTGAATACGTTTTTGCCAGATTCGATGGGGTTAAGGGCTGGCACGCTCAACAGCAACTTGGACGTGGTAGCGGCCCTCACGGATGACAACAAGCTAGATCGCGAGGTGACGCAGGCAACCGGGACGGCCTACTTTCGTGGGGGTGAATTGCTCACGAGTGCACTGTCTCAACCCGTGCAAGATATCAGCAGCCGACTGGTCTTTAAGGGGCAGCGCGTCACGTTAGAAGACGCTGGATTGCGTTTGGATGACGTTGTTCTAAAGGCTTCGGGCGACGTGGATTTGGCGGAGGGCTATGACTTAACTGCGCAAATTCCAGCGGTGTCTTTGCTGCAAGTAGAGAGAATCGCAGCGGTCGAGCTGCCGGATAATCTAGACGGCACCTTTCGGCTGGCGGCGCAGCTAACGGGCGAGTTGGAGTCGCCGCAGGCAACGGGAAGCGTGTTTAATCTGCTGCCGCTGCAGGCCGATAGGCTGAGTATAGAAGCTGTTGCGGCGGACTTTGATATCACGCCGTCGCAGCTGGATTTGACATCGCTGCGAATCGTGCCGGAGGCGGGCGGTGAGATTGTGGCTGTGGGTAGCGCAGACCTGACGGATTTAGATGCATTGCCATTTCAGCTAACGGCAGAGGCGGCGGGATTGCCTGCGGATGTGTACGCTGCGGTGTATGGGGTCTCTGTACCGCTGGAGATTGTTGTTGGCAGAGTAGATGCTGATATTGAAGCGGCAGGAACACTGGCGTCTCAGAGCGCTTTTGTCGATTGGCAGCTGTCAGACTCGACGTTCCCAGGTGCGGGCGAGATTGCATTAGTCAATAATTTGGTAACGCTGGATAATACGCTACTGCGCATTGCAGACGGCACCGTTTCGGCGGAGGCCATCTTAGAGCTAGAGGGTGGAAATTGGCAGGCTGATGTGACAACGAGCCAGGTGCCGGTAGAACAGTTTGTGGGTCAGATAGACGGGCTGCTGAGCGCGGATATTGTGGCGGCAGGGAATGTTAATGCGCTGGATTTAGAACAGATTCAGCTAGGGGGAGAGGCTGCGATCGCAAATGCTCAGCTCTACCTGCCACAAACCAATGAACCGCTGCTAGATAGGGGCGATTGGCTGACGGCTTTTGAGTGGGCGGGCGATCGCATTGCGGTAGATACATTCACCGCACCCGGCATTCAGGCAGATGGCACCATCGGCGTAGACTTCAACAACGCTATTCCCATTGGAAATTTAGATCTCAATGTTGCGCTTCAGTCATTCAACCTGCAGCCGTTTAATAGCTTTATCCCACCGAATATAGAGGAGTACGCGCAGCTAGAAGGACTTACTAGCTTCGACGGAAATCTCTCTGGAACGTTAGAAAATCCTCGCGTCGATGGCAATGCAAGACTCGATAGCCTACGAGCCAATCAGCTAACGTTTGAACCATTGTCTGGCCCGGTAGCGTTTTCTTTCTCCAATGGTGGTCAGGTGAATTTACAAGGACAGCAAGACCAGCTACAGCTCAGGGTAGATGGCTCTGTGCAGCAAAGCTTTCAGCAAGGAACCCTGCCAGAAATTGACTTTGAAGTGCGCAACGAACGGTTTATTGCCACTGGCTATGGTGAAGGCAATGCGCTCCATGCCGATGTAGAACAGCTGCCGCTGAGCCGCTTGGGCATTCGGCCTGCACCGCAGTATGGTTTTGGTAGGGTAGGTGGCTTGCTAACGGCAAGTGTGGATGTTCGCTTTGCTGATTTCTTAAACTTGGAAACGGTAGAAGCTGAAGGCGAGGTAGACGTTGCCATGCCTGATATTGCACTGCTAACTTCTGGGCAGTTTGACAATTCTATTGACGCTGAACAATTTACTGCCGACTTTGCCTATGCCAATCGCACAGCCACGCTCACCCAGGGTGAACTGTTGTTTGACGATAGCCGCTACCTGCTCAACGCGACTGCCAGCCTGACGCCTGAGATTCAGTACGATGCAGCCCTCACCATCGCAGATGGACGCGTAGAAGATCTCGTGCCCATTGCCCAGCAGATTGCCCAAACGTTGGAGTTAAACGCATTTGGCCTTGATATTGCTCAGGCACCCTTGGGCTCTGCGGCTGATTTGGCCGTGCAACCTGCTGGCGTGCCTGCCAACAGTACTTTTTTAGAAAAGCTCATTAGCTTCGTCACCTTCTTAGAAGAGAACCCAGAAAGAGAGACAGCTCCTGGTAGCTTCGCCTTACCCGAAATAGAAGATTTGGCAGGTCAGTTTACTGGCGAGGTAAAAGTTGCTGGTGTTTCTCTTTCGCCAGAAGCGCTTGCCGCAGATTTTAACGTTCAAGGTGAAGGCTGGGAGTGGGGTGATGATACGCCACCTAATGAATTCGCCCTACGTGGCGATGTGCAGCAGGGCACTGTAGACATAGAAACTGCCTTTGTAGACGCAGGTGAAACAGAAATTGATCTGGTCGGCAGCGGCAGCTTAGAAGACTTAGAAGGTGAGCTCACCGTTGAAAATTTGCCGGTAGCGCTAGCCGGACTTTTTTATCCTTTGCCCGTCGATGTAGAGGGTGATTTGAACATAATCACGACCTTTAATGGCAGCCTAGCGAATCCGCTTGTGAAGGGCAGTGCCACCGTTGTGGATGCACAAATAAATCAACAGAGTATTGATGCTGTTGTTGCTAATTTTATCTATCGCGATGCTGTCGCCAGCATAGACAGCGAAGTTTCTCTTTTACCAGATGTTCTCTCGAACGGTTTACCAGACTTATCGTCAGAGGGCAGCTCTGTACAAGTCAGGGATGCTGACATAGAAAACCCCATTACGCTACAGGGAAACATCCCTTTTGTGCTGCCCTTTATGACGGTAGAACCGGCAACAGATCAGCTAGATTTACTGGCAGTGGTGCCGAACAGCAGCTTTGAAGTGCTCAATGCATTTTTAGACAATCAGCTGCGGTGGGATAGCGGCCAGGGCGAAGCCGTCGTTGAGGTGGGGGGCACGCTGGCTCAGCCCACGGTTGATGGTCGTGCTAGCTTTCGCGATGGCACCATCAGCAGTGCGCTGCTGCAAGATTCGCTGACTAATGTGAATGGGGATGTCACATTTGATCTCACTAGAGTAGAAGTACAACAGCTCTATGCCACCATGGGCGATGGCCGGGTGGTTGTCAGTGGTGCGCTGCCTTTGCTCCCGTCTGGCCAGTCACTCTTGCTACAGCGTCAGCTGACATCGGAGTCTGGCTCTTTTTCTTCTTCTTCTTCTTCCTCCTCCTCTGCTTCTGCGCCTAGTGCCACGGTTGCTATGTTATTGAAACAGGCACAGCGCCCGGTTGAACAAATTCCTGATCCTGCAACAGGCCTTCAAATATCGCTGGAGAGCCTACCCATTAACTACAGCGGCGCGGTGCAGGCCGTTTTGGATGGTCAGATACTGGTGACAGAGGCTGCCCTATCGCCAACCATTGGCGGTGCCATTGGGGTAAATAACGGCCAGGTGCAGGCCAATCAGCTATTGAGAGATTTGGGTAGTTTGGATTTGCCCACCGCAGAAGAGATTGATGCGGTGAGCCCGTATCGGCTGGATTATTTGGGTGAGGCTGCCTTAGATAATCCGTTGGAAGTGGACAGACCGGCTAGGCCAGAAGGGCTATTGGCCAAGGTCTCGCTGCAAGACTTGGAAATTGTTTTTGGCGATCAGTTGAACATTATTGGCACGCCGCTGTACAACATTGAGGCTGTTGGAGAGGTCACGATTAATGGCACGCTGGCCGCGCTGTCACCCTCTGGCGTGATTGCGCTGGAGTCCGGCTGGATTAATCTCTTTTCAACCCAGTTTCGACTAGACGATAGTGCACCAAATACAGCAACGTTTTCACCTGAAAATGGGCTAAATCCCATGGTTGATGTTGTGATGACAGCCAGAGTGCAAAAGACTGATACGAGACCTGCTCCACCCTCAGCCGGTGGCTTTTTGAATGCGGATGTTGCTTCGACGCCGGTTGAATCGTTCGGTAGCGTTCGGTATATCGAGGTGCAGGCTGTGGCCACTGGCCCGGCCACTGAGCTAGGTGATAATCTTTTGCTGACGAGCGATCCGCCCCGCCCGCAGGGAGAGCTGCTGGCGCTGGTGGGCAACAATGTGTTTTCTAATATTACTAGTGTTTCTTACTTACAGGCGGCAGAATTTTTGGGCTTTGGTGGGTTGACGGGAATTGGCGATCGCATTGCCGATGCGGTGGGTTTAGATTCTTTTAGCGTTTTTCCTGCGACCGATCCAGATGCTGACAGCGCGGTTGGTCTTGGTCTTGGCGTTTCAGCCTCTGCTAGCCTAGGCGATAGAATTGACATTACCTTTCAAGAAATTCTCAACAGCAGTAATCCACCGCGACTGGGCGTGGACTATCGCCTGACTGACCAGTTAGAAATACAAAGCTCGTCTAACTTTGAAAATACGGATTTCAAAATAGAATATCGAATTGAGTTTTAGCGCCAGTGAGAAAAAGAAGACCTGGAAATTTTGTTAAGCTGAGAAAGTAGTCTGAGAAGACAGCATTGACGATGTTTGGTCGAAGATTGAGCCAGGAAAGATATATTAATCCACTGACTGACTTTGGGTTTAAGCGATTGTTTGGAACAGAGCCAAACAAGGCACTGCTGATAGACTTTTTGAATGTCATTTTGCCGGAGCAACATACGATCAGTGACCTGAGCTACCGCAATAGTGAAAACGTCGGAAACACAGCAATTGACCGCAAAGCTATCTTCGACATTTACTGCGAGAGTGTAAGCGGTGAGCGATTCATTGTTGAGATTCAGAAAGCAAAGCAAAACTTCTTTAAAGATCGCAGCGTTTACTATGCGACGTTTCCCATTCAAGAACAGGCCATACAGGGGACATGGAACTATCGCCTTTCCCCTGTCTATACAGTTGGTGTTCTAGACTTTGTTTTTGAAGATCACAAAGACGACGATACGATTTTGCATACCGTTGAGCTAAAAAATCAGAACTGCGAAGTCTTTTACGAAAAGCTGAAGTTTATATATTTAGAGCTACCTAAGTTTAAGAAAACGATTGACCAGCTAGAAACTCATTTTGACAAATGGCTGTTTTTACTAAAGCATTTGCCAGATTTAGATAATCCGCCTGACGCACTTAGAGAAAGCACGTTTAACCAGCTGTTTGAGGTTGCAGAGATCGCTAATTTCTCACCCAATGAGCAAGATGCATATGAAGATAGCCTGAAATACTATCGCGATCTCAACAATGTCGTGGATACTTCAAAACAGGAAGGCCGAGAAGAAGGCCGAGAAGAAGGCCGAGAAGAAGGCCGAGAAGAAGGCCGAGAAGAAGGCCGAGAGGAGGCAACGGTCAAAATAATTATTCGGCAGTTAGAAAAACGCTTCGGTGCGCTGTCAGAACGCACTCGAAGTGACATTAGGCAAAGCAGTTTAGACTCATTGGAAACCTTGAGTGAGGACTTGCTAGATTTTGCTAATATAGAAGATCTAGCAGCTTGGCTACAGGCTCATGAATGAACGTTTCTGACAATTAGATAGCTGATGGAGAGGGCCAGAATTGCGATCGCAAGTCCCACCAGACTCAACCCCGTCACCTTTTCCAAATCCAAAATAATAATCTTGCGTGCTACCGCCGTCAGCGAGGTTACAATCACCAGCTCTACCTGCACCACATGCTTTTTGAGGTAGGCCGTGATGTTTTCTAAAATTTCTAGGGCGATCAGGACACTCAAAAACAGACCAAAAATGTCTAGCAGCGTCTTCCCTAAAAAATTGTACGGGTCGGGATCTAACAGGGCTTCACAGAGATAAATAGCTAGGTCGAAGATGACGACACCAATCACCATCACCATGCCGATGGAAAGTAGCTTAGAGACGAGACCTTCAAATCGTTCTAGATGACGTAAGAATCCTTCGTCACTCAGATGGTGACGAGCAAATCTAGTCAATCGATTGCGCACAAAAAATCGGGGGCTGACGTACTCTTCTATACTACAGACCGACCGTACTACAGACCGACCGTCACGGCCTGCTTGATAGGTTCTGGCTGAGGCTGCACCATGGCCAATACCTGCTGGGCTGACGTGATGGTAGAGATGGTTGTGGGGGTTGGGATAGGAATGAGCTGCACGGCGCAGGCTTTGAGTTCGGGCTCTAGGGAAATAGGGCAGACGGCAGGGTGAGTTAGCGCGTTGACTTCAGCATTTTCGGCCCAGAGGAAGCCCCAGTGCATGGGCATAAAGACGGTGCCCCGACGGATGTTTTGGGTGACTAGGATGGGAAGATGGGCAAAGCCTCGGCGCGATCGCACCTCGACCCAATCACCACTCTGTATCTGCATCTTCTGCGCATCGCGGGGGTTCATCTCCAGCGTTGGCTTGGGATGCTTTTGCACAATTTTTTCGACGCGCCCGGTGCGAGTCTGCGTATGCCAGTGGCCCAGCAGGCGTCCGGTGGTGAGCACCATGGGGAACTGCTCGTCGGACGGCTCAGCTAGCCCATTATTGTGGAAGGCCGCAAACTTGGCTCGGCCATTCGCAGTCAAAAATTGATAGTTGGTATAGAGCCGCTTGTCGAATTTATCGGCTGCGGTGTCTTCGGTTTCACAAATTGGCGCAGGCCATTGAATGGGGCCCACCTTAGCCAATCGCTCATGGCTCAGGCCGCTCATGTCACACAGTCGCCCCGCTGTCAGGCTGACAAATTCGTCATAGACTGCCGCCGCATCGGCAAAGTCAAACTGCTCGGTAAAGCCCAGCCGCCGTCCGACCTCGGCAAAGATGGCCCAGTCTGCTTTGGCCTTGCCTACCGGATCGCGAAATGCAGGACAAAAAGTAACGACCCGCTCTGAATTGGTCATTACGCCAGATGCTTCACCCCACTGGGCGGCGGGTAAGACCACATGGGCATAGGCCGCTGTCTCAGTGGGGTAGTAAGCATCTTGGCAAATGGTGAAGGGCGACTTGAGTAGGGCTGCCTGGGTGCGTTTAATATCCGGCATACTCACGGCTGGATTTGTCGCGGCAATCCACATGACGCCGACATCGCCCTGCTCTAGGGCGAGCATCATATCCCAGGCAGCGAGGCCAGGCACTGGTGAAATGCTGCCTGGCGGCAGTTTCCAAATCTTCTCGACAACCTGACGATGCTCGGGGTTTTTGACGAGGCGATAGCCCGGCAAAATGTGGGCGAGTCCGCCTGCCTCGCGGCCGCCCATGGCGTTTGGCTGGCCAGTGAGCGAAAATGGCCCCGCCCCTGGGCGGCCAATGTTGCCAGTCATCAGGTGCAGGTTGATGATGGTGCGCACCTTCGCTGTGCCTTCACTCGACTGGTTGATGCCCATAGACCACAGCGAGAGCACGTTGTTTGCCTCGGCCCATAGCCGGGCGGCGTATTCAATGTCGTCCACCGGGATGCCGCAAATTTCGGCGACGCGCTCGGGTGGGTACTGGTCTACGATTTGGGCGTAGGCGGTAAAGTCGTCTGTGCAGTAGTCGATAAAGACGGTGTCGTGCGATCGCCCCCGAATCAATAAGTGAGCAATCCCATTCATCAAGGCAATATCTGTACCGGGCTTAATCGCCAGATGCAAGTCGGCATCTTTGGCCGTCGCCGTCCGCCGAGGATCGACCACGATCAGCTTCACCTCTTTATTTTTTTTGTGGTGTTTCCTGAGCCGGTTAAACACAATGGGGTGACAGTCTGCGGTATTGGTGCCAATGAGAAACGCACAGTCTGTCTTTTCTAGATCGTCGTAGCAGCAGGGCGGGCCGTCGGAGCCAAAGCTTTGGATATAGCCGGCCACCGCAGAGGACATGCACAGGCGCGAGTTGGCATCGAAGTTGTTGGTGCCAATGCATCCCTTAATGAGCTTTTGGGCCAGGTAATAGTCCTCGGTTTGGAACTGGCCGGAGCCATACATGCAGATGGCGTTGGGGCCGCGATCGCGAATTGACGTCTGAATCTCTGATGTGATTCGGCTAAACGCCTCCTCCCAGCTCACTTCTCTAAAGGGCTGATCGAGCGTGTCTCGCATCATCGGCACCCTGAGCCGGTCTTTGTTGAGCGACTCACCGACAGAAGCGCCTTTGATACAGACCTGCCCCTTGCTAGACGGATGTGATTTATCACCTACGGCCTGCCAAATGGGTCGCCCCCCGCTATCTCGGGTAATTTTGCGCCCCTTTCGAGCTGGTGGATAGACCTCTAATCCACAGCCCACCCCACAGTAGGGGCATTGTGTCTTAGTCGAAAGCGCATGTTTGGAAGAGGAGCGGCCAAGCTGTGAACCCATAGGACAAAAGCACCTTTTAATCTCTGTGGAAGAACCCAAAAGGGGGAACGACGTGAAAGACGCTCCCCCTCTTGATTAATCTGGCTTTATCTTTGATGAAATAAAGCCCTTCTCAAAGCTAGAGGCAATAAAGCACCAACTAGCTCATCATAGAAGTGGGAACAGCTGCGGGGAGTTCCTCATCGGCATGTTCGTCTGCAAAGGAACCTTTGGGCTCATCTAAGAAGAACGCACACAGGAAGCCGACGATTAGACCCATGACACCCAACACCTGGAAGAAGGCGGTGTTGGCAGCTGCAGTTCCCGCAGCGACTAGCGCTGGGTCAACCGCATCACCCGTGGGAATGAAGGCCTCTTTGAGCAGCAACAGTGAGGTGAGGTAAGCAACCGCGCCAACGTTACCGTAGGCACCGACATTACCAGCAACCTGACCCGTAATCCGCTTTTTCACCAGCGGCACGATAGCGAAGGTTGCACCCTCAGCCGCCTGCACAAAGAAGGAGCAGGCCATGGTCAAGATAACTGCTGCAGGTAGCCACCAGCCGCCGCCAACTTGGCCCATGAGCAAGTAGCCGATGCCCATGCCGATAAGTAAAATACTCATTGTCCACTTGCGGCTGCCAACAGAGTCGGAGATCATACCGCCACCGGGACGAGACACCAGGTTCATGAAGGCGTAGCTAGAGGCAATAATGCCGGCGGTTGCCTTGTCTAGACCAAAGGTGCCTTCAAAGAATGCGGGCAGCATGGTCACAACGGCTAGCTCGGAGCCGAAGTTCACAATGTAAGTCAGCTCTAGAATGGCCACCTGCTTAAAGCGATAGCGATCTTCGGCGGAGTAAACTTTGCGACCTGCCATGAGGTCTTTGTTAACCTCCCAACAGTTGTAAGCCTGGAACAGATAGAGACCCACTAGCGCAATCCAAACAATCACCATCGCCGTGGGCGAGAGGAAGTTGACCTTGTTAAGTCTCCATGCCAACACCATCAAAATGATAGAGAGCGGCGCATTCATGGCCATCAGGAACCAAAAGTCACGCTTAGTGGTAACTTCCATGCCGCGTACGCTCTTGGGCTTGCGGTAGACTTTGCCAGGTGGTGTGTCGGTGACGTTGAAGTAGTAAAACACGCCGTATAGAGCCGCGACAATACCAGAGCCTGCGATCGCAGCTCTCCAGTTCAGCACATCACTCGTGAAGGCAGGGAAGAACAAAATCTTGAAAGACTCTGTCTCAGGGAAGTTGAAAGCACCGGGCAAGAAGCTGAGAACCACACCAAAGATAACCATGGTGAAGGCAGAGAAGGCAGAGCCAAAGTTGCCCCAGCCACCGTAAATGCCTTCAGCAGTACCCACTTCCTTAGGGGGGAACCATTCTGCCGTCATGCGAATGCCGATCACAAAGCCAGCACCGACAATGCCCATGAGCAGACGACCAATTACCAGCTGGTTAAAGGTAGTTGCCGTGGCAAAAATTAAGCAGGGAATTGCAGCGTAAATAAGCAGTAAGGAGTACGTCTTTCTGGGGCCAAACTTATCGAGCAGCATGCCGATAATGATGCGGGCCGGAACGGTTAAGGCAACGTTACAAAGGCCGATGGTGCCAGCCTGAGCAGGCGTAAGGCCAAATTCTTGAACAATGGTCGTCTTGAGAGGGGCGTAGTTAAACCACACCACAAACGATAAAAAGAAAGCAAACCAGGTCAGATGTAGAACTCTATATCTGCCTTGAGTTGCTTTCGTAAACAACTCTCCTATCATCTTGCGCTATGCTCCTAGTATAGAAATAAAGTTTTGCCGGGGAGAAAAGATTCAATTGAATTGAGTCAGCTATCCTCGGCAAGTTTGAGAAACCGAAACCTTGAGGTTGCCGCCTCAGGGTTTCTTTTTGGGTGGCCCGATATGCTGATGACAGATATCAGGCCGGGGTGCACACTGCGCAACAAAGGCAGTATGCGTGAGGCCATGCGGCGACTGGGATCGTCTGAGGCCGTCCCAGACTAGACCTTTGCCGTCGCGCCAAACTTTTCTTTGAGCAGGTCACCGACGACCGACTCTAGATCTTCGCAGGGCACACCCTTCATCACCCGCTCACCGAGCTGGGCGTGCTTGCCTACTTTGCCACCCATGTAGATGTCTACCGCCTCCACGGTTTTGCCATCTTTGCGGGCCTTGGTTCCCAAGAAGCCAATGTCAGCAACCTGGGGCTGACCACAAGAGTTGGGGCAGCCCGTCCAGTGCATCCGCACGGGCTGCTCAACGTCAAACAGCTGGTCGAGGGTTTCGGCTAGCGCTTGGGCACGCTGCTTGGTCTCGACTAGGGCAAAGTTGCAGAACCGCGCCCCTGTACAAGAAACCACCGCGCGAGTCAGTGCAGACGGCTCAGGGGAGAACGTTTGCACGGGGGGCTCTTGCAAGAAAGCCGCCAACCGCGAATCTGGAATATTGGGAATGATGACGTTTTGCTCGACCGTGAGGCGAATCTCACCGTTGCCATAGACCTCGGCAAGGCGAGCAAACTCAAGCATGTCATTGGCGTATATGTGGCCAACTGGTACATGCAAGCCCACATAGTTGAGGCCTGGCTGCTTTTGCTTATGTACGCTCAGGTGGTCGCTTTTGCTTTCTTCGGTAATGGCATCTTCGGGGGCCGCAGGGAGTAGCTTTGCGCCCATTTGCGTTTCGACAGCAGCCCGAAACTGGTCTAGCCCCATGGCTTCGATCAGCCACATCAGCCGCGTTTGCTGACGGTTGCCCCGTGAGCCATTGTCACGAAAGACCGTGAGAATCGCGCGGCACAGCTCAACGACGGTGTCATCGGCGGGTACCCAGGCGTTGAGTGGAATCGCAGCTTCGCAGCGCCGGGCAGAGAAAAAGCCACCGACAATGACGTTGAACCCTAGCTCGCTTCCTTCCGTACCGCCTTTAAAGGCGGGAATAAAGGCAATGTCGTTAATCTCGGAGTGAATCGAGTCTTCCCGGCTACCCTCGATGGCAATGTTGAACTTACGGGGCAAATTTGTAAAGTCATAATTACCCTGACCATTGTTGGTAATCATGTCTTGGACTTTGACGACCAGACCTTGGGTGTCGATTAACTCATTGGCCGCGATGCCTGCTACCGGAGAGCCGGTAATGTTGCGAACGTTGTCCATGCCGGACTGCATGGACGTGATGCCTGCCGCCTCAAAGCGCTTAAAAATGTCGGGAATATCTTCTAGTCGAACGCCGCGCAGCTGTAGGTTTTGGCGAGTCGTAATATCGGCGCAGCCATCGTCACCGTAGCGCTCTACGATCTCTGCCAATACGCGCATTTTGTGACTAGAGAGTACACCGTGGGGCATCCGCAGCCTTAGCATAAACTTGCCAGGGGTCACCTCACGGTAAAAAACACCCAGCCACTTCAGGCGGCCGGTCAAATCTGTTTTATCAATGGCTTCCCATCCCATTTCTGCGAACGCTTCTAGTTCATCTTTTACGTCAAGGCCGTCTTTCTCGGCCTTGTACTTTTCAAACTTGTTTTTCTTTTCTTCTTTTTTTGCGACGGTTGGTGAGGTGGCCATGCCTTCCCTAAAAGATAATTAACTAAACTGAAACTGACAGACAAACAACTATGGGGCTTTCAAACTATTGAACTTTTGACAGATGGAGAAACTTAGCTGAAACAGTTCTATAGGAAAAGAGACGAATAAGAAAAGAGGTAGACACCGTCGCTAAAACTGTAAAAAGCAACAATGTCTACCTACCACGCTTATAAGGAACCGTTTTAGGGTTTTGTCTAACTCAGTTGCTGTTGAGTTGCTACCAACATATTCAAGTTGCCTGTGAGCTTTTGTATTATCCACTACCGTTTGGCAGAGTGGGAAGGCTTTTTATGCAAATGCAGCATTATTAAAATGCAAAAAGCGTTTTTGCCTTAGGCGGTATTTGCCTGAGCGCCTAATATTGAGGTGGGTAAAAATACTTGAAGAAAATCTTCTGCGAAAAATAAAGGTTGCTTAGCCTTTTGGGCAGCTGGTTCAGCGTATTCCCAGAGTCCCACTTAATGCACTCAATTATTAGAGGAATTAACTAGTTATGTCGTCTGAAGACTCTATTTCTGCTGAAGACTCTATTCCTGCCGAAGACTCTATTTCTTCGCTCTCACAGAGTTGGACGCAGAGCCCACTGGAGGAGACATCAGAGACGACATCAGGCGGGGAGATCCAAGCTAGGGTCTACGGAAATCTACAGGCTGAAAGGTCTGGCAAAAGTTATGAGACGGCGTACGAAGCTAGGGTGCGTGAAATTGGTTTGTCAAACCGTGTGATCGCCAAAGCGTTTGTTTCGGAGCAAGAAAGGCTTGGCAGAGAGATCGCCCAGGCGATTGCTGAGCTAACTGAAAACGACTTTCATCAGCGCTGGGATAAGGCAAAGCGGCTGTCGCGTCGGTTTGCGGAGTGGGGCGATCGCGCCGTTCCTGCCCTCATTCATCACCTGAAAGAGCAGTCCATTAATAATGCGGGTGACCCAGAGATTCAATGGTTTCTAATTCGCATTCTCAGTCAGTTCGACTATCCAGAAGTGGTGGAGGCGATCGCACACTTACTCACCACGACTCCCCATGACGAAATCCGCACGGCTGCCAGTAAAGCGCTGACAACTATTGGTCGCAGCGCGGTCACGGTGCTCACTGCTCTGCTCTCTTTAGATACGCCTGAAAAACAGCGTCTGTTGGCAGCGCGAACGCTGGCCCATATCCGCCGAGGTTCGACCATTGCGCCTTTGCTGTCTGTGGCCACAGATGCGAATGCTCAGATCAGGGAGATCGCCACCGAAGCCCTGGGCAGTTTTCACGATCCTCGGGTGACCCCTGTGCTGTTAGCGGCATTGAAAGATCAGCCCAGCATTTGCATTGAAGCGATTCGGGCGTTGAGTCGGCGGCGGGATTTGCTCACTGAGGTAGGCCTTGTTAGTGCCCTAAAGACCTGCCTACACAGATC
>JBCBKQ010000100.1:0-19828 GCA_038521595.1 Cyanobacteria bacterium J06627_28 | reverse complement strand
CAGCTAACCTGACTAGCAAAGTAAGAATGATCCTTACTTTGCTATGGCTATAGAACAGATTCAATAATATTAATTTTAATAGTTCGTATGGTACAACATGGCGCTGAGTTCGCCAGTGAAAAGGGACATACTAGAGCCGCGAATCGATTCTGCAATCAGGCACTGTTGATTCGCTGCTTGCCTCCCATAGTCAGGGTTATAGCCGACTGTGGTATCTAGAGCTGAGTCAGGAAGCTATCTTAAAATAAACATTAAGAAAGAGGCGGTGAGCTAGCCCACTGCCTCTTTTTGCTAAACCCCTTTAAGGGCCTTTTTTCGCTGATTTTCTTGAATTATGGCTGAACTTAAGCTGTCCAACTGCGTTCAACTAAGTTCAACCAAGAACGCTAGCGAACAGTATTTCGATTAGCTTCCATGCTGATGGGCTTCATGAGATATAGCTTGATCAGCTTGCTGCCAATACCAACAATGTGAGGGATTTTACGCAGCGTTTTAAGTACTTTGCTCTGCGCAGATTTACTGATATTACTAACTGCTGCGGTGTGCTGCGTGCACTTGTCTAGCTCAGCAAAGAACCGAGGATCTTCTACATCCAAAATGATAGGAAATAGACGACCTGCTGACTCGTTTGTCTTTTTAATTACTTCGATGTCGTACTCACGCGCATCTAGCCCTAGCGCCGCATAAAAGCTCTTGCGCTGAATGTCATTGAGATACATGGTGGCAAACACCGACAGTAAGAAAAACCGACACCACAGACGTGCTTTGAGATCGTTTAAGAACTGTGGCTGGGATTTCATCATCGCCGCGAAGAAGTCACCGTGACGGTTTTCATCTTGGCACCAGTTATCGAAGAAGTTGAAGATGGGGTAGATAGTATCTTCGGGGTTCTTTTCTAGATGGCGGAAGATAGTGATGTAGCGCCAGTAGCCAATTTTCTCAGAGAGATAGGTGGCATAGAAAATAAACTTAGGCTTGAAGAAGGTGTACTTTTTGCTCTTAGTCAAAAAGCCCAGGTCAAGCTGTAGGTCAAAGTCGGACATGGCCTTGTTCAAAAAGCCAGCGTGACGAGCCTCATCACGGCTCATCAGATCAAAGCCTTCGGCCAAGAGGGGATTGCGACCTTTCAGCTTGCGAGCAAGCTCCTTGTAGAGTAAAAAGCCAGAAAATTCGGCAGTGCAGGAGCGCTCTAGAAATTCGATAAAGACCTGGCGACGCTCACCTTGAATATGATCCCAAGCGCCATCAAACTGCTCATTGCGAACAAAGTGGTGACGGTTGTAGTCCACCTTGAATTCGGCAATGATGGCCTTGAGCTCTTCTGCATTGGCTGAGACATCCATCTCGGCCATTTCTTCAAAGTCTGTGGTGTAAAAGCGGGGGGTGAGGATTGTATCTTTTGCGGGTGCTTTAACGCCCGGACGAAGCTCGT
The DNA here is from genome assembly GCA_038521595.1 of Cyanobacteria bacterium J06627_28. Lineage (GTDB taxonomy): Bacteria > Cyanobacteriota > Cyanobacteriia > Phormidesmidales > Phormidesmidaceae > Phormidesmis. The sequence continues at coordinate 18,396 of JBCBKQ010000100.1, read as the reverse complement.
CTGGTCCTTTACTAGGTGATCGCTCTTGGGTTGCTACCATGGGTTCTTCTTATCCAGCTTTGATTCCGAGAAGTCTTGAGATTTAGTCTACCAAGAGTGCAATCGCAGGGGATAGGGTTTTAAAGTTTTGCAACAAAATAATGAGAGTTTGATACAAACTCTCACCAGTCAAAACGATCGACTGCTTCATACAGATCGGTTCTTTCTTCGCTTTGTGTTTCGCTTTGTGTTTCGCCTTGTGTTTCGCTCTGTGCTCCGCTCTCTTCATCAGGCATCCCTTCAATGGTTTGCTCTCCATTTTCGGCGGCTTGCTCTGCCTCATAGGCCGCTAGCTCGCGAGCAACGATGGTCTGAATAGCTTCGTGACTGGCAACGCCTTCGTAGGCATAACGGTTGTAGCCGCCGCGCTCGACAATGGTTTGCAGGTAGCCAACGCGATCTTCGGGGTTGGGATGGCTGGCAATCCAGGTGGGAACGGTGCGATCGCCTGCTTCTTCATTGAGCGTGACCATGACGTTGTATACGCCGTCGGCTGCATATCTGCTGGCCGCCAAAATCTGAGTGCCGACAATATCGGCCTGACGTTCCATCTGACGAGAGTAGCCGCTGAGAAAGACATTATTGATAATGCCGCCGTAGGGCAAATACTGGGTGAGGCTGCTGGTGAGATTGCTTTGGGTCGCAAGCTGAAAGCCATGGGAGAGCACGCTGTGAGACAGCTCGTGGGAGAGCAGTCCGGCGAGTTCGGCTTCGGAGTTGGTCTTTAGAATGGCCCCCGCGTTGACAAAGATTTTGCCGCCGGGAAGGGCGAAGGCGTTGAGATTGGGGTCGAGGATGACAAAAAACTCATAGTCTAGGTCGCTGCGCCCAGTAGCTAGAGAAAGGCGTCTGCCGAGTTCGCGCACGTAGCCGACGGCTTCGGGGTGCTGCAGCATGGGCAATTGCTGTTCTATTTGGTTGGCGTATTGCTGGCCGACGGCGTTTTCGCCCTGTAGCAATAGCACGGCAGAGTTGGCGGCGGTGAAAGGGCCAAAGATGCTGCCGGTAAAGGCGTAGCCAAGAACGCCTGTGAAAACATTTGCGATCGCACCATTTCGAATGACCTCGCGCGTTTCACTTTGAAAGCGGCCCAGGTTTTCTTCTGCCAGGAGTTGCTGCTCGGGGGCGGCGGGATGATCTTCGTTGAGCGCGACAAACTGACGAGAGGCAATGGTCGCTTCTATCCATTGCTCATTGTCCATGAGCACATCAACCTGAGTGAGCAATAGGTCTGGATTGGCGGGGTAGAGGGTGAGCGCCTCTTCTAGCATGGCGATCGCGTCATCGCCGCGCTCATTGGCCTGTAGCACTTGCGCATACTGCGCAACGCCGGGGGTAAATTCAGGAAATTCGCTGGTGAGTAGGTCCAGGGCCGTTAGCGTTTGTGAGAGGCGATCATTTTCGATACCCGACTGGGCTTCTCGCCAGTAGACGCCGCCAGCAGGCGTGAGTTTGGCCGGATCGCTAAAGGGTTCGGGCAAGGGGGCCGTTAGCTGAAAAGGGATGAGCCAGCTTTCGTTTTTGGCTTCTCTGTAGAGGGCTTCGGCGGCAGCATGGTTGCCAGCAAGGTACTCGCTGTCTGCCTGAAGCATGAGCTTGCGGCTAAATCTTTCGGTTTCGGTAGGGCGTTCGGCTGCGTCTGTTTCTTCAGTATTGGTTTCTTCAGCTGCAGACTCTTCGGTTGCAGACTCTTCGGTTGCAGACTCTTCAGCTACAGACTCTTCAGCTACAGACTCTTCGGTTGTGGCTTCCTCTGTAGCGGCTTCTTCATCGTTAGGTGCTTCGACGTCAGACGGCTCCATGTCACGATGGCTAGCATCGCCCTCTACTACTATCTCGGCTGAGTCTGGAGATCGCTCTACTTGTGCCAAGCTGTGTCGCTGTGTTCCGACCATCAGCGTGAGCACTGCACTCAAAAAGGAGATCAGCAGAAGGCGTTTTAGGGAGAGAGGCGCGAGTTTCATAGGGAAGAGGCAATGTTGATTTCGCAGGAAAATCTGTAAAGAACAGCGGCCAAATGTCCAAGGCTGTTCGCTATACTAAGAACTGTAAAGAATCTTAAATCAGTGTTATGAACCCCGAGACGATAGAGGCTACCAAGCCGTGGCTCAATTTTATACACCCTTTGTTGATGTGGGGTATTTTGGCATTAACCCTTTACGCAGGTTACTTGGGGTATCAGCATCGTCAGACTAGATTGGCGACAGGTGATGAAAAGAAGGCGCTGATTAAAGGCAAGTTTTTGGAGCGTCATCATCAGACAGGTTCAATTTTGCTGTCTGTGATGGTGTTGGGCAGCTTGGGTGGTATGGCCGCAACTTACATCAACAATGGCAAGCTGTTTTTTGGCCCACATTTGCTAGCGGGCCTAGGCATGATGGGTTTGATTGCGACGTCGGCTTCTCTGGTGCCTTTTATGAAAAAGGGCAATGACTCAGCTCGCTACACGCATATTGCTTTGAATACGGTGTTGGTTGGCCTCTTTGGCTGGCAGGCAATCACGGGCGTGCAGATTGTGCAGAAGATTTTGGGCCGAATGTTTGGGTAGGGGCTGCGAAAGCCTGGCTAGTGAATCTGTTTAAGAAAGCCGATAAAATAGAAAAAAGCCGATCCCTGCGTTTTCGAAGGGGTCGGCTTTTGAGCTATCTCACTGTTGATTCACGCAGAACTTTTACCAAAGGGGCCGCTCTGACACAGTGAATTGGGCTTCGTTGCCGATAATATGCCCTCATATTAAAAAAAATTGCTGTAATTTCAGCAATTCAGTATGAGAATTTTTTTGATGTATCAAATATTTCTAATATTTAATGACTCACGAATGACTTAGGCTTTCAGCGGCTTTGTTTGTGCGCTCAGAAAGCGCCATACCGTGAGAAACGTCATATGTCAGGAAATGGCCATGTTTTTTTGCCTGCTTGCAAAGCGCTCAGAGAGATCAGTATTCTAATTTTTATTGACACCCTGTCCGAAAAAACACGGAAAACCTTTTGTCATGGTCAGTAATCGATTGCGCTATGTCTTCTATGTTTTGGCCAGCTGTCTACTGTTTGCCGCTGTGACGTTCAGCCGTGAGGCTACTGGCTCCGTCGCTCAAGCGCAAATCAGTCCGGCTCGAAATCCTGATCAGGTGCCGACGGCTCGCTATGCCCGTGGTGAAGAGGTGGATTTGTCCTTGATTGTAGAAGAGTGGCGCGATCGCTATCCTGCAACGCCCGTTTTTGCCTGTACCTGCACGGCTGAGACCTGTGGCGATGCCGAACTATGGCCTTTTAGAACCTACACGCTCTATCAGCCATTTGTAGCCCTAGGCGACTTCAATGCGGCTGGCTACGAACGCAATGGCTTTAACTGCTTTGATATGGAAACAGGCGATCGCCCTGAATAGAGCGCCTTAAACGTTAACAAAAGACTCATTGAGAAAATCGTACGGCGCTAAGTCCATGTGGCATCCTTCATCTAGTTTGCGATTATTTAATTTGCGATTATTTAATTTGCAATTTCCCCCCAATCACATCATTCGACAAAAGGCTTTGGCTGCTCTATTTGGCAGCGGTACGGCCCTAACAATGGCTGTGGTCTGTTCGGAAAGTGCCCTGGCTCAGCGATCTCCAAACGAAGGGCCGCCCACCGCTCGCTATGCCCAAGGCGAAGACGTAGATCTTGCCGACATTATTAGCGAATGGCGTGGCTACTATCCCGATGTCCCTGTGTACCAGTGCATTTGCCAAGACAGTACCTGCGACCAAACTGAGCAGTGGCCATACCGCAACTACGATCGCTATCAGCTGGGCGTCGCCCTTGGCCCCACCAATGGCCAAGTAGCTGAGGCGGCAGGCTCCAACTGCTTTGACATTGCCGATGGGTCTCGCCCAGGCGCACCGAGAACTTTTTCGACTGCGCAGGCCGATGCTAACGAAGAAGCCGATGCGCCTATTACCGATGCGCCTATTACCGATGCGCCTATTACAGAGGCTGTTGATGATGTGAGTGATGAGGTGAGTGAGCCTGCCTCACAGCCGCCCGAACCTGCGCCATCGGTTAATTCGCCTGTGGCGACGGATAGTCCGCCGCCGATTGTTGCGCCGGTAGGGCCAGTGGAACCTGCTGCACCTGTCCCGTCGCCCGCTGCCAGCGGAATTCCTGTGGCAACTACGATTAATGACGGTGCCGATATTCGGTTGGATTGGCCCAGCGGTGTCTCGAACGTGATTAATGTGGCGAGCGGTAACTGGACGCTGAATATTTTGGATGCGGTTGACTGCCCTACGCTGAGCCTAGTGGATCAAAAGGTGATGGCCGCGCAGCGGGTGGTGGGCACGCCGGCGGTGGATGAAATGACGGGCAATGTGGCAGTGCCAGTGCTGTTGGATTCCTGTGTGGATGTGGATCAGTCAGCTGTGTTTGTGTTGGATCCGACGGAGGGGGGAGGCTACGCGCTCTATCGCACCCAATTACCGGGCAATCGCAACTTTCCCAATGAATTTTCTAGCTATTCCTTTAGCGGCATTGATGATGTGCGCTATCTAGAGGGTTCGCTACTGGTGCGTCAGTTCTCGAATGCTGGATCTAGGGCGCTGATGATTTTTCGAGCGGGCAATACACCTGCGGGTGCCTATGCTGGCTGTGGCGTTGTAACGGTAGGCGAAGGGGCATCGGTGCTGTGCAATCAGCCGGTGCGATAAAGGGTTTTGTCTGGAAGGGTTGTGTCTGGAAGGTTTTGTCTTTGCCATTCAGACATTGAATTCAGGCATCGAATTTAGGTATTGATACAGTCCAATGCTGTGGTTTGACTGTGTTTGGGTGGTGAGATCTTGCGGTACTGTTCTGTGAAGGTCTACCGACAAGCGCCATAGAGGTGATTTTTTTGCTATGAGTCCTCCCCATGTTGAAGTTGCACTTGCCATATTGCACCGAGAAGGGCGCTTGCTGATGCAGCTGCGTGACGATTTACCCTCAATTGTTTATCCAGGCATTTGGGGGTTATTTGGGGGGCACATCGAAGCTGGTGAAACGCCACGGCAGGCACTGCTCAGAGAGCTGGTCGAAGAAATAGGCTATGTGCCCAATCAGCTAACGCGGTTTTGTCAGCAGGAGGATGTGGGGGTGCGGCGTCACTATTTTTATGGTGAGCTGGCGGTACCGATGTCTGAGCTGACGCTGGGCGAAGGGCAAGATATGGGACTGTGCTCTCCGGCAGAGTTAAAGAAGGGTGAGCTGTACTCCCCTAGGCTGGGTGAGGTGCGATCGCTAGGACGTCCCCACCGGCAAACGCTCCTCAACTTTGTTACCAGCCACCACTTTCAAGCTCATTCTTTTCAAGATAGTATTGCTCAACAGGGTGCTGGAGAGGCGGAATGCAAGTAACGTTTGAGCAGCTATGGGCGATCGCCCGGCGAGAAGCCAATCGCACGGGTGAGCATACGCCCCACGAGGCTTTTGCTGCGGTAGGGCTGAGGCTAGAGCCACCTGTGCAGGCCTACCAATATTACTGCACGCCAAAAAATGTAAAAACCTTTGCCAGTACGGGATGCGATGGCGTTCACTTTAGCTTTTTAGAGCCTGCGGGCTGCTCTCTTTTGAATCCTTCGTGGGCCCCTGTGGTGATGACGGTGCCCATGAATTTTGACAATCAAAACATGATTGTTGGTGAGTCGCTCTACGAGTTTCTTTGCTTGGGCTGTCGGGCGGGCTATGAGGCCCTAGAGCTACTGGCCTCTTCTGAAAAAGACCTTCGAACGCTGAAAGCTGTTGACTATGCAAACTATCTCTCGCTAGAACAGACGCGGTCCCTGCATACGCTGAGCCGCACGTTTTCACTGGAGCCGCTTCATGGTCTAGACGCTCGAATGCGGCAGCTGCAGACTCAGTATTTAGATTATTTGCAGATGGGTGAGGTAGAAATGTTTCGCATGACCAGGCTGTCGCCGGGTAATCCTGTTCATGTGTAGCTTTTAATGACGCCATGGTAGAAACCCTCCTCTGGATTTTGCTAGGCGGTTTATTTGGCGGACAGCTGGTACGGCAGCTAAAAGGGCCGCCTCTGCTCGGTATGGTGATTGCCGGTATTGCACTGGGCCCTCAAGCGGCAAATGTGCTAGGTGCTGGTGTGCTGGACGCTGCAGATAGCCTGCGCACAATTGCCGTGATGGTGATTTTGATGAAGGCGGGCCTAGGGTTAGATCGCGAAAAGCTGATGCAGCAAGGGTCTGTGGTTTTGCGGTTGGGATTTTTGCCTGCGGCTTGTGAGGCAATTGTAGTTGCGATCGCAGCCATCATTCTCTTTCAATTCAATCCTATGACAGGGTTGTTATTAGGCTGCATTGTCGCTGCCGAATCACCGGCTGTGATTGTGCCCGGTATGCTCAGGCTAAAGCAACTAGGCTGGGGTGTAAAAAAAGGAATTCCAGACGCCATTTTAACGGGGAGTGCATTGTCCGATGTGCTGCTGCTGCTAGTGTTCAGCCTGCTCATGTCTTTGCTGACACAAAGCGAAACCGCCGGTCTCTTTATCGATAGATTAACGCTTAGCCCGTGGCTGATACTGCCGATCAAAGTTGTTGTTCAAGTTTTGTTGGGTGTGTTGATAGGTGCGCTGTCGGCCCGCTGTGTAGTTGGACTGCTGGCTGCTCGTCGCTGGACACAGACGACGGTACAAGACGTGCTGATTGCGGCTGGGCTAGCCCTATGGCTAATCCTTTTAGCGCAGACGCTGCCTGTGTTTTCTGGCTACCTAGCGGTGATGGCGATGGGCTTTTTTGTTACTGAGCTACAGGCACCGCTGGCCAGGCGCTTGCGTTTAGGATTCAACAGTTTGTGGGGTGTTGCTGAGATTGTTTTATTTGTACTGTTGGGTGCGAGTGTACAAATAGACGTTTTAGAGTCAACGCTGTTACCCGGATTGTTGTTGTTGGCGGTTGGGACGCTGTTGGGTCGTTCTGTCGGCTGGTATCTATCGACGCTAGGCAGCAATTGGACAATGCGAGAGCGGTTATTTTTATTGCCGGGTAACTCTGCCAAGGCAACGGTACAGGCGGCGATTGGAGGGATTCCGCTGGCTCAGGGTGTCGCTGGCGGTGAGGTGATTTTGGCGATCGCAGCTCTCTCTATCTTAGTAACGGCGCCGCTGGGTGCCTGGGCAATTCCAACGTTTGCGCCGAAGCTGTTGGAAAGGGGGGAGATCGATCCAACGAAAGTTGCGATCGCACACCGACCCATTATCCTAGCCGCTGTAGATACTTCTCCTATCGCCACCAAAGTCCTCACAAAAGCTGCCGAACTAGCCAGATACAACGGCGGCGATGTCATTGTTCTCCACGTAGCACAGCAGGCAGACTTAGACGCACAGATAAAACTACGCGCCCAAACCAAAAAGTCTCTTGCCGATATTCGTCACCAGTTTGTAGAAAGCACAGGCTCTGTTTCTACCGCCATTTTGCAAACAGCGCAGCACTACAGCGTCTCCGAAATCGTCATAGGCAAATACGGTGAGCGCACAGCTAAAGCCTGTCCATCTGAAACCTGTCTATCTAAAACTGACTTGGCCCAGCCGCCGATGGGTTCCATAGCGCTTACCGTGATTGAATCTAGTAAGCTATCGGTCATTATTGTATAAACATCAAAGCACAAAGATAAGAATAAGAGAGATTTCAGGAAGTCGTGTGGTCCGTGCTGTAGTCCCTTAAAATTCCTGAATCTCTTGATCTCTTCACTATGCGGCGTCGATTCCCTTTCAAGCTGTTTACCTGGAAAACAGGTTTACTGTCAGCTCTTCTTTTTATAGTGGCTTTCAACGGTATCGCCTGGATGCAGGCCCGTGCCATGACCCACTACCTCGTCGATGGGGGCATTGTCAGGCGTCAGAAACCGGAGGATCTATCTGTCACTGAGAAAGCGTGGATTGTACTGACGGGTGTACGAGTCACTAGACCCGAAAATGAAAGAACGCCAGAGTCCGTTGGCCTACCTTATGAGACCCATCGCATTGATTTTGACCGTGGGCAGGATTTTGACCGTGAGCAGGACCGTGAAGAGTACCTAGAAGCTTGGTTTACACCCGCTGAAAACAGCAAAGGGATTGTGCTGTTGTTTCCGCAGTATGGCGGGAGTAAAGAGGGCGTACTTTCTCCGGCGCAGGCCTTTCATAGCTTGGGCTATGATATTTTCCTTGTAGACTTTAGAGGTGCGGGGGGCTCCAGCGGTAGCACTACAACGATGGGCGTTCGCGAGGGGGCAGATGTCGCTCAGGCCGTTAGCTATGTCCGACAAACCTGGTCAGATCGGCCTCTTGTTTTGTATGGTGCGTCTTTGGGGTCTGTGTCTGTGATGCGTGCGATCGCCCACGAAGGCGTAGAGCCCGATGCCACCATTTTAGAAAGCCCCTTCGATAGCCTACTAAAGACAGTCCGCCATCGTTTTACAGCGTCAGGTTTACCTGCTTTTCCTAGTGCGGAAGTGCTTGTGTTTTGGGGTGGCCTACAGCAGAACATCAACGGCTTTGCCCATAACCCCGCTGACTATGCCGCCGAGATGCATGGCCCAGTATTGCTCATGCACGGCGAAGCCGACACCCGTGTAAAAGTAGAAGAGGCCGAGGCTATTTTTGAACGGCTGCCAGGGCAGAAGACACTGGTCTTTTTTCCCAGCGTTGGGCATGGTGCCTTTGCCCGCGAGTATCCTGCTGAGTGGGCACAAACTGTAGATCAGTTTTTACAACAGTCTTTAGAGAGCCATGAAACGACCTCAAAAGATATCTAGCGGTATCCGGCGCGATTTTCTACGCAATCTTCTTTGGTGGCATTCCCCGGTGGTTGCCCAATCTACCTGACGAGGATGCTAGTGCGAGCGATTTTCAAGAGCGCTGATGCTTATGACTGGCAAGTTGTTCTATCGTCTTTGAGAGTACGTGTCAGACGCTCTACAGCCTTTGCTCTAGCGCTTTTAGTGCCCATAGCTGGGTCTGAAACGCTCTGTGATGTGGCGGTTTTATGTGACGTGTTGGCTCTAGACTCGCTATGGCGCTCTGCTGGTGATGATGGGGTCTGTGGCTTTGCCCGAGCAATCTCCTTGAGAGAGGGTTCTGTCCAGGTATTTACGTCCATGCCCTGAAGGCCTAGCTTTTCACTATTAGCGTAATCAAATAGTGCAGTGCTTTGGTATGGCTCGGGCGCAGTGTGACCAAAGGTGTCTAAAAGTTCACTACCTGTAGAAAGCTGACTACGCAGGAAAGCAGCATTGAGTTGGTTAAGATGGACTTGAGACATGACGATTTCTAATGACGAGGTGTAATATTAATTACAGCGAATAAAAAGTTTCTTCCGGTCGTTTATGTGATGTGTGCTGCGATAAGCACAGCGTTCTGAACGCTAAAAAGCTCCATATTGATGTAAAACCGGGTTTTTCCCTATTTTTATAATGGCCGCTTAGTTGCAAGTGCCACAACAGGATTCGCAAAAGTGACTGTAAAGATTCAGTGTTTTCTCTATCTGTAAATGTACTTAATTGAGAACCTAACTCCGTAATTACTCTGATTCTTAATAGTCTGGGCTTATGATTGACGGCTGCACCAATATTGCAGGTCGCCTTTCCCTGCAACAGCCTGAATTTATTCAGACAGTTGTGTAGAAAGGCGGCCTATTTGCTATCTGATGTTGTTATCTAAGGACGCGGTGTTTTATTGATTAAAATGCGTGCGTGCCAACTGTATTGCTGGCACGCACGTAACGCTTTAGAGTTTGGCTAATTGTCGGTCGGGTTAGATGACCTGTTCGCTCTCTTTGTCAAAGAGGTGGAATCGGGTGAGATCGAACTGAAGGTCTAGCGTTTCTCCAGGGGTGATTTTTGCCCTGGGGTCTAGGCGGGCGATAAACTGAGTGCCGTCTTCTAGTTTGAAGTACACAATGACTTCGTAGCCCATTAGCTCGACGACGGTTGCTGTTGCTTTAATGCTGACCGGGTCGATGCCTGGGGGCACATACTGAGGATGGTAAATCCCCTCTGGACGAATGCCAAAGACAACTGGGCGACCGCTAAACTCGCGGTAGCGCTCTAACCGCTCAGAAGGAATGGGCACTGCAATGCCGCCGTCTGTTTTGATGTACAGATCGTCACCTTGTAAAAGTTGGGCGTCGAAGAAGTTCATAGACGGACTGCCGAGGAAGCCCGCTACGAAAATGTTGTTGGGATTTTCGTAGACGTTTTGGGGCGTGTCGATCTGTTGCAAAATGCCGCTGTTCATTACGGCGATGCGGGTGCCCATGGTCATGGCTTCGGCTTGGTCGTGGGTGACGTAGACAAAGGTGGTACCGACCTTTTTGTGGAGTTCGCTCAGTTCGGCGCGGGCCTGAACGCGGAGCTTGGCGTCTAGGTTGGAGAGGGGTTCGTCCATGAGAAAGACAGCGGGCGATCGCACAATTGCCCGGCCCAGTGCCACCCGCTGCCGCTGACCCCCCGACAGCTGCTTGGGCTTTCTATCGAGCAGCTGCTCAATGCCAAGCTGCCGAGCGGCCTCTTCTACTCGCTGACGAATTTCCTGCTTGCCGACGCCTTTGAGATCTAGGCTAAAGCCCATATTGTCAGCGACGGTCATGTGCGGATAGAGCGCATAGGATTGAAACACCATGGCAATATCTCGATCTTTTGGCGTGACATTGTTCACCCTTTTTTCGTCGATGTAGATGCTGCCACCGCTAATGTCTTCGAGGCCTGCGAGCATTCGCAGAGACGTGGTTTTACCACAGCCCGATGGGCCAACGAGTACTAAGAACTCTTTATCTTCAAGCTGAATATTGAGATCTTTTACGGCGGTAAAGCCATTCTCATACTGCTTGGTTACATTTTCAAAAACGACGCTTGCCATGGGTTTGTCAGAGGTTTTATTTTGATGAGTTTGCTAGAGAGTTTTGTTGTTGAGGAAAGTGATTAGCCTTTTACGGAGCCTGCCAGCAGACCGCGTACAAAGTAGCGCTGTAGCGAGAAGAAAACGGCCATGGGTACGGTCATAGAGATGAATGCTCCGGCGGTGAGTAGGAACCAGTCTTGACCGCGATCGCCCACAATATTTCTCAGAACCAGCGTTACAGGGGCAACGTCTTGGTTGCCGCCTAAGTACACGAGCGCAACGAGCAGATCGTTCCAGACCCAGAGGAATTGGAAGACTGCAAAAGATGCGATCGCAGGCATGCTCAGCGGCACAATAATTCGCGTGAACACATTTAAATACGAGGCTCCATCTACCGCTGCCGCCTCAATTAAATCTCTGGGTAGTGAGCCAATATAGTTCCGCAGCAAGTAAACGCCTAGAGGTAATCCGTAGGCACTGTGCGCCAACCACACGGCCAAATATGTTCCCGAAATGCCAATGGCATTGTAAGCACGAAGAATGGGAATTAGCGTCATCTGCAAAGGGACAACCAGCAGACCCACCGTGATGATGAACAGCGTTTGGCGGCCAGGAAATTCCATCCAGGCAAGGGCATAGGCGGCAAAAGTTGCGATCGCAATCGGGATAATCGTCGCCGGTACTGAAATCACCAAGCTATTAATAAACGCCTGCCCCATGCCCTGATCAAACAGCACAGCGCCATAGTTTTCTAGGGTGAACTGTGTGAATTCAAACGGGTTTAGAAAGACCGTCCACCAGCCGCTAGTGACGAGGTCGTCTGCGGGGCGAAAGGAGCTAATGAGTAAGCCCAGCGTGGGCAATGTCCACAAGAGGGCAATGGTCACCACCGCGATGTGAACAGGCGCTTTTGCTAAGGCACGCTCAAATCTAGACTTTTCTTTGCGACTGTTTTGATAGCGTGGCTGCTTTGGGCGTGGGCCAGGAAGCTGAGGGTCTGGCGACTGGGGTGGAACGGGTCTAGCTGAGGTCATCGGTTTTGCTCCTGTTGGCGAAAGCGGCGAATGTTGGCCATCATCACGGGAATCACGGCAATCAGAAGAATGACTGCGATCGCGCTACCTCTTCCAAAATTACGGAAGTTAAACATCTCTCGCACCATACGGCTGGCAATCACATCGGTTTGCAAATTGCCCCCCGTCATGACAAACACAATGTCAAACACCTTCAGCACCAGCACAATCACTGTGGTTGACACCACCGTTACCGTCGGCATAATCATCGGTACAATAATGCGGCGAAAAATCTGCACCTCACCCGCGCCATCAACCCTAGCGGCCTCAATCACATCCTTTGGCACGCCCTTTACCGCAGACGAGAGCAGCACCATACAAAAGCCCGTCTGCAGCCAGATCATAATCACAATCAGCGCAAAGTTATTGATGCCCCGATTGACTAGCCACCCCACCGGCTCAAACCCCAGTGAGGTCACAATGGCATTGAGCAAACCAATCTGCTCCGTCCCTGCTGGCCGATACGCATAAATGAAGCGCCAGATAACGCTGGCCCCCACAAACGAAATCGCCATCGGCAAGAAAATCAGAGACTTTGCCAGCGGTTCGTACTTCACTCGATCTACCAGCACCGCAATTATTAGACCTAGGCCAACGCTGATGCTAGTAACCAGCACTAGCCAAAAGATATTATTGCGAAAAGCAATCAACATATCTGGGGCGGTAAAGGCAAAAACGTAATTTTTTAGCCCGACAAATTCTGTTGAATCTTTATTGAAAAAGCTAAGGTAAACCGTTCGCAGCGTGGGTAAGACTAAATACCCGCCCAGCAGTAAGAGAGAAGGGCCCACATAGATCCAGGGCAACACTTTGGTGCGCACCTTTTCGGGCAAGGTCTTTTCGACCAAAATATTTAGCCCGTAGAAGGCTGCAATCACGCCACCTGAGCCAATAAGGATGGCTAGCAGCGCCTTGAGTATTAAAGCGACATTGTCATTCATAGTTCGTATCAGCTACCGGCTGACAGTCTGTTCTGTAACGGTTTTTAGCTATCTTTTAGTTATCTGCTGTCGAAGAGGATTCCTCCTCAACGTCTTCTGGCCAATAAGCCTCAATATTATCAGTGACATCCTCTGCGGACGAGCCTGCGACAAAGTTCATCATGCCAGACCAGAAAGTTCCAGTGCCCACAGCCCCCGGCATCGCATCTGATCCGTCAAAGCGAACGGTGGCTGCATTGGTTAGTAGTTCTGCCTGCTTCCGGCTGACTTCGTCCGGATATACGTTTAGCTCGACCTGCTTGTTTGCAGATAAAAAGCCTCCCGAAGCGGCCCAGATTTCATGGGCGGTAGGCGTGGCCAAGTAGGCCATTAGCTGACGCGCTTCTGGTGTATCGTTGAGCATGGCGAAAATGTCGCCTGCGACTAATAGGGAGTTTTCGTACTGCGGGTCGATGTCTGGCGTTGGGAAAAAGTCAACGTCTTTGCCCAGCTCCACATCGTCTGGGAAAAAGCTTGTAATGAAGTTACCTTGATGGTGCATAAAGCAGTCAGGCGATTCACCAAATAGTCCAGAAGGAGAATCTCCCCAGGGAATACTGAGCGCTGCGACCGTGCCACCCCATACATAGTCAGGTGTGCGTACTAGCTCACCGAAGTACTCAAACGACTTTTTTACTTCGGGTGAATTGAATGGAATCTCGTTCTCTACCCACTGGTCGTACTTTTCGGGCCCAGCGGTGCGCAGCATAATCTCTTCTACCCAGTCTGTACCAGGCCAGCCAGAGGCATTGCCACTCTCCATACCAAAGCACCAGGGGTGGCCGCCATCTGCGACCATTTGGTCACTGAGCGCCATCATTTCATCCCAGGTTTCAGGAATGTCGTATCCGTTCTTTTCAAACTGTTCTGGCACGTACCAAATGAGGCTTTTCACTGCTGTACGATACCAAATGCCATAAATGTCTTCGTCAACGGTGGCAATGTCTATCCAGCTCTCAGGGTAGTAGGTTGCCAGCTCTTCTCTGGTAATGACTTCTGTCACGGGTACGAGTGCACCTTCTTCTGCCAGCGATTTCATTAGACCTGGCTGCGGAAACATTGCAATATCAGGCGAGTCACCAGAATCTACGCGCACGGGCAATAGTGTTGTAAACGCATCCGTTCCCTCGTAGATGACTTCAATGCCTGTTTGTTCTTCGAAGGGGGCGAGGGCAGCTTCTAGCTCTGCCTGCTGATTGCCTACAACAACACCTAAAATTGTTACAGTATTTGCTCGTTCTACGGTTGAGCCTTCGGCGTCAGCGTCGTTAGTGTCTGAGACGCTACAGGCGCTAAGGGGGAAAGTGAGACACAGTCCTAGGGCAAGGGTTTTGGTCAGGTGTTTAGGAAAAGTGCGAGCGGGCTTTACTTTTAAGCGCGATCGCTGCGAGCGAGATAACATATTTTTTTAACCAGCGTGCAGATATTATTCGTTTGACTACTTGAAATTGATTTTGAACAAATTAGTTGGAGACAAGGAAGCGCTAACAGAAGTTGGAGATAAAGGAAGCGCTAACAAGAGTTAAAGACTCGAACGAACTAAGTGAATCGTAAATCTTTCTAGAAACTTCCTTTCACTATCTTTAGATGGAAATATGAGAGGCGAGTACAAAAGTTTACATTTTTGAAAACAGAGAAGACCTAGGCTTTTGAATCTGCTTATGCCTATCCTCTCAACGCTGTAGCCTTTTGTGGTGTAGCAAGCGAAGCGCGGAAAGCTATACGTCTAAAAACTCTTTTAGAAAAAACAGACGAAAATTATCAGGTACTGTGAAAATGATTGATTCGCTTTTTTGCCGTGAGTAATATGACCCAAAACCCATCTGCTGTGCATCCAAAATGGGATCCATGGGTTCTTTACGATGCAGGCTGTTATCGATTGTTTTATCTGAGTGGTCGAACGGATCAAGACCCTTGGTGGAAGACCAGCTGGATTTGCGGCGCAACCTCTCAAGACTTTGTTCATTGGACGCATACGGGGCCTTTACTAGAGCCATCCGTCAATCTGGCATGGACCTCAGGCCGTATTTTTGCCGGTAGCACCTACAAAGAAGACGGACTGTTTTATTTATTTTATTCGGCGGCGAGTGAGATAGATATTGCTGAAGAAGCCATTGGTTTAGCCACGTCTACAGACGGTGTACGCTGGCAAAAAGAGGCTCAGCCATTACTCTCGTGGCGTGATGTCAAGAATATCTCCACGACAGGCGGTGTGGGTTATGCTGGCCGGTGCAGCTTGGCAGGGCATTTACACTGGCGTGACCCCTACGTTGTGAAATGTCCGAATACAGAAAAGTACTATTTGTTTTTTTGCACGTCGCTGACGAGCCTGTCGATGTATCAGGGAGGATTAGGGATTGCCGTTGCCGATACCTTGGCAGGCCCCTACCAGCTGCTGCCACCTGCCGCTGGTCCCGGTGTCTCGCAAGCTGCTGACTCGTACAATACTAATTCATCGGACGTTAATTCATCGGACGTTAATTCATCGGACGTTAATTCATCGGACGTTAATTCATTGGATGCTAGTTTGAAGTGGCCCTTCTACCACCTAGAGCGTCCGCAGGTTATTTTCTTTCAGAACCGCTACCATCTTTTCTTTTCGTGCTTTAAGTTTTCTATCGATCCTCTTTGGCTTGCCCAGGTCGGTGAGCATCGTATTAGTGACTCTACGCTTTATTGGTATAGCTCGGACGAGATAACAGGGCCGTTTGTTCAAAACAGCGACTTGCCAGTGGTCATGGGTAGTGAAATGACGGGCTTATATGGGACGACCTTTTTCCCAAAGAGTCATGATGGTGATTGGTCGCAGGCCAAGAATGCGACCAATTTAGACCTAACGGTGATGGGGTGGTATCACCAAGACTATCGATTGGCTATCTCTCAAGAATTTGTAGGTGTATGGTCTGAAGATGGGTTAAGTATTGTTGAAAATAAATAGAGATTTTTAAGTGGTCTCTTGATGAGTTATAGGCGTCAGTCAGTTGTGATTAGCTGTCGTCGCTATAAATGTCGAAAGAAAGAGAAAAACAATACGAGAGTTAGTACTTTTGTCGTATAGAAGAAAGCACCTTTCTGTTTAGACTGTATTAATTGATACAAAGTTTTTGAAAAAACTTGAAAGAAATATGCTTCGTAATTTGTTTTTGGGTGGTGCGATCGCACTGATCGCCTCTACTGCTGTCAGTTCTTCAGCCTCTGCCCAGGTTAACTCTTCTGTTGTACCGTCGGTAAGTGAGCTCTCCAGTAGTTTGCCGACGGGTAGTTTGCCAATGGAGCAAGAACGCCATAGCGAGACTGCCGAAATCGCTCAGGTCAATGCGCCAGATTCTCCTAGGCGGCGAGATGAGATTGAACCATTGGTGAACGGTGCTGAAGAAAGTACTGCCGAAGAAAGTACTGAAGGCGCTATGGCCGAAGCTGCCTCGGTAGATAATTCTGTTGATGTTTTCTTTCGATTCAATACTGAGCTATTTGTCAACGGTGGTGATTTGATAGAAGTAGAACTGCCTATTCGCTATTCGCCTAGTGATCGCCTTTCAATGCAGGCATCTCCTGTGATCAAATATTTTCCTGAAAATGCAGAAGAAAATTTCGACTACGGCTTCAAATTTGCCGTGGAATATCAGCTGTAGTTTGTCATCTTTGATTTGTGACCTATAGCTTTTGAAACGTTGATTATTTGGCTATCGCTCTCGTGACTACTCAAAAAAATGCCCTGACTGACTTGATCAATCAGGGCGCTATGAGTGAAATAGCTATAGGTGTGTGGTAGACGAAACTATCAGACAAATCCTATGATGAAAATTCTATGAGACAAATTCTATGAGACAAATTTAAAGCTGCTGCTAGTGAGCTCTATTTCTACAATGTCTTGGATGCTTGCGATGCGATCGCCCCCAATCAAGATATCTGTATTGCCATCGCGCAGCTTTAGCTCATACTCAGCAGCAGAGCCATGCAGCACAATAACGTCTGAACCCACCTGAAAGTCTCTCACCACGGCAAAATCTTGTCCACCATTCGTGGCGTAGTAGGCCCGGTGCGCATCGCCTAGGATGAAGCGATCGCCGTCAGTACCGCCAATCAACGTATCTCGCTCAAAGGCTCCTGCAAGCTCTGCATTGGTGCCATTGAGCACATCATTACCTTGCAATGCAATCAGCAAATCGTTGCCCCCATCACCCAGTAAAGAGTCATTACCCTCACGGCCAAAGATTGTGTCATCTCCTAGTCCACCAAATAGCCAGTCGTCACCCAGGCCACCGTCTATCCTGTCATCGCCCTCTGCGCCGTACAGCTCATCCATGCCGCGTCCGCCGATGAGCTCATTATTCTGCTCATCGCCCCGTAGCGTATCGTTTTCGTCAGTCCCAACGACATCCACAAAGTTGTAAATCTCAAAGGTGGGATTGTTTAGGGCGGCATTCTCGATGGTGACTAGGTTCTGTGCTAGGTCAAGATCGATAGCAATGCCCGCGCCTTCGCGGCTGGCATCGAAGGTGTTTACTTTACCTTCTGTGCCCACGATAATTTCTATGCTGGTGAGTACGTCGCAGGAGCCATCGCCTTTGTGTACGATGCCGTTGGTTTGGTAGGTAATGGCATTATCGAGATGCCCATAGTCAGCTATGTCAAAGCCGCTGCCACCGTTGATTTTGTCGTTGCCTTGCCCACCAATAATGCGATCATTGCCGCTGCCACCGTAGCTGCGGTCGTTACCCTCACCACCGTTGAGCTTGTCATTGCCGCTGCCGCCATAGAGACGATCATGACCAGCTTGGCCTCGCAGGGTGTCGTTGCCGCCTCGGCCAAAAATGCGATCATTGCCGTTAAGGCCATTGATGATGTTAGCAATATTGTTGCCTTTTAGGATGTCGTTGCCCTGAGAGCCATCCATGTTTTCGATGGAGTGCATATATTCAGCGCCGCCACCCTTGTAAAAGTAGACACGCTGAGAAGAGAGATCTGCGTATAGCCCTTTGCCCCAGTGCTCCCACGATACGGTGTCGTTTCCTTCGCCGCCAGAGATATAGTCGTTGCCAAAGCCACCGTAGATCTTGTCGTCACCAGCGCCTGCATAAATGACGTCTCTACCGTAGCCTGCATAGATCACATCGTTGCCATCTTTACCAAAGATGACGTCGTTGCCATGGGTGCCGTGGATAGTGTCGTCTCCATGGGAGCCCCAAATGTAGTTGTAATAGCTGTAGAAATAGGTCATCGGATAGTGTGCTTTTCAGAAAGTTGTTCGAGCAGCAAAAACTGACCCCCCGTTACGAACAAGGCTCATCTCTCCTTTTCTTTTTTCTTCTCTTTTCTTTTTTCTTTGAGCTAAAGTGCACTGAGAAAAGGCGCACTAGGAAAAAGTGCGCAAAAGAAGAAAAACTATGAGGATTAAAAAATCTGTTGAATGATTTTTATGCTGTTGTCTGGCTCTTCGAGATGCTGGTCAGTAAAGAGCATTTAT
>JBCBKQ010000099.1:0-19920 GCA_038521595.1 Cyanobacteria bacterium J06627_28 | reverse complement strand
GAGCAACTTGTTTTACTTGACTGAGTAAGACTCATCAGCAATTCTCCTTATCGCAAAGTTGGGATGCACCCCCATCACGTAGATGCAGTCGGCATGGCGAATCGTAGAAAGCCGATGAGCAATGACAATCGTCGTCCGGTTCTGGGTAATCTTTGCCAGCGATTTCTGAATCGCGGCCTCAGTCTCGTTATCCACCGCTGAAGTCGCTTCATCGAGCACTAGAATCGGTGGGTCTTTGAGAATCGCACGGGCGATCGCCAGTCGTTGTCGTTGCCCACCGGAAAGCTTCTGCCCTCGCTCCGCCACAATGGTGTCATAGCCTTGTGGTAACTCCTCAATAAAACCATGGGCTTCAACAGATGTTGCCGCATAAATCATCTGCTCCCGAGTCGCAGTCACATATTTTATCTAACTCTCTGACGAAATGCCCAGCAATAGCAAGAATTGTTCCTCCGTCATGTGGGGAGTATTGTACTTCTCAGCTTTTTTAAGCTTACTACCAGGATTTCTCCCTACAACAATGTAGGCTGTCTTGGCACTAGGCGTTTTGGTGACCCTTCCACCTGCTGCCACAATTAGGTTTTCCATTTGCTGGGATGAACGGCTGGAGAGATGCCCTGTGAGCACTACTGACTTCCCTTCCAAGGACCGGGAGAGATGATGAGGTAACAACTGATCTGGCTCAAGGATTTGTGGGTTATCATTGCTGATGGGTTCAATGGGGCCAGGCTCAACGCTTTTAGATTCGACAGGGAGATCGACAGCGATAGACACCTCGCCGGACCGAGCAGATTTAACCGTATCAATTCCAGAGGGGATCCGCTCGGCTTCCCTTTGAGAGGGGGAGTCTTGAATAGTTTGTAGAGCTTGTACGTGTTCTTTTAACTGCTTAACCGTTTGATTGGCTTGTTGTAAGTCCTCGGTTAAGCGGTTGCGCTCAGCAATCATCACTGCAACTTGCTGTTCTAGGCTAGCTGCACGGGTCGTTGCTGTCTGCAGAGATTGGATGGATGGATTCAGTTGTTGTTCGAGCGCACTAATTTGCTCCTCTAAAGTGGTTAGACGTTCCCTTGAAGTCTTGAGTTCTTCATCGAGGTTAAGTTTCTGAGCTCCTAGAGTGCGGACCTCTATTTGAGCCTGGCGATAGTTTTCTTCAGCGACAGCTTTCTGAGCAGTTAAGGTATCAGACAACTGGGTTGCTTTTTGTAGTTGCTGCCTGAGCTGAGTTACTTCACCTTGTGCCTGCTTCAAATCTTTAGCTAGTGCAGTTTCCCGATCTAACGCTGCCGAGGTAAGGTGAGCTTGGTTTGCCCTGTTAGCTTCTAGCTCCTTCTCAAGTTGCTGTCGAGTCGCTTGTAAATTAGCCACTTGCTCTTCCAGAGACTGCACAACATTTTTGGCAATATCCAAAGCTTCAGTGAGCGTTTGATGCTTCTGACTCAGAGCTTGATTGGGTTGCTGGAGCGCTGTTTGAGATTCTTCAACGCTCTACAATCGTTGTTTTGCCGCAAGCAGTCGATGCCCCAAAAGCAATGTCAGTATGAGAAATAGGCCAGTGGCTCCAGATAGAATTTCAATAGAATAGTTCACAACAGTTTACCTTGCCAGGTGTAGCGTGACTACGGATGTGATGAGAGAACACGTTTGCCGCAGTCCACTGTCGAATCTGAATAACTTAACAGCCTTGGGGCAGGACTCTGAGGCTCCCAGTTGAAGCGCAGATGGATTAGATACCATCTGGTAACAGCCCATAGGACAATGCTCTGGTTCTCAGGGTGAGGTGCAGAGCGTTTGCAACTCTAACTATTCAGAATATATCTCATTGATTTTTGCGTAAAAGTTAATGAAACTGAAATCCCACTCATACCAAGGCTTAAGCACGAGTCCAACTCAACCCTAACGCTCATATATTACTCTGGTCAAATAAAACCAAATGCTGATTTCTCCTCAAGAATTTTCCTTTGGGCAGGGCATAAAGTAGGAAAAATGGCCCTTTCAACGATTCTCTCGCAGCTCTGATAGAAGTGGATTGTGACACTGTACGTATTGATTCAGCATGATTGCATAGAACTAGTGCACTCTAACCGATTACATCTGTATTCAACGCAGCTACACACTGCTATCGATGTTCAGATGTAGCCTGAGATGCAGCTTTCATGCGAGAGACGCTTTACATTTATTAATGATGTTTGGCTCTTTCACTTGAGAGGTAGATGACATGGCACAGGATCGTACCGATTCAAATCAGGGCACACAAAGTAATGAACCCGTTGAAGTGACCGCAAAAAGCTGGAGTTGGGGGTTTACGCAGAGTGCTGAAACCTGGAATGGACGCTTAGCGATGCTTGGTTTTGTGGCTGCAGTTATCACAGAGCTGCTAGCTGGACAGGGGCTCCTCTCCTTCTACACGAATCTCTTATGAATCAGATCAGTTTCTTACTTAAGAGTGGCGCTTATATCTAGCGTTTGATTGTAGGGTATCGGTTGGATAGATATGGCCAATGGTTCTAATCTAATCAGTTTTGCATTTTCATCAGTGGTAGATTCAAGCAGCCCTCTAACTGTGGCTGCTTTTTCATGAGCGTCCACCCCTCAAATTACGCCATCAACAATCACTCTCCTAAGTGTCTGTCGCGACATGCTTATGCCCTTGACATTTAACACTTGTCACTAGACAGAATCCTGCTTCTGCCAAAGGTGTTGCAGAGAAGATGATCATGCTCTTGTAGTCTGCTTAACACAACATCGTTAAGACGGTACTCGGTCCCCCCATAAACACAGTAGAGTGGACAGAATAGAGGGTTTTCGCTTCGTTTCAGTGTTAATTCCCGACGCTCACTTTAGCCGTTAGACAACAACCGCTACAAGTTTTACGGGACTGCTCTTCCGTAGTGACTCGCTCATCGAATTCACGCCTAGCGGCGATCGCCCCTTTTACTGAATAGGAGGAACGCATGGGTTAATCACCCTCTCGATGGACAAGCTCATAACGGCGATTGCTTCAAGCGTTCTAGAGATAGTCGTCCCAAAAAGATCGCTCAGTTTTTATGTAAGCTGAAAGAGTTTACATAAGAACTGAGCGATCGCCTCTCTAGCTGCCAGTCTTTCCCAACTCTCAGTTCTGAAACTCCTGCACTACAGACACTCTCTCCGCTCGCGCCAGCCTGCTGTATCAACCCTGAATCATGGCGATTTCACTACAAAATCCCCGCATCGAATCACACTGTCGATGGCGATCGCCCAAATATTGAAGTTAGTTTCCATTCAATTAGTTTCCTAGCGAGTAGGAAGGTTCAGGTGATCATGTAAAAGTCGACAATGAACAAGGTGTTTCACTGCGGCTGAAATCAGCCGCTTCAAACTGAAGCCATGCTTCATCAATAAGCAGTCCCCGAAAGGTGTTGTCCACAAACTTCTGAATAACCGTGGGAGCCGCTTTCGTGCGGGCTAGCGCGAACACCGCGATCGCCGCTGCAAACAAAACATCCGCCGCCGATTGAACCGAGACTGATGACTGAAGCTGTCCTTCTCTTTGAGCTTGAGTCAGGTGATCATGGAGAAACTGTCGAATGAATTGAGTGTTGCGCTCAACAGCCTTCTGCAGCTCGGGTGTAGGAATTTCAGATGACATCAAAAGATTGACGTAAAAGCAGCCGCGCCCCATTCCCTGGGTTGTAGCTGCAGTAATGACATTATTGAAATAGTGAGCGATCGCCCTAAATCCCGGATACGGCGTTTCAAAAGCGCCTCGCAGCTTTACTTCATACCGCTCAAAAGCAGCGTTGAACAATACTTCCTTCGAACCGAAAGCATTGTACAAGCTCCCCCGCTTGACACCTAAATGCTTCGCCATTTCATCTAAAGACGTTGCGCCATAGCCGTGCGTCCAAAAGTATTCGCAGAGCTGTTCAATAACGGTGTCAGTATCGAATGATCGGGGTCTGGGCATGGTGAGTGAATACAGTGCCTAGATTTTTCCAAAAAAACGTATCGTCTAATCTTGAATTTATTCTAGACAACTTCGACAAAAATAGATATTCTTGTCGCATTCGACAAAAACGTTTTACCCATGAATCTGAGAACTGATTGCCTGCTTGCTGGACTGATTGCTGCTTATGTATTGTTGCCGCCTCGGGCATTTGCATTCAGACACCTCTCACCTACCACAACGGATACAGCAGCGTCTTCAGCAGAGACTGACACGCTTGCAACGTTTAGGCGCATCGAGGAAGCTTGGCTGGATGCCGTTCAATTTGAAGCGACGCCGATACTGCAATCTCGCTTGGAAGCGCTAATTGCCGATGACTTTATCTATCAGCATGGCAGTGGTCAAAACCTCACTAAAGGTGAATATGTTGAACTGCTGATTACGAACGGCATCACCGTGACTGATCGCGGCCCGTTAGAGCTGTCCGTGCGAGACTATGGCGATACTGTCATCACTTATGGAACTAGTTCTATGGCTGGCATGGTGTTTGGACAACCCTACAACGGCCAGCTTCGCTTTGTGAATGTATGGCGACAGGTAGGCGATCGCTGGGAACTCACTCACCGTAATTCAGAGCTACATTGAGCATCCAGCCCACTAATATGCTGTGGATATGCTTTTCATGCCAAGACGACTGACCAATTTGTTTCTACTCACATAGAGCAGTAGAAACAAATGTCGCGACCACTGAATTGTGGTCTCTCAACTTCTCCCAAATTCAAGAACTTAGCAACCTCACAGCAATGCAAGTCTGGAAGTCTAAAGTCTGGTCACTAGAATCCACGGCCCGATAGCGACACTTCTACTCACCTTTGATGTTCACATACGTCTCATCCACTCGCCACGAAATCAGTGGTCAGACACAGATAAGAGCGGCAACGCTTGTCTAACTCCAGTCGCCTATCCCTCACAGTGATATGTATGATTACCTGTTTGACTGCCAATAAGAGAAAGGCTTTTAAACCAGAACGCTGTCGCGAAGGATGGCCGGGCGATCGCCCTTGAGTAGGCTCTGACTTTTCCAATTCTTAAAGGCATCTCTTCAAAATGCCCAGAGAAATTCTAAGGATGTCTTTTGCCAGGTAGCAGGTCAAAATTCCTTACTTAGGCCATGAAACCGCATTATTATCTATACTTCTCGAATACACCAGAGTAGTCGTCTTCAGGCTTTATATATGGATCAAGGCCATCATCTTCTCGTTCAAGAACACATTTATATAGAGGGCGTACGCAGAATAAACTGGGTCACTGAACTGTGAATTCTGCTACGATTCGAGCTGTCGAAGGAGCATTAACTTGTAGGGCAACAAGCGCACCAGTTGGTAACTGTTCCGGATTGTTGGTGGAGGGTATTGAATTTGCAACAATCGTTACAGCTATCGTGCCGTCTGATTCAGTGCTGCCCAAATTGGGCTGGCCTGAATTAGAGGGTGTTACAGAGACAATAGAGATATTCGCGCTCGGCTCTACATTAAATAGATAGAGACGTCCTGAAACCGGGAGAAATCCTGATACTTGAGAACTATTAACGGTTAGCACAAAAGTAGCATTCATACCTCTTGTAATTGTTCTCGGTGCAGTTGTCCAAGCCTCAGAAATACTTCTATTAGAAGGAGTAGAACCACTTGGAAGAGTCCCCTGTGCCGCTGTTCTTTGTTGAACACTGGAACCTAGCCACCAAATCAATGCGGAAGCCAGAATAATCAATAGCGCAATAACGACAAGCACTGCTATTAGATTCATCTTTATGCCTCCCTTGTCTGATTTCGCCTAATCATAGATTCAGGGGCAGATCGAAAGATTCCACATCAGACTTGATAGCTAAACATTTGCAAGGACTATCAGATTCATGAGTTGCCTGGGTTGATGTTGTTTCTGATGTGGTTGACGAGGTCGGCGAATAGCCAACGGTAGAAGAGGGGAAAGCATTTTAGGACTCTGCGGAGTGTTGGGAGGTTGATGCAGGTGAGTGACCATTCGTAGTAGAGCTGAAGTCGGGCGAAGTCGTAGGATGCGTCGTTGTAGAGCATGACGAAGTGGATGAGGTCTTCGTCTTTCCATGGTTTGTATCCTTTGGGTTTTAGGGATGGAATGCCTTTGAGATGCTTTTCGGTGATTTCCCGAAATTTATGCCTGAGGGGACAGGGCTGGATTGGTTGGCTGGGGGCTAGGGCTTGGTTAGTTCATATAAACGGTTGCATGGTTGCATGGGGGCGATCAGGTTACTCTTTGGGTTTAGCGGCTTCGCAGGCAACGGCGATGATTTGATTGAGGTCGAATGCCGAGGGTGAGGAAGCCGTCTCGGACGGTAGTATATTTGGCGGTTTCCATTTGTGTTTGGGCTCTACGGATGGAGCTTCCGACGTTATCGGGGTGAACGTCGCGCGCTGAGGCGATCGCTCCTCTAACACTCTCTCCTCTCTTGCAGCCTGCTAAATCGACCCTAAATCGGCGATTTCACTACAAAAGTCCCGCATCGAATCACAATATCGATGGCGATCGCCCATCTATTGGATGACACCCACTGGTGATCGCCCCTTTGGCTGGATGAAAACACATATGGCGATCGCATCTTACCAGCCACTCTCATAACCCACTTTGGAGCTTTAGGATTCACCGCTAGCATCGGGTGTAGCTTTCACAAAGGGCGTCCCCTGGGAGAAGTAAAGAATTAAGGCGATCGCCATCATCCCGGCTAAACCGAGGTCTGCCACGGATGTCAGGAACCCAGCGATTATTGCAATGCCGACACCAATATCGTGAATGCCCCCGGCAGCCTGCAATAGAGGTGGAAAGCCAGACGATTGCTCCCCGTGATCCATCCAGTGCAGGAGATTTTTGATCATTGGCAGACTGTAGACGATGAGGATCGTGCCCCAGATCAGATGGATTCCAGCAGTATCCAGGCGATCGCCCCGCCGAGAAAAGCGGACAAATACAGAGTCAAATTTTGTATCAACATCAGCACTGTTTCCTCAGCGGCGTTGCTGAAATGAGGGATGAATGGATTTCTGAAACTCACACTGCCGATGGTCTACTCCAAAGGTTTCATCCCAGAAATCAGCAACGCCGTTCCTAAGCTAACGAATCACTTGAGCAACGTCATATAATCCGTGCTCATTCACTGCATAGTCCTGCCAATACTTAGTTTCTGGGTCGAAACCTGCTTTTTGTCCAAGGGACTCGAAATCGTTGCGGCTATTCCACCGAGCCAGCAAAGCAATGGTAGATTCATCAGTGCTGGGACACAATGCTGCCCACTGCAAGCCTGGAATCATTTCCAATACGCCAGGCATCATTTGGCTAATGACCATAGTCAGTTCAGGTTGCGCTTTGTCGGGCTTCATCTTGAACTGGCTAAACATCACGACGTCCCCTTGCTGAAATTTGGGTGACACTGTGCGAGTCTCGGTATGCTGTACCTGGCAGGCAAAAGATTGAGCCGACTGCCCCGCCGGAATACTCAAAACATGCTCTTTGGCATAGGATTCAAAACTGGTGAGGTCCTTGCCGATCCATTGGGACAACGAAATGACCTGACTCCCATCCTGGGCTTTGAGAATAGCCGAATTTTTGAATCCGGGAACTTCGGAGAATGTGGATGCTTCCGCTTTAGAGACTTCTGACAAGACTTCAGACTGGATTTCTGAGTCGGTGGGATAGACAGTCACGACATTAACAACATCGGCGGTTTCATTGAGCGAAACTGCTGCTTTCGCTGTCTGGGGCGGCCCCACGAGCACACTCGCAGCGGCCAGAATAACGACGGCAACCTGAGCCAACCAACGAGCACACAACCTGAGCATGATGACTTGACCTCTTAAACACAGCAAGATTCGAATCAGGGGTGAATTGAGCTGAGAGCAATCAATCGAATGAGAACAGTGTATTCAAAGCGGTTTGTTCTTGCTTGTAAATTATTGTGGTTGCAGAGTACGTTTCTGCCCTTTAACGAATCTGTCGCCGATAGTCTCTAGGTGACATTCCCATCGTTTTGCGAAACTGACGAGCTAAATGGCTGGAGTCGGTAAACCCACATTCCAGGGCAATCGCGGTGACGGTTAATGCCTGGTTCTGGAGCAGTGACTTGGCCTTCTCGATGCGCTGCTGGAGGACGTACTGATAGGGCGAAATGCCCATTGACTGGCGAAATAGGCGACTGAAGTAGTACACATCTAAGCCCACCGCTGCCGCCAGCGTTTCGAGCCCGAGAGACTGATCGAGTGAGGCATGAATGAGATCTAAAGTTTGACAAAGGCGATCGCGTGAGAGTCCCCCCACTGGAGGCGGTAGCTGAGCTGGAATAGTGCAGTAATGTCGCAAGAGGTGAATCGCCAAGCAGTTTGCCAGTGATTCGGTGTAGAGTCGGCCCCCCAAACCTTGAGTTTGCATTTCGTGAGCAAAGGCCCGAGCCAATTGCTCAATTTGGGGATCGTGATCCAGCAAAATCGGACGCAATTCAATCTGGTCGGGGTTGAGGCAGCCAGTCTGAGTCGCTAGGCGCTGCAAAAATCCTGGCGTCAGCAGAAACAGAAGTGCTTCATCTGTCGATTCCCAGGAATAAGAGGCTGGGTAGCTAGCAGGCTGTAAAAAGAAAGTGCCAATGGGTATCGGCCCGTCATATTCGCGTCCGTCAAAGCGGGTGATTTGGCGATCGCCGTGAGTTAATTGCAGGGCCAGCAGATGGTGAGTCAAATTTGGTGGGAGTTCCACTTCATCAGGCGGCAGCAGTTCGTGTAGCGCGACAAAATCACCGGAGTGAACTGACCGTTGGGTGATCGTCCACTCGTCCTTTAAGGCATCTAGTGTCTGAGTCGGTGCCTGACTAGACAAGGGTGGCTCTGACATGGAGTTTCATTCATATAGTTATGCTTTCTGAGAGTAACCGCCTAGCCACACTTATGGTATCGAATCGTATTAGTCAATATTAAGCAGACCACATGTTTGGCAGCCTAAACCCACGGAATTCCCAGTTTTTCTGCGACTAATCGGGCTGCCAGTACACCTTCACCGTTGATGCTGAGATCAGCATTTTTGGCAGTATTCATCAAGTCCGTGTAGGTTTCACGCAAGCTGGCACAAACCCAATTTCTCACCACATACTCTGTACCCGTCTGCAAATCCATCATGCGTGCCATTTCTTGAGGATCGTTGAGTGCGATGTTGTCAGGCCGTATTCGATGAAACTCAAATCCCAGAGCTGCGATTTTGTCCTGATATTCTCGATGAGTCGCAAACACCACATCGTGACCTCGACGACGCAACTCAAACGCGATCGCAATTTTGGGATGCAAGTCCCCAAAAGATCTAATGGTGGTTAAGACGATTCGGCTCATGTCTTTGCCTCTGATGGCATTACCGAGAAATGCCGAGACGATTTCATACAAGTTTATAGAAAGGACCGGCTAGACGTTCTCCATACCGCAACAGCACTGGGAAATCATCGCCCTACGGTTCACCAGGCACTCGCGCGGGCAAAATCCGTTGAGGTCGGGCAAACACAAAGAATTTGGCGTAAGCAGATTGCGCTTGCACGAAAGAGAGCGCTCGATCTTCTAACTGTTTGTCCGAAACCGTAAACCGCTGATACTGGCGGTAGTGTTCGGCCCACGTTTCCACAATGAAGCATTCGATGAACCGATGGGCGATCGCTGTATCCTGCCAGAGATCCCAGCGCAGGGCACCGTCCCGCTCACGACTGTGGCGCAGGGTATGAATGGACGCGACAAAGTCGGCCACCTGCTGCGGATTGACGTCATACTCCAACATGACGAGCACGGGGCCGTCGCCGGGTTCTGGCACCACCGCTAATTCGGGCTCAAACGGCGAGTGGGCCGGATTCAAATCGAGCTGCTCGACAGTGCCAAACCTTAACCACAGGGCGGCAATGATATTCAGCGCCATGCCTAGAGCGGCGATCGCGAGGGTCTGAGATGTGCCGATAGCGCTAGCGATCGTGCCCCAGAGCAAGCTGCCCAAGGCCATGCTGCCCTGCATCACCAGTTGAAACAGACTGAGCGCCCGCGCTCTGACCCACGCCGAGCCCGCCGCCGTGGCGACAATGCTGAAGCTTGACATGAGGCCAATCCAGGCGATTCCGGCGATCGCCATCAGTCCACAAACGACCCAAAAACTGCCCCCCACGGAGAGCCCCAACAGCACCAGTCCGTAAAGCGCGGTGGCGGTGAGCACCACGCCATCGGTAGACAATTTTTGATAGATCGACGGCAGCACAAACACCCCCACCATCGAGCCCACGCCCATTGCCCCGTACAAAATACCGAAGGCTTCTGACCCTAGTTGCAGGTCGTAGCGCACTAGCACCGGCAGCAGCGCCCACAGCGCACTGCCCGCTGCCATGCACAACCCCGTGCGCAGCAGCACCACCTGTAGCTGTCCGGCATGGAGCGCATAGCGAATGCCCGCCCGCATCGCTCCCACCATTTGCTCAGGCATCAGTTCCGCTTTCTCGGGGGGGCGGGGCACCGTTTGGAGCAGCACCACCAGCCCCAACCCGACGATCGCGTTGAGGGCAAACACGGCCCACGGCCCGATCGCCGCTGCAATCACCCCGGCCACGATCGGCCCGATCGCCCGCGCCAAATCGATGCTGCTGCCCTGCAAGGTCAAGGCCGCTTTTAGCTCTGCCGCCGACACCATCTCGGGAATCACCGCCTGCCACACCGGACCACTGGCTGCCGTGCCCAATCCCAGCAAGAAGGTGAAAACCAGCAGTAATCCGGGTGTTACCCCATCCAGCAGCGTCAACGCGGCGAGGCAGCCCACAATGATGACCAGCCAAAACTGAGTCGCCACTAGCAATCGCCGTCGGTCAAAAATGTCAGCTAAAGCTCCCGCCGGTAAGCCAATCAAAAAGGCCGGTAAACTACTGGCGGTCTGCATCAAACTCACCATCAGCGGTGACGATGACAGAGAGGTCATTAACCAGGCGGCGGCAATGCTGTACATCCACAGGCTGAGATTCGCCACTAAGGACGCTAGCCAGATTCGCTGAAAGGCGGCATTGCGCAGGGGAGCCAAGGGATTTTGCTCGGCTGGGGGGGCGTTGCCCTGATCGGGAGCTACAGACATGAAAACATCCAGGGAAAAGATCTAAAAAGACGATAGCAACTCAATAGATTTTTCATAGTTATGGATGCATACCGTTTTCAAATCGTTGTGCGGGGATAAACCAAATGGTGATCACGCGGACCTAGATCCTCAGGGCCAGTGGCAGGATGAACCCGGTTTTTCGAATGTTTTAATCAGCTTGGCAAAGGCGATACCTCAGGTCTTGGTAGAAGAAATCGGCAAATAGACTGTGAATCGAGTCCTTCCAGGTTGGGAATCAAAAGTAATCGTTCCGTAATGGCGGTTTTCGACGATGCGACGCACCGCATCGAGGCCGAGCCCAATGCCACTGCCGACTGGCTTGGTGGTGAAAAAGGGTTCAAAGATCCGCGATTGAATTGCTGCCGGAACGCCTGCCCCAGAATCGATCACTTCGACGCGCAGACGGTCCGCCTCGCGACAGGTGGAGATTTCTAGCACGCCCTGACCTGCCATCGCGGCGATCGCATTATCAATCAAGCTAGTCCAAACCTGGTTGAGTTCACCGCCGAAAGCCAGGATTTGCGGCAGGCTGCGATCGTAGACGCGGCGCACCTCAATCTGCGGGTTGAGCTGGGTCGTGAAGAGCCCCAGAGTGTCTTCGAGGCCGTGGTGAATGTCAATAAACTGCTGCGGCCCTCGATCAAGATGGGAGTAAGACTTCATTGATCGCACCAGTTCGTTAACTCGTTCGGCTCCCTGTAAACCAGCTTTGAGCATCACCATCACATCCAAGGAGAGGGATAGCCAGTGCAGCCCTTGCTCCCTCAGCTCGGTCGGGTCATCTCGCCAGCGCGCCATGAGGTGGTCTAAGGTCGCGGGCTGGATGCCGCCAACCGCCAGATTTTCTGCCAGTTGCCAACCTTTCTCGACACCGTAATCGTCTAACCACTCCAGCAGTTGCTCCTCGCGATCGCTCAGCGTCATGGCATCAATCTGCCCTTGCAGAATCGCCTGATAGCCCTGCTCTCGAACGTCTGACCACTCTTGATTATGCTCCGGATCGACGTTTCGCCGACCCCAGATCAGGGTCATTCTCTCTAAGTCTTGAATCGCGGGTAAAACGTCTCTCAAAGCCCGAACAACTGCTGCTGCCGGATTGTTCAGCTCATGGGCCAGTCCGGCGGCCAGCGTCCCCAGTGCGGATATCTTTTCTCGACCAAAGACAAACGACTCTAACCCCCGCAGGCGCTGCTGCACTTCTTGAAAGATGACCTGTTCAAATTCGCGACATTCGTGCAGCAGCGCCAGAAAATCTTCACTTGAAAGCTGATGCAGGCAGCAGTCTGTCAAGGTGCGGACGGTCGCCAACACCGGCTTGCCGGTCAAGACCGCGATTTCCCCTAAAAAGTGCGGGGCGTCAAAGCGGCCAATCGGCATCTCCACGCCTTCGGTCGTTCGGGTGACGCCAATCTGCCCGGACACCAGAATGAAAAATCCTCGGGAAGCCGCGCCTTCCTGCTCGATGATGCTACCGCGCTGCAAGTTGAGTTCATGAGCGCGATCGCACACCCATTGCAGGCGGGCCTCAGACAGAGTCTGAAAGGCGCTGAGCTTTAGTAAGTCATCTATACACAGCATCGGCCTCGCCCCGCGATCGCGCATTTACCCCTATCGTGCCAGATGGCCCCCGTTGATCCAAATGGTTTGGCCCGTAATCCATTGAGACCCTGGAGAAGCTGTGACTAAACCAATGACAACTAAGATTGATATAGCTACATACCGACTTACGTTAGACATTCAAGTTTCTACTGAAGGTAATTGATTAGAGAATATTGAACTACAGAATGAATAGAGTGAAAACTGGGATGTGTGAGGACGACGCTACAGACCTTCTTCAATTCCGGTCGTTTTCCCTATAAAACTCCCAAAGGAGACTATTACCAGACTGCAATAGTCTCCTGCCGAAGGTCAACAGCGTCACAGGCAACCTTACGCCTGAAGATAGCCATTGTTGATGTACAAAGTTTCTCCGTTCATCCACATCCCCTCCGGCGAAAGCAGCATTCGCACAGCAGGCATCATCTCCGCTACTGTACCTAATCGGTTCATGGGTGCCAACTGACTAATAAAGGCGACCGATTCTGGTGTTTCTTGATTATGAAAGAAAGGCGTATCGAGCGGGCCAGGGTTGATGGAGTTGACCGTAATTGAACGTGGGCCTAGCTCTTTGGCCATCGCCAGTATCATGCCATTCATAAAGGCCTTGCCACCGGTATAAACGCCATACTGTGGCGGTGGGCCACCGGTTACAGAAGACGCAATGCCGATGATGCGCCCACCGTCCTCAATTCTACGGCTGGCCTCGCGGAAGCCGTAGAATGTCGCATCGACATTGACCCGCTGCATTCGCACGTAATCTTCATCAGACAGCTCAGCTACAGGCCCCTTCACCAAGGCACCTGCGTTGTGAACAAAGATATCCAGCCGACCGAAGGTGTCAGTCGCCACATCAAACATGCGCATAACGTTGTCTTTCTGCCCAAGATCGCCAACTGCAAGCGCTGTGTTGACGCCATACTCTTGACACATGGCAGCGGTTTGCTCAGCCTGGTCGCGAGTTTCGGGGCGATGGTAATGAACAACAACATTAGAGCCCATGCGAGCCAGTTCGACGGCGATCGACCGACCGATATTGGCACGGGCACCTGTCACGATGGCTGTCTTGCCTGATAGCAAATCACCAGCAGCCACCTCTCTGGTGATTTGCTCTGATGCCCCGACGACTTGAGCAGGTGCTGGAGAACCCAACGTGCTAACTCCTGCAGCTGCGAATCCAGCAAGTCCGATCGCTTTTAGGGCGTCACGACGCTTGGTACCCAATCGATAGTTTTCCATGATGCTTAACACTTTTTGAAACTGACACCAATCAGAATAATTGCCCAGCACCGAGCATTAAGAGGGTATATTTGCTCTGATTTGCGGGTGATCTTGCGGTTTTGCTGCGCCAGCATTGCGCGACTGTCCTAACACGTTAAGGCGATCACCCGAATATGTTTCAAGTCGATGAGCAGCCAATTAAGCACGGCTGCTCATGGCTCAGCGACAGGTCTGACGATAGGTGCTTGGGTTGATGCCCATCTGCCGACGAAATGCCTTGGCAAAGGCAGCAGGATCGCTATAGCCCACCTCAGTCGCAACCATCGCAATCGTAAAGTAGGGGCGATCGCGTAATATTCGCGCGGCTCTTTCCATACGTAGGCGACAGACAAAGGCCGCAGGCGTCTCTCCCGTTGCCGACTTAAACTGACGAGCAAAATAATAGTCGGACAGCAGCACTTGCTTAGCTAGCGTCGTCAGCGTCAGCTCCTCGCTCAGATGTGTACGCACATAGGCTTCAATACGGCGAATCAGGTTGGCTGCAAGTTTGTCGTTGTGGGCCTTGAGCGCGGGCTGCCTGGGGGTGTACTTAGAGACAAGATGAACCGCCACGGTCTGAATCAGTTGCTCCGCATAAAGCCTTCCTGCTGAGGCTCCTGATTCTAGCTCCGAACCGAGTGCCCGCAGCAAATTTTCTAAAACCGGATCTGAACTGAGGGTGTGGGGAATCAGTTTGGTGCTGGTGTAGTCGAGGTCAAGGGTTTGGGATGCCGCCTCTATCTGAGTTGGCTCCAGCATTAAACTGAGGATGCTAGTTCCCTCCCCATCAGATGATTTCCAGGTGGTGCGTCGATCCTGCGCTGTAAATTCTGCCGACGTTATCAAAATATCGCCAGGAATCAATACCTTATTCAGGTGGGGTTTGTCGCCTTGGATGCGCTCTGTCAGATAGACCGACGTGAGGTGATAGATAACCTGATAAAAAGGCATTTCACCAGTTGGCGTAAATTCAGGCTGATCGGGAAGATTGCGTACAACATGGACGTGACCAGCTATCCAGGGGTCAGGTATGCCAACTCTACTGTTTGCAACAAGTCCGTCCGCAAACGTGGATTCCCAAGCATCCAAGCCGGGAGCACTCTGCTGCCTTCCCATAGCCATTCCTCACCTCCTACATGCCGTTCATTATTTTTAAGCTGTCAGACTTGGTTGTGCCCGTTATCCATCTTTAATACATAGATGTAGTCGATTTTGTAGACATTGCTTCACCCACGATCTAACGTTGCCCATCACCTGCTGTATATGACCGCGAAGCGCTCAGTCGATCACCTTCAGGCGGTCAGGTGAATGAGTATTTTAGAGCGGACATAGGCACTCGTCTACTGTAGAAAAATTGAGCCTTAACTGTCCTCAAGGCAACAGTTACAGTTGTTTTTCGGTGCCTGAAGAAAGATTCTGTTCCATATATAGAATCACCGTGTCAAACCCCATCGCACGATTGACTTTAAGGTCAACATCCTATGCAATGCTTCTCGCCAGTGAGCCGTAGCTAACGTCAAACACCTCGCCAGTAACCCTATCGGTGGCGCTCCCCGCAAAAAAGAGTACCGCCTTTGCAACGTCAATTGGCTCTAAATGTCCTACCGGAATAGGATTACCAGGTCTCAACATCTCAGAGACCATTTCGAAGGTTGGGTTGGGTGCATCTGGCAACATTTTGCGTAAGATAAAATCGTTGTCAGCCAGTGGTGTATCTACCAATCCTGGTGCAACAGTGTTGCATAGAATGTTGAACTGTCCGTAAGACAAAGCTGCGGACTTTGCAAAACCGATCACTGCCCATTTTGTCGATGTATAGACTGGGAAGAGCTCATTGCCCATGCGGCCCAGGGCCGATGAAATAAAAATAATTCGCCCGGAACCTTGTGGTTTCATAAATCTGACAGCGGCTTGAGTCGTTTTTACCGCGCCAGCAACGTTGATCTCGAATACTGTGCTGATCTCTTCATCTGAAAACTCTTCGATTGCGCCTGCCTGTGAAACACCCGCATTGACAACAGCAATATCGAGACTACCGAATGTGTTTACAGCCTGCTCCATCGCTCGCACTTGTGCATCTCGATTACGCACATCGCCTTTGAAAGTCAAGCAGCGAACGCCTAACGCCTCTACCTGCGCTTTCGCCTGTTCGAGGTCGTTCTCCGTTGCAACCGGGTACTGCACATGTGGAAGCGTGCGAGACGCAACGTCATAAAGCACAATGTTTGCACCCGCTTTCGCCAACTCCTCTGCAGTGGCAAGGCCAATTCCACGCGCGCCACCGGTAATAAACGCGGTTTTACCGTCTAATTCCCGAGAGCCTAAGGTCGGCGCAGTTTGCGCTAAAGGCGCGGGAGTCGATGGATTAGTGTTTTGGGCCATGACTCGTTCAGCCCCGATCGCCCCGACCACGCCGGTGGCTCCCACTGCGCCCAAAAACTGACGTCGATTGCGGCTCATCATTACCTCTTAACTTATTGATTTTGCGAATGAATCTACGTGCGGTGACTTTGGGATGAAGTTGTCAGCACTTTAGGAAAGTTTACGAAACGCAGCGCGAGCCTGTATTGGACGATCTTGTGGCGTAGATTGTACATTCCTGATCAAATATTTAAGATTTCACTTCCTGGCGATAGGCTCCCGGCGTGGTGCCGAGCTGTTTTTTGAATATCCGTGTCAGGTGTGCCTGGTCGTAAAAGCCACAGACCGCCGCCACCTCAGTCAATGGCAAGGCAGAAATCGCCAGTAGCTCGCAGGCACGGGCAAGCGACGCTCTAGCACGTACTGATAGGGGCTTTGACCTGTCGCCAGCTTGAAACTGCGGGAGAAATAAAACTGAGGGAAGCCAGCTACCTGAGCCAGCTCGGCAACGGTGAGCCCGCGATCGCATGATTGTGCCTAGAGGAGCTGTCATCACTGACGACCAATCCAATGTCAATTTCATTTATCGCATGAGTCTCAACTTCAATACCAGCTTTACGGGCAGCGATCTCTTGCAGGTTCGCTTGGTGACAGGTAATGTTGGTTCAACTGATAACGCAACT
The DNA here is from genome assembly GCA_038521595.1 of Cyanobacteria bacterium J06627_28. Taxonomy (GTDB): domain Bacteria; phylum Cyanobacteriota; class Cyanobacteriia; order Phormidesmidales; family Phormidesmidaceae; genus Phormidesmis. Next base: position 2,919 of record JBCBKQ010000099.1, on the reverse strand, counting down.
GGGCTTTTGGAACCGAACTTTAGCAGTGGTTTAGACTTTTCAAATCAAGGTCGAGATGGGGATACTAGTCTAGCTCGGGCGTACTATCGCTTTTCCACATCTGCCGATCTAAATATTACCGTGGGCGCGTCGATGACTGCCGCCGATATCGTTGATAAAAATCGCTATGCTGGGGCGAGTTTTCGAGATTTTTCGACTCAAGCTATGGTCAACAACTTTATTCTCTTTCCCAGGGGCCGAGGAGCGGGCGCAGCAGTTGACTGGAATCCTAGTGCAGGTCCATTTAGCTTTAGAGTTGTCTACATTGCTGGGGATGCAGATAACAGTTTTCCTGAAAACCAAGCTGTATTTGGCGGTGGCGGCCCTGACGACATTCGCCTATTCCCAATCGGAGGTGGCGGCGCAACTGGCGGTCTGTTTGGTGATCCGTACCAAGGAGTGGCTGAGATCGAGTATGCGCATCGCAATGATCTCGCTGTGCGATTGCAATATGATAGCGAACGGGTGTTTGGTAGCGCTTTTGATGTGCTGGGGGTTAATGTCGAACTTGCTCTCAGCGAAGACATTGGTCTGTTTGGGCGCTATGGTTATGGCTCATATCCCTGCTGACCAGTATTGGGGATGGATATCGTCAATACTGGTCAGCAGGGATTGCCGTTCAAAATCTTTTCTCCGAAGATGCGATCGCCGGCATCGGGGTTAGTCAACCCTTTATTGAGAACGCAGTTGGCGATGCTACCCAAATTAATTTTGAGGCGTTCTACAATTTCCTAGTTCGCGATCGCATCCGCATCACGCCCCTCATTCAGGTCGTCACCAATCCTGCAAATCAGAGCAGTAACGCTGCGATTGGGGCTTTTACCGGACGAACGGTCTTCTTGTTTTAACCACCGATTCAACAACTGGAGGATCACTATGGCCCGCACAGCAGTTTCCCCTCAACCAGACCCCAATGCGTTTGTTATCAAGGCAACACTTTTACTAGCGAGCACCCTCACGGTGATGTCAGGAGCCACGATTGCTCCTTCGCTGCCAGCGATGCAAGTACAATTCGTTGACATTGAAAATGTGGAGTTTTGGGTGCGCTTGGTGTTAACCATGCCTGCCCTATTTATCGTCATTGGTTCTCCCATTGCAGGGCAGTTGGTGGACACGATTGGTCGCAAACCGCTGCTGTTGGCCTCGGCTATCTTGTATGGCTTAGCTGGCAGTTCAGGTTTCGTGTTGAACTCTCTTTTTGCGATTCTAGGCGGACGAGCTTTACTGGGGCTAGCAGTGGCGGGCATTATGGTCAGCGCAACCACGCTGATTGCTGACTATTACCAAGGGGATGATCGCGCTAACTTCATGGGATTACAGGCAGCATTTATGGGCTTTGGTGGCGTTCTCTTTTTATCTGTTGGCGGCTTTATCGCTGAACTGAACTGGCGATTTCCATTTCTAATCTATCTATTTTCCTGGTTACTACTACCGACGATTATGCTCGCACTGTATGAACCACCCCGTCCTCAGGCTAATATAGAAGACACCACGGCGTCGCCTCAACTGTCGATGCCGATTAAACTGCTCGGACTCATTTATGGTTCAGTGCTGCTCCAGCAAATTGCTTTTTATTTAATTCCAGTACAGCTCCCATTCCATTTACAGCAGGTTGCCAGTGTCGGTGCAACGCAAACCGGACTTGCGATTGCCTGCGCGACGCTCTTCAGTGCGCTAGCTTCTATGCGCTATGGCAAAATCAAACAGCGCTTTAGCTTTATCAGCATTTTGGCAATGGGGTTTGGACTGATGGGCCTAGGATATGTTGGTATTGGCCTGGTGAGTAACTATTGGCTGGTTCTCTTGATCTTGATGCCAACGGGTATTGGCCTCGGATTAATGATGCCTAACTTAAATGTCTGGGTCTCCAACGAAGTTCCTGATGTGATGCGGGGTCGGGCGCTGGGTGGCCTGACGACATTTATGTTTCTCGGTCAATTTCTGTCGCCGATTCTGGCGCAGCCATTCAGCCAGAGGATTGGCATGACGGCTACCTATGGATTGACTGGAGTCCTGCTCGTCACTCTGGCAGCACTAGTAGGGATATTCAAAAAGCAAATTTGTCACTTTGTGAGAAGCGCCGTTGGCACCGCTGTTTCTCCAGAACTCTAGCCCATAATCATTTTTCACTTTGCATGAGCGAAGCTAGTAATAACCTCTACTGAACCGGGATGTTCTTAAATCACTCTCCTAAACATGCTGGGATAGCAACGCTGCCGCCACTCAATCCATTCCAATTATCCGTTAATGGTGATCGCTCTCTTGAAAGCATCTCTTATCATTCACTCACGGCAGTGAACGACAACCCATCTATATCGCACTTCTGCGCTGTGACCCCGTACTTGACCGATGGTGATTGCTTTCTTCTGCTATTGGCGATCGCCCCTTGACTGAACATACATCGGCGATCGCCTGAAGTGTTCTAGGGCACTCGTCCCAAAAAATGCAAGCTTTTCTTATGTAAATTAAGAGATTTTACATAAGAAACAAGAATCATAGTTACAGATCATTGGTGAGGAACGGCTCTGCCTTGCTCGAATTGATGCCGAGTTCCGACCAACGTACTCGCTTACCAGTAGTGCTGGGGATGTTTTTAGACGCTCAGGAACATCCACAAATCAGACATGGTAGGATGTGGCCAACAAAACACGGATGGAAAAAAGCGATTGACGGGCTTGGCAGCGGGCCATCGCTTTTCTCACTTCTCTAACGTGGCGATCGCCCATGACTCACCCTTCGATGCGCATCTGGACCGAAGATGAACTCGATAATCCACACCTGTATATTCAATGGCGGGTCGCTTATCTGCCCAGAATCATCGACCATCAACCACCCTTCTTCGATGGCTTTGAACGGACAGCCTACGGGATTGAAGCGCTG
>JBCBKQ010000098.1:0-19981 GCA_038521595.1 Cyanobacteria bacterium J06627_28 | reverse complement strand
GAGCTCGTCGCAACGCTTCTGCGCGGGTATTTGTCGTTGCATACTGCTCGTAAAACTGAGTCATAAAGCTCAGGGTTCCCTCGTCGCTGACCGGCCATAGGCTAGCTAAGGCTGACTGTGAGCCAGCATTGACCGCAAAGCCTGCAAAGCCATATTCGGAGGTGTGATCGCCTACAGCCGTATTACAAGCGCTCAAAATGATCAAATCGATGGTGCTCTCAGACAGATTTAACCTATCTAGCTCGGGCAGCGTAATTTGCTCATTCCACAGCTGAATGTAGGAGCTATCGTAGTCTCCAGGTTCAAAGACGGCATGGGTCGCCAAGTGCACAATGCCATACCGTTCTTGGGTAATTTCTGACGTCAGGTTAGCTAGCGTAAACGCTTCATTTAAGAATGCTTCGCCCGCCCACAGGTCGCCCGCGATGAGGTCTAGCTCTGCTTCGACAGCCGGTAGCGGTGGCTGATTGGTAAACTGCGAAGCGCCCATGGCGAGTACTTCGGACTGATGCAGCGTACTTCCTGAGCTATACTCAGGGGCCAGTTCGGTCAGGCTAAATGAGGGCATCAGGCCAATACTGTAATGCTCAAGCAAAAACTGTTCACCATCGTGCAGCGCTGCAATCGGAAAAGTGCGCAGACCATCGTCCAAAATGAAAGACAGGCTGCTGATATCGCGCTGTTCTAATTCGCTTTGAATCGGCTGGATAATCCAGTCATATAGCTGCTGCGCCGGTGGCAGATACTCACTGGGCCTGGAAAATTGGCTAGTGGCCTGATACCGCAGCTCTCTTGCCTGGGCCTCCACTTGCTCACGAGTAATTCCCCACACGGGTCTTATGACGGTATTGCCTTCGGCAGTAATCAGCATTACAGCTAGCTGATCGTCTGGCCGACTTTCAGGGATTGCGGCTGTCTGGGCAATGGATGGACGCCCGAGTTGCGGCTGCTCTGACAAACTATCTGATGAACTATCTGACGAACTGGCAGATTTGGGTCCACTATCTTCGATGGCATCAGCAACAAAGAAGACGTACACCATGCCAGGACGAATATCGAGATTGTCCTCAGCGGCCTTGAGTGTGTCTTTGGCCTGACTTAGGGTCGCAATGGGTCTATTTTGTCTGCCAAGGGCAAGATACTCGCCAAACTGGCTACCGGCCACCGTTTCCAAGCGGCGAAATATTCTGGCAGCTTCGGCTTCGTTATCCCCACTCAAAACAACGCTCAGCGAATCTTTCTCGTCTAAAACTGGTGCAATAAATGGCTGGTTTTCCAGCGCCGTTTGAGGCGTTGTCGGAGGCGTCATCGGAGGGGCAGGTGGCGTAGGAGGAACATAGTTCGTTGTAATTTGAATGTTGCCTTCAGTGCGATCGCCCAAAATATTTTGATTAGGTAGTGTTGTGGTTTGATTGGTAATTTGCCCTGCGGTGCCATTGACAGAGGCGTCGCCAATGGAAAAGGCCGTTGCATTGCCACCATGTGCGATCGCAATTGAAGCAGGGACAGCGCCATCTAGCCCGGTTGCAATGCTAAACAAATCTGGTGCTCCTGGAGGCACGAGTCCTGTCACTCGTAATAGACCAGCGGTGTCAATGTCGATGTTGCCACCGGCTGACATGGGATTAGCCGGATTTTCTCTAGCGTCTACATAGAGCGCCGTAATACTGTTAGGTGCGTTTAATGTCACGCCGCCACCCCCTGTTGCTATGGCACCTGCGTTGATTGCTCCACCTGCAATCAAGCTAAGGTCGTTGCCTGGATTCAAGACGGAAAGCGCACCAGCAGTTGTGACAATGTCTTCGCCCGAGCGCAAAATCAGAGCGTTGTCCGACAGTAGCGCCTGTGTCAGCGTGAGCGTTCCACTGCTGTTGCTGCCAATTTCCACTGAGGTAAACGTATCTTGAATGCCGTTGAAATCTGCCGTGGTAATGGCTGCAATGCCAGGTGTTGTGCCGGCACCACCCACTTCAATGGCTCGCCCTGCCGAACTGGGCTGAATGACCAAACGCCCGGTCCCCTCTATTGTGTTGGGCAAATTAAGCGTATCGCCGGTAAAGGTCAGATCGCCACCGGCATCTAAAATGGAGGTCGCAATTTCGGCAGCTGCATTGCTAAAGGCAATGGTGTCGTTGCCTGTACCAGTGCGTAGGTTGGCAATATCTTCAAAGCTTATTTGAGCAAAGTTGGAAAGGGTACCTCTGTTTTGTCCGGTAATTGTCCAAGTGGTATCGGCGTTTGTTCCTATTAATGTTGAAGAGGCAGGCGTTGCTGCATTTCCTCGCAATGTCGTCGGACTTCTAAAGCCATTGCCGGTGCCATCCGCAATGTCAGCACCCATCGAAATCTCAGCGGTACTATCGCTGCGTCCAATGGAGAGCTGATTGATAGTGTTGCTGAGTGCTGCAATATCTGTTGTGGATAGTCTTAGCTGACCTGGAGTGTTTGGGCCGTCACCAAGAAAGATATTGGCATTGGCTCGTGGTGGCCTCATCGTCAGCAGATTGCCAGAAACGGTATTGGGGCCACCGTTAAAGTCAATGCTGCTGCCGACTAGAGTGATGTCCCCAGTCCCTGCTATCAAGCCCCGAATGTCCAGCTCTCCAGTCTGATCGAGGTTTTCGAGCGTGATATTTCCGCCACCGGCTCCACCGTTAGTCGTATCTAAAGTCCCTATTTCAAACACAGCTGGCGCTGTATCTGCCATGTTGCCTCTGGTAATTCTGATGCTGCCGTTGGGCGCTTGAATCGTATCGTTGGCGTCCATGCGGAATGTGCCGGTGCCAGTGTTATTGGCATCAACGTCAAAGCGAATATTGCCACCGGGCATAAAGGTCAACACACCGTCATTGGTTAGTGGCTCAATGGTGATATCAAGCAGTGCTTGAAGTGTGACACTCGCAAACCCTTCTAGGGTTTCTTCGTATACGACAAAGTTAATGGGGGCATCATTGAGCAGCACTGTTGGTAGCCCTGGAGGGACGGGTCCGCCTGGTCTTGCGCCATTTCTAATAATGATCCTGTCCGGGTCAAAGAGCAGAGTGCCAAGCGCCCCCTGCGGGGCCTCTAGGTTTACGGTGCCTTCGTAGGTGAGGCCAAGCTTGCTAGAGAGTTCGACAAAGCCTCCATCGCCAGCCAGCGCGCCGCCTTGAGTGCTGATGTGGCCGTAGAACTGTGTGGCTGTCTCTGACCAGACATAAACCTGTCCACCGTTACCTTGGTTTAGGGTGTCTGCGGTGAGGGTGGTGAGCCGGTCGATATAGGTGCGCTGGGCCGTAGGCGCAGTATTGCGGCCCTGATAGTCGCCGCCGAGCCTGAGCGTACCGCCGCCGCTGCGACCGTTGGCTGAGAGGTTAGCGTCTAAAAGGGCGACTTGCTGCGTGCCAAAAATATTGATGTCACCGCCGCGATCGCCTTCCGCAGAGACCTGCCCCGAGACAATGGCGTTGCCGGTGCCACCCGGCAAAACCGTGCTCAAAAGACTAACCGTGCCATCTGCATTTACTTGCAGTTTGTCTATTTCTGGCAAGCCTGTGCCTGTGAGCAGTTCGCTCAGGCTAACAGCGGTCAAATCACTCGGAGCATTGGGAGAAACTTCTAGAGAGAGAATCTTATTCGGCTGACTCAGTCGCAATAGATTGCTTTGGGAGACTGCCGTGATGGTAATATTGCCGGCTGGGGCGGAGAGCGTACCTGTGTTGATAACGTTGCCGCCAAAGAGTGAGAGCGATCGCGCTGAGCCCACGCTGAGGTTACCTAAGTTGACGATGGGACTAGCTGTCGCAAAGTCAAAGGCGGTCGGTGAGCCTCTGAGCGCGCCGTAGTCGATGGGTTGCTCTGCCAGGGTTAGCAGGTTTAGCCACTGGTCGCCAAAGCCGATGTCAGTGGCAGTCGCTGCGGTAAAGCTACCTGGCAAATTGAGCTGAGTATTGGGACCAAAGAAAATGCCCGATGGATTTATCAGGTATAGGTTTGCTTCGCTGCCGAGCACCTGAAGCAGACCATCGATATTGGACTGGCCGCCTGAAATATGGCTAATGACATTCTCAAGATCTGCGGGGGTAATGAAGCTGGCTGTCTGCCCTGACCCGACATTAAAGCTATCGAAACCATGGAATAGGTTGCTGCCATCATTGGAGCGCTGACCACCGCTGATGTTTATAGTGCTGCCATCAACAACATCAATTTGAGTAGCTGTGTTGGCCGATTCGTTGGCAGTGACTTGAGCAGCCGCTTCATGAACGCTGCCCAGCAGCGTAGCGATAGGTAGTAAAACGGGTAATAAAACAGGTAGTGCAGCGATGGCAAGACTGCTTTCTAGAAAGGCACGAAATAGAGGGATAAAAAGCTTTTTATAGATACTTCCCATGGTGGCGAATCGCAAGGTCAAAATAAACAGCGGCAGCCAGTTAGCGCCCTGGCGTATGATGCCCAAAAGCGCTGTGTGCCAATGAATCAGTGACCCTAAAAATGTGAGTTGTTTTGTGAGAAAGTTGGAAGGCTGTGCCAAATAAACCTATGGAAAATCCGTCGGCAGCTCGTTCTGACATGCGGCAGTACGCCCCTGCGACAGAGCGCAATCGAGAGCCCATTTTAGAGGTGCTAAAACAGGTTTTGTCCCAGGGTGATACTCAGAGCGGCGCTCAAGGCGGCGCTCAAGGCGGCGCTCAAAGCGGCACTAAAGGCGACACTAAAGGCGACACTCAGCGCGGCACCGTTCTCGAAATTGCTAGCGGAACGGGAGAACATGCGGCATTTTTTGCGCCACGATTGCCGCATTTGCAGTGGCTACCGAGTGAACCGCAGGCCATGATGCGAGAGAGTATTCAAGCCTGGACAAAAGCCGTTGCTTCACCGGCTAATCTGCTGCCGGTGCTGGCCTTAGAGGTGAGTCAACGGCCTTGGCCTGTGGAGGTGACTATACCGACCGTGCCGATTTGCGCTGTGGTCAATATCAATATGATTCATATCTCTGAGTGGGCAATGAGCGGGCACCTGATGGCGGGGGCGCAGCGAGTACTGACAAAAGACGGCCTGCTGTATCTATATGGGCCGTTTAAGCGAGAAGGGCAGCACACTGCGCCGAGCAATGAGGCGTTCGATGGGATGTTGCGCGATCGCAACCCAGCCTGGGGCATTAGAGACTTAGAGGCCATTATTGAACTCGCTGCGGCTCATCAGTTGGCGTTTGAGCAGCTCATTTCAATGCCGGCCAATAATTTCTCTGTCACATTTCGCCGGCAATAGGATAGGTAATTTTCCGGCAGTAGGGTATGTTCTTAACCTAAAGTGTTACGGCTGTACCAGTCGCTGTAATGAGCATTAGCACCCCATGCTCATCGATATTGATTGTGTCTGTTTTCATTTGAATACCCAAAACGGCATCTGCCCCGAGCCGTTTTGCTCTGCTTTCTAATTCTTTGAGTGCATCCTGCTGACCTTTCTCAAATACTCGTTCATAGGCGGCTGTCCGGCCACCTAGTACATCGCGAATGCCTGCAAAAAAGTCTCGCAGTGCGTTACTGCCATAGACGACTTCGGCGGTGACAACCCCTAGGTAGCTTTGAATATTTTCGCCTTGAAGTGAGTCGGTTGTTGATAAGATCATGAGTCAGTTTTGGTGTATCAGTTGGAATCTTTTTCAGTCTTTAGGAGATGTTAGTCCATGGGTCACCCCCCACAATTTGCCTCCCCATACAAATTCACAAATATTAGACCTGCCCATATTTCGGCAAAGCTGTTGACGCTCGCAGGCCTCGGGGGCGCAGTGCTGGTTGCAATGGTGACAGAGCCTGCGGTGGCATCGCTCAGTGGATCATTCAGTGGATCACTTGGTACATCATCTAGTGCACTATCCAGTGCATCATTTGTTGTCGACGCTGAGGCTCAGCTGCTGATAGCCCAAGGGCGTTCAACTGAGCTAACAGATGAGCAAACAGCGCAGCTCGCCGAGCTATTGGGGGATGCTCAGCGGCGGATTGATTCGGGTGACTATGCTGGTGCGGTCGCGCTCTATCAGCGAGCTATTCAAATTGATAGAAACAACGTTCGGCTATATTCAGGCATTGCATACCTGCAGGTCAGACAGCGCAACTTTGGTGCCGCTGCCGAGTACTACCGAGAAGCCCTCGAACGTGAGCCGCGTAATCTTCCCTTTCATTACGGTTTGGCCCATAGTTTATTTATGGATGAGCGGTATGAACAAGCTGCTAACGCCTACCTTGATTTGCTAGATATGGCGCCGCGTGAGGCGGATGCGCTAGTGGGTTTGGGCGGCTCGCTATTGCGCTTAGAAGAATACGAAGAAGCGCGATCAGCCTACGAACGGGCAGTTAGCATTGAGCCAAATAATGCACAGGCCTACGAAGCAATTGGCATGCTCTACCTGGCACTAGACGACTATGAAGCAGCACTAAGACCGCTAGAACGGGCGCTGGCGCTAGACGATAGCCGCAGTAGTGTGCATTCAAACCTAGCTAAAATTTGGCTGGAGATGGGCAATGAGTCGAGGGCATTTGGTGCATTGCAGCGGGCGGTATCGCTGAACCCTGATGATGCAGATGCTCAGTTTCGCCTAGGTGAGATTTTTCGTAAGCGCGGCGATGAAAATGCCGCACTTAACCATTTTGAGCAGGCAGTAGAGTCCAATCCAGGCTTGACACCCGCCCAGGCAGCCCTGGGCGAATTGCTGTTGGCTCGGGGGCAGTACCTGCGAGCGGTGCTAGCCTACCGACAGCTGACACGGGCTTTTCCAGAAGATGCCGGGGTACGCTACAACCTAGGTTTGGCACTGTGGGGGCAAGGCAACGGCCGCGCGGCGATAGAAACCTTGGAGCAATCTCGTCGTCTGTACGAGCGTCAGGAAGATGAAACTGGCGTTGCTCGGGCAACGGCGCTACTGGAAATTTGGCGTAACTAGCTCGCTGGTGAGCTTTTTATCGCTTTGCGCGCTTTACTATGAATGTCTCAAGATGGCTGTTGAGGCGACTATTGTTTAGGCACAGCGGCGGTGCGCCAGCTGAGCTTGAGGTTTAGCCAAAAATTCCAAATGGCAACAAGGCCAATGGCAATTAAATTGGCTAGATACGGTAGCCCCTGGCTAAAGACGAGGTTAAAGAAGACGTTGAGTAGGAGAACGTCTAGGAAAAGCCCCGTGAGGCAGACAGCATTAAATTTCAGGAGTCTTTTGAAGCGGCTACTCCAGCCTGTTTGGGTGCCGACCATATCGGCAAACGTCCAGACGTCATTCCAGAGAAAATTGCTAATGATGGCAACTTCTGCCGCAATCAGCTTGCTAGTGGTCAAACCAAGACCGATGCTGGTGCCATGTAGTAAATAAAGCAACAGCATATCGACCAGGACACCGCTGAGTCCGACGATGCCGTAGCGAATAAACCGACGGGTGGGAAATTTTTGCCGGAGGCGACCTAGGCGACCCTGCGAGCGTAGGTGCGCCAGGTGATTGAGATACTCAATATATTGTTTCCAGGTCACTTTGCTTTCACCGGACTCGCGCTCTTGAAAGACATAGCCGATCTCTGCAATGTCGCCGATGTCGCCGCGCCCAATGACTTCTAGCAAAATTTTATAGCCAACTGGATTCATATATGGGCCTGCGATCGCACTTCTACGCAGCATGAAGTAACCGCTCATGGGGTCAGTTACGCGGCCCACCACGGCCGGACAAACAATTAACCCCAAAACTTGTGCGCCTCTGGAGAGAATACGCCGCACAACGCTCCAATCGCTGACGCCTCCCCCTTCGACATGGCGACTAGCCACTGCAAGGTCAGCGCCATCGAGAATGGCGCTGAGTAGCTTCAGCAAAATTTCTGGCGGATGCTGCAAGTCTGCATCAATAACGCCGAGAACTTGACCTTTGGCAGCTTGCCAGCCCCGGATAACGGCAGAGGACAACCCTCGCTCGTTTTCACGGCGCATGACACGCAGCTGAGGATACTTATCGGTTAGGCTCTGGGCGACTTCCCAGGTTTTATCCGGACTGTCGTCATCGACCAAAATCAGTTCGTATTTTTCGGGAATGAAATTGTCAAGGAGCTGGGTTAGCTGGTCAACAATTTTACCGACGTTACTACTCTCATTGTAGGTCGGAATTACCAATGAAAGTGTTATCGCTGCTGCTGTTTCAGGTGCAGACGTTATCTGTAGAGGGCCTGTGGTGGGTATGAGCAACGATTTATTCATAGGGTGATTATTAACGTTCGACTGGGGAGAGGGGAGAGCCTGTATGACAGTAGTGCAGGCCAGTAGTGCAGGCTAATAATCGCAGCTTGCCCAGATTTAAAGCGTCACAGTACAGGCTTTATGCATGTTTTATGAAGGGTGAAAAAAGAGCGGTGGGAAGGACAGTCAGACATTTGACGGTGATCGGTTTGATTTTTTTTGGTGAATATTAAGCGTGCGAATTGACCGGCCTAGTCAAGAGGCCTCACCTGAGAGGTTAGCACTATGAAAAAATTTCCTTTTTCCACTTTTTTAGACGCCGCTTTTGGACGAGGCGACGAAATCTCCGGGGTTGAAGGCAATGATGGTCACATGCGATCTCTAGAAGAAACGATTTTTCGATGGGGGATTGTCTTAAGCATTGCTGTGGGCGTAGGACTGCGGTTTTTGTGGCTAGGTAAGCGAGAACTTTGGTACGACGAGGTGCTCTCTATACTGCTCTCTACGGGGCAAAAAAGTGCGTATCAGCTGCCTGACAATGTGCCGTTTGCCCTGAGTGACTTTTCTGCTCTGTTAAAAATTGCGCCCGAAAATGGACTGGGTGATGCGATCGCAACGGTGAAGGATTTGCTAAAGGGAAACTTGTCTGAGCCCCACCCACCGCTACTCTATCTGTCTAATCATATTTGGATGCGCCTGTTTGGTAATGGAGCCGCCGCCACGCGCAGCTTGGTGATGCTGATGAGCCTGGCGACGATAGTGGTTGCTTACTTTTTGGGGCGGCGGGTGCTGGGTAAACGTGGCGGCATGATCTTTACCGCACTGATGGCACTCAACCCGTTTTTCTTTGTGCATTCACTCAATTTGAGAATGTATTCGCCCATGCTGCTGTGGGGCGGACTGAGTGCGCTGTGCTTGCTGTCGCTGATGGGCATCAATAAATCTAGCGAGCAGGTGTTTGAAACGGCCTCTATGGCTAATTCCCAACGCTGGGGATGGCGAGCTTGGCTGATGCGTAGCGGTGTTGCGGTAGCGCTGTGTGCGGGTGTAATGACGCAGTACTTGTTTGCCTACTGGTTTTTTGCGCTGGGGGCACTAGCACTATTTCTAGACCGAAAGCGCTGGCTGCACAATGGTTTGGTGATTAGCAGCGGTGGCCTCTTGTTTATGCCGTGGGCGCTGTGGGGGACGCTGAAACAGCTGGGTGGCCGAACGGACGTGCTTGATCGGTTGGGGGCAACCGGTGGGATGGTTCAACATGGCAAAGATTTGGCACAGACGGTAGGTAACTATTTGATATTGGGCCATTTGCCGATGCGCTGGCTGCCCATGATCGGAAAAATTAAGCCGACGGCAGTGGCCATTGGCTGTGTGGCTATTGGGTTTTTGGTGATGTGTGTGGTGGCGCTATACCGGCGGCGGCAATATTGGGTGCTAGTGACCTGTTCTCTATTGGGACTGTTTCCGCTGATGCTGGCGCTGGGCGTAGATATTGCGGCCAATAAATATACATTGGGCTTTGGCTACGGGCGGGCGACGATTGTGGTGTTGCTAGGCTGCGTCTTGCTGGTGGCCGCTTGGTTAGAAAAGGCGACCGGACGGTGGCGGTCTGTGCTGACTGGCGGAATTTTGGCCGCGTATTTAGCTGTCAACCTAGTGGAGTTTGCTGGGTTTGAGAGGCAGATGTTTCACCGGGTCAATGGGGCGCTGTTGCAGAGCGATCGTCCAACGCTGGTGGTGCTAAATTCTCGGGCGTGGGGCCATGTAAACCGGGTGACCTATTACTTGGATGAGCAGGCAAATCCGGATGTGCTGGCAGCCGCACCTGCCAAGCTATCGGCGGCACTATCGGCGGCGTTAGAGCAAAAGACCTACGGGCGTGTGCTGTGGCTGCGCGCTAACATGCCGCTGTGGGATGCGCCAGAGACTGAAGCGATTGGCAATGCGCTGGCAGAAGAGACTGATCGGCTGTTACATGAGCGCTATTCTTTGGTCTCACGTGAGTCGCTGAGGGGCACGATGAACTTAGATAGCTTTGAGTTTGAGGTACTAGAACTATCGCCTGACTCACCAAAGGCTTAGGCTTTTTCCTTCCAGCTGAGCTTGAGATTTAGCCAAAAGTTCCAGAGGGTGACGAGTGCGATCGCAACAATTTTAGCGGCGTACTCGTGGGCGTTTTCTGTCCAGCTAGCTTGAGTAAACTGCTGTGCGACGCCAGGCAGCCGTGTGACGAAGGGCAACAGCAACATTCCTTTAATGAGTACAGACTGTAGCACCGCGCCCAGCAGGCAAACCGAATTGAACTTATAGAGCCGCTTGAGTCTGTCAGATAGCCCTTTCTGCCGTTTTGAAACGTCTGCAAATGTCCAAGCGTCATTCCACAAAAAATTGTTGACGATGGCGGCTTCGATGGCGATCACTTGGCTAGGCCAAAAGCCCCAGCCCAGCCCGGTGCGCAAAAGATAAAAGACAATGAGGTCAACAAAGACGCCGCTAAAGCCCACAATGCCAAAGCGCAAAAATTTACCAATGGGTAGCTGCTGCCATCGCTGTGCAAGCTGATTTGACAGGGTTTTAGCGTCAGAGGGGTGCGATTTCAAGGCACAATCTCCACTTTGTACATGGGATAGATTCCGTAGGTATCTAGCAAGGTAATGTCGAGGCTGTGGATACCGTCGGCTAGTGCAAGTTCGTTGGTGGGGGCTTCGGGCACGGGACAAGCTTCGTCAGGCTGGCATATGTATAAGAATTCACTTTCGTTTTGTGCGACTAACGCAGTGGCCAGCTGTTTGGTTTCGTCAACGGTTTGGGCGTAGAAAAATGTTTTCTGGGGGAGGGCGCTCCAAAACTGATGGGCGACAGATTGATGAGACACCGCAATCCAGGGTTGAACAGTCGGCTGACGCAAAACATTAATCAGCTGTCTTGCCTGGGTATAGTTTGCCCGGATGGAGGTGTTTTGCCCGTCTTGGAAGCTGGCAAATGCGCCGTTGATGGTGTTGATATGAATGCCGAATACGAGTGCGATCGCAGTCCCGATCAAAATTAGCTTGCGAGCCCAGTTACGAAAAAAGGCAGGACTGAGCTGCTGGGTGAGGATCAGCGACGCCAATGGCACCAAAATCAGATATCGCTGTGGCCCCCACTGCGCTTCGGCGGGATCCGTAGGCATGAGCAGGGGGATACCCAGTAAGAATAAAAGGCTGAGCGTGAGGATAAAGCGACTGGGAATAGGATCGATGGCTGCGGCTGTGCGGAGGCCGATCTGTTGGAAGTAGTGGCCCTTAACGTAGTCACTTTTGGCTGTTGCAGCCTTGGCAAATTTTGAGGGCGGTTTGACTTTTGCCGGGCGTAGCTCGGGGCTAAGGAGAGCGGCGATGCCAACAACCCAAAGCACAGGGAGATATCTGCTGAGCGATTGCAGGACGGGTGAATAGCTGGCTGTCGCCTGAGCAACAGGCTCTGACAGTGCGGTAGCGGTGCCGAGCTGGAGGGCATAAACGCCAAGCAAATTACCATAAATGGCGTAGTTGATGGCAAAAAAGAAGCCTACTGCGCAGAAAATTGCGCCAATGGAAATAAACGCTTGAAAGGCTGTAAACTGCGGGGCTAGTTTCCACTTGGGAATGCAGCAGCCAATGATAATCAGTAAGCTGACAATTGCTGCCAAGTATAGACATTCTGGGCGAAACCAAGCGGACAGACCGATGAGCAGGCCGCTATTGAGTAGTTGCTTTGGTGAACGGCTTAAGGGTGAATGGCTTAAGGGTGAACGGCCTGATGATGAATGGCTTAAGGGTGAACGGCCTGATGGTGAATGACTAGAGCCGACGGGAAAAAGCAGTGCGCTGATGCCCCAAAAGGCAAGTGCGATCGCCAGAGTATGCTCCCAGTGAATGCCGCCGTATAGGCTAAGCGGAGAAGCAAACACGAGGCTGACCAATCCTAAACAAAGAGACCCGACTCTAAGCCCAACGCGCAGCCCAACCTGCCAGAACCTAAACCAGATAGACCACAGCGCGACGAGCGGAATAATGTAGAGGCCGCGATCGCCAAACAAAGCATAGAAAGGCGCACTCAACACTGGAAACGCGAAGGGTAGTGTGGTGAAGCTTTGCCCCTCTACCGTTTGTACGAAGGGCGGTGAAAACGGGAAAAGTCCCTGCTGCCAAACGTCTGAAACCCAGCCTATTGTCGTTGGATTTAGGGCGATGTCTAGGGGGAACTGTCCTGCTTTAATTTGCTGTGCTAGCTGCTGGGTAACGAGCGCTCTGAGTCCGCCTTCGCCACCAAAGACAACACCATTTTGGACAAATAGCTGTATCCACAGCGTCAGCAAAATGCCCAACAGAATAATGATGGCTGGAAAAATTGCCCAGGGTAGCCAAACCGAGGGCGAGCGACGCGCAGTAGTCATAGACAAGTAGATGCAGGAGAGCACTGTGACGGGTTTCCCGTCGAATTCTACAGTGCTTGTGACCTACCGTCAGCTTTTCAAAAGTCTGAAAGCTGACAAGCTTGTTGCTATCTGCTGGTTTATACGGAAGTGAGGCCTCTGAGGTTGCGTCAAATTTAACCGAGACGATAGCCAAAGCCACGAACCGTTTTGAGGTATTTTGGCTGGCTGGGGTTTTCTTCTAGCTTTTCACGCAGCCAACGAATGTGGACGTCTACCGTTTTGTTGTCACCCATGAAGTCGTAGCCCCATACCTGGTCGATGATTTGGTTACGAGACCATACGCGCTTTGGCTGGCTAAGTAACAATTCGAGAATCTTGAATTCTTTAGGAGATAGGCTAATTTCTGAGTCTGCTAGGAAAACGCGGCACTCGTCTGTGTGAAGGGCGATCTCTTCAAAACGAAGGACTGACTTTCCGTCGGGCTGGGTTTGTGATTGGGCGCGGCGCAATAGGGCGCGGCAGCGGGCGATGAGTTCTCTCATGCCAAAGGGTTTGGTGAGGTAGTCGTCTGCGCCGACCTCTAGACCGAGAACGCGATCTGTTTCGGTGCCTTTGGCGCTGAGGATAAGGATGGGAATGTTGAGCCCCTGGTGACGAACGAGACGGCACAGATCAAGGCCATTCATGCCTGGAAGCATGAGATCTAGAATGACAAGGTTGATATCTGCGATCGCGCTTTGTCCTTTATCTGAGCTACCAAGCAGCATTTCTAATGCTCGCTGGCCATTGTCTGCAACGCATACATCAAAGCCCTCATCAGCCAGAGAAAGGGCAACGGTTTCACGGATTAGCTCTTCGTCTTCTACGAGCAATACTTTACCTAATCCGATTCGAACGTCTGATTGAATCTGCGGCGACGTTAGCGCAACCATACTTTGAAACCCTATGTGTATTTATACGGTTAGTTCACAAGAATTCTATCAGCAATGTCTGGCGTTTCTGTCCGTGACAGAATGACATTTCTCGTAAAGTTTCTATCGCTATGTCGTATAGATTACAAAGATAGCGTCAAGTGTTTAGCCAAAAGCCGGTAAAGCTTACGGCATAAAGAAAGCGAATAAAAAGTCAGAGCGCTACTTAGACCGCCACGAAGTTGACCAGTTTGCCCGGCACAACAATTACTTTTTTAATTTCTTTGCCGTCTAAATACTTTTGAGCAATCTCTGACTCGCGGGCGTAGGTTTCAAGGGCAGCTTTGTCGGCGCCTGCAGGCACCTGCAACGTGCCTCGCGTTTTACCCATAACTTGAATAACAAGGGTAATTTCATCGGCAATGAGGGCAGCCTCGTCTACCGCCGGCCATGACTGCTGATGCACAGAGCCTGTCATGGCCAGCGCAGACCAGAGCTCATCGGCAATGTGAGGTGCAAAGGGTGCAATGAGTTTGACAAGGGTACAGATGCTTTCTGCAAACACAGGCGTTGATTTGTCTTCGGCATCGTTTATGGCATTGCTGAGCTTCATCAGCTCTGACACGGCTGTGTTGAACTGATAGTCACCTTCGATGTCTTCAGAGATCTCTTTGATGGCTGTATGAGTTGCGCGGCGGAGGGCTTTGTCTGGTTTGCTGAGGCTGCTGTGGTCGATGGCAGAAATGCTTTGCGTCACGCTCACACTATCTGAGCTCGCAAATTCTGTGACCGCACGCCAAACCCGGTTAAGAAAGCGAAACTGGCCTTCTACATCGGCATCGTCCCACTCAAGATCTTTCTCAGGGGGGGCTTTAAAGAGAATGAACATACGGGCGGTGTCGGCACCGTATTTGGCGAGGACCTGTGAGGGTGGTACACCGTTGAACTTGGACTTAGACATTTTTTCGTAGGAGACTTTGAGCGGTTCTCCAGTGTCTGGATGGGTGGGGTTGTCTAGGTCTGCAATTTTTTCTGGGACGATGAATGACCCATCGGCCGCTTTGTAGGTGATGGCCTGCACCATGCCCTGGGTAAGCAACCGCTGGAAGGGCTCGTCAAAGTTCAAAAGGCCTCGATCTCTGAGCACTTTTGTGAAAAATCTGGAGTAGAGCAGGTGCAAAATGGCGTGCTCAATGCCGCCAACATACTGATCGACAGGAAGCCAATCATTGACACGCTCTTTGCTAAAGGCAATGTCTTCGTTGTTGGCGTCGGCGTAGCGCAAAAAGTACCAGGACGAGTCTAAGAAGGTGTCCATGGTGTCGGTCTCGCGTTTTGCGGGCGTGCCGCAGCTGGGGCAAGGAACGGCGACCCAATCGTCGAACTTTGCTAGGGAGGCGACGTTTTTACCGCTGAATTCTGCATTTTTGGGCAGCTCAACGGGAAGGTCGGCGTCTGGAACGGGGACGGCGCCACAGTCTGGGCAGTGGATGATGGGAATGGGGGCGCCCCAGTAGCGCTGACGGGAGACGAGCCAGTCGCGTAGACGGTAGTTGGTGGTGCCTTTGCCGAGGGCGTTTTCTTGTAGGTATGCGATCGCCTGACCCACACTCTTCTTTTTACCTTTGCCAGCGGGCACGCCGTCCAATGGCCCAGAGTTCACCATGACACCGTCGCCAGGGTAGGCCTCTGTCATGGTTGCGCCCTCTAGGGTCTTGCCTTCGGGCTGTACGACTGCTTTAATCGGCAAGTCAAATTTGCGGGCAAAGTCAAAGTCTCTTTGGTCATGGGCGGGTACAGCCATAATGGCCCCTGTGCCGTAGTCCATCATCACGTAGTCAGCGGTCCAAATTGGAACCTTTTCGCCGTTGACTGGATTGACTGCGTAGCTCCCCGTCCAGACGCCTGTTTTCTCGCGGCCTTCTGCGGTGCGGTCGATGGTGCTGAGCTTGGCGGCGGCAGCTTTGTATGCTTTTACCTCATCTGCTTGTGCGGATGTTGTGAGGGTTTCTATGAGCGGGTGCTCTGGCGAAAGCACCATGAAGGTCGCACCCCAGAGCGTGTCTGGGCGAGTGGTATAGACGACAATATCCTCGCCGCTTTCGGTTTTGAAAGTGACTTGTGCGCCCTTGGACTTGCCAATCCAGTTGGCCTGCATAGTTTTGACGCGATCTGGCCAGCCGGGGAGCTTGTCTAGGTCGTTGAGCAGCTGGTCAGCGTAGTCGGTAATTTTAAAGAACCACTGTTTGAGCAGCTTGCGTTCAACTTTTGCGCCAGAGCGCCAAGAGCGCCCTTCGCTGTCTACTTGTTCATTAGCAAGTACGGTTTGGTCAATGGGATCCCAATTGACAGCGGCTTCTTTTTGGTAGGCGAGGCCCGAGTCAAAGAACTGAAGAAAAATCCACTGAGTCCAGCGGTAGTAGTTGGGCAAGCAGGTGGCAACTTCTCTGTCCCAATCGTAAGAGAGGCCAAGGGTTTTGAGCTGTTCACGCATTTGCTCAATATTCTTAAGCGTCCAATCCGCTGGGGGAACGCCTCTTTTAATAGCAGCATTTTCGGCAGGCAAACCAAAGGCATCCCAGCCCATGGGATGCAGCACGCGGTAGCCCTGCATCCGACGAACGCGAGCAACCACGTCTGTAATGGTGTAGTTGCGCACATGACCCATGTGCAAGTCACCCGATGGGTAGGGGAACATGGATAGCGCGTAGAACTTTTTGCCGCTTTCGCTGGCTTCGGCAGTTTCTTCGGCAGTTTCTTCGGCAGTCTTATTTAGTTTGTTGTCAGCCCAGTATTTTTGCCACTTTGCTTCTATATCTGCTGGGCTATATCTCAATTCCACGCCGCTACGGTTCCTTAGGTTGTTCGGGTCAGTTGGTTCAGATCACTAAGGTTGTATTTTAGTGGGTGATGGGTGGAATGCGATCAGGTGTTTTATGGCGATGGTTGACCTCTACATTTTTACCTATGGAACGCTCAAGCCCGGTGGGCGATATCATCAGCGCTATTGCAGTGATGGCCTAGTTGCAGCAACGGCTGCGCTAGTTAAGGGGGAGCTGTATGATTTCCCGCAATTAGGCTATCCGGCGATGACAGAAGGTGTCTCTTGGGTGCATGGTTATCTGCTGCATTTTCAAAGTAGCTCGTCACAGATCCAACAGATTCTACAGGGACTCGATGTCTTAGAAGGGTATTCGCCACATCGGCACTCTCAGGAGAATGACTATCAGAGGTATGAAAAGCCCGTATTTGATTTAGACTGCGTACCGCTACGCCCGGCCTGGGTGTATCAAATGAGTGTTGAAAAGGTAAATCAGCTAGGGGGGATTCATTTGCCGGAGGGAGATTGGCGTCATCTTGCTTGATGTTCTTACCTGAGCTGACCTTTGGAGAGGATATTTGATGCCTGACCCATGGCATGGGGAATGATGGCAGATGATAGCGAATGGTAAGTGGTTATGAAATACACCTGGCAGTTGATGTTGGCAGGATTGTTGGGCCTGACCTGGGCAGGTGACGCTCTACCTGTTGCAGCGGCGGTGCCTCACACCACTACTTTGCCGATGGACGATCTTTCGGCCATCGCTTTTAATAGCTCCTTCAATAGCACGGATGCCGCAAATACGACGCTTCCTTTGTCGGCAGAAACATTGAGTCCGCTTGATTTGGGCCGTCAACATTATTCGACGGGAAATTATGCAGCGGCAGTAGCGGCCTGGCAGACTGCTCGCGAATTGTCTGTGGCTCAGGACGATCTGGCGATGGAGGCGCTCTCGCTTAGCTATTTATCGCTGGCTCATCAGGCACTGAATCAATGGAACGAGGCGACCACAGCCGTCACGCAGAGTATCGACCTTTTAGAAGGGGCTCAGGCCGATCAGATTGATTCGGTGCTGTGGGCCCAGGTGTGGAATACACAGGCGGCGCTGGAGTATTCCCTGGGTCAGGCAGAGTCGGCTTTGGCCCTATGGGAGCAGTCGGAAGAGTTTTACCGGCAGGCAAATGATGTCTCTGGTCAGCTAGGGAGTCAAATTAATCAGGCGCAGGCGCTACAGAGTCTGGGGTTTTATCGGCGATCGCGCCAGCAGCTAGAGACCGTTGCCGATGAGCTGGCAACCCTGCCAGATTCGGCGTTGAAGGTAAATGGCCTGCGGACACTAGGGAATGCACTCCAGGTGCTGGGTGATTTGACGGGGAGCCGGGCAGCGCTGTTTGAGAGTGCCAATATTGCGATCGCAATCAATTCCACCGGAGAACTCAGCGCGACCTACCTCAGCATGGGTAGAACCGCTAACGATTGGGGCGATACCAATGCGGCAATTTCTATGTTTGAAGAGGCCAAAAGAGCAGCCATTACACCCGCTGATGAACTTCAGGCAGATCTCAGTCGATTGAGATTTTATGTCATTCAAGGGGATGCTGTAAAAAGTGCGCAAATTGCAGCAGACTTGGCCGAACAAATCGGCGCTTTGCCGCCGAGCAGGCTATCTGTCTATGGCACGGTCAACATGAGTGCTAGTCTCGCGCGCGAGCCACAGCTGGGCCAGTCAGTACCGATTGAGCAGATAAATCAGCTGCTAGCAAATGCTGTACAGGCGGCAAGAGACCTAGAAGACAAGCAGGCTGAAGCCTATGCTCTAAACCAGTGGGGCTCACTGTACATGCAAACACAGCAATGGGATGATGCCCTCACGCTCACAGAAAAGTCGTTAGACATTGCACGCGCTATTGATGCGGATGATATTTCGTCTCAGTCTGCCTGGCAGCTAGGGCGCATCTTAAAGCAACAAAACAAATCTGCTGAGGCTATTGTGGCCTATGGCGAAGCGGTGGATGCTTTACAGGCTCTGCGTGGCGATTTGGTCGCGATTGATCCAGATGTGCAGTTTTCTTTTAGAGAAAATGTCGAGCCGATTTATCGTGAGCTGGTGAGTCTGCTGCTAGCGGGCAATTCGTCTGGGATAGGCAATGAGGTAGCCGATTCAGGGCAAAAGTCGAATATTCAAGCTTCTGGTCAGCCAAGTCAGCAGAATTTAGCCAAAGCCCGCGAGGTAATTGAGGCGCTGCAGCTGGCAGAATTAGACAACTTTTTTCAAGAAGCCTGTATTGATGTGGAGTCCCAGCAGATCGATCAGGTGGATCCGCTGGCGACAATTATCTACCCGATAATTTTGCCAGATAGGCTAGCTGTTATTGCCTCTAGCGCAGATCAGCCCTTGGAATACTATTCCACGCCCGTTGATGCGCAGACGGTGGAATCTACGCTGCGTCGCTTATTGAGTTCTATTCACCCTGCGTCTGATAATGAAGAACGGCTGGCGCTTTCTCAGCAGGTTTATGACTGGTTAATTCGACCGGCCACGCATAGCGACATCACCAAAGACACAGAGACCATGGTGTTTGTACTCGATGGCCTGCTGCGCAATATTCCAATGGCTGCTTTACATAGCGGAGAACGGTATTTGATTGAGGAGTATGCGGTGGCGCTCTCGCCTGGTTTGCAGCTGATGAATGCGCGATCGCTCTCGCAGATTGAACCTGATGCGGTGGTTGGCGGTATTAGCGCTGCGCGAAATGGACTGAGCGCACTGCCCGCTGTAGAAAACGAGATTGCAGATGTAAAATCGCTAGTGCCTTCATCGGTACTGTTCAATGAACAGTTCACCAGCGAGGCTTTGGCTAGAAATGTGGAAAATAGCTCGGCTAATATTGTTCATTTGGCCACGCACGGGCAGTTTAGCTCGAGGTTAGAAGATACGTTTCTCTCTACATGGGAGGGACGATTGAACGTAACAGAACTCTCGGAAATACTACAGACTAGGGGACGCTCTAGTGCAATTGAGCTGTTGGTACTCAGCGCATGTGATACGGCTGCTGGGGATGACCGCGCTGTTTTAGGTTTGGCAGGTCTGGCGGTAAAATCTGGCGCACGCTCTACGGTGGCTACGCTTTGGCCTGTAAAAGATGAGGCGGCCGCCCTGCTCATGAGAGAGCTGTATGTCGGCATTAGTACGGCAGATATGAGTAAGGCTGAAGCCCTGCGACAGGCACAGCTTGCCCTATTGGAAACGCCAGGCTATAGCGATCCGTTCTTTTGGTCTGCATACACCCTGGTGGGCAACTGGCAATAAATAATCGATTATCGCCGGCTAGAGCTAGAGCGGTATAAGTGACTCGTCAGAAAGGGTGGCGTTCATGCTGTGGTCGTTCGCACTTAGCTTAGGCCACTACGAATAGCCATAACCCTTGTTCTATAAAGCTAAGTGCATAGCAAAGCCAAGTGCATAGCAAAGCCAAGTGCATTCCGCGCTTTGCTATTTCTCAATTGCGTATTTACCCTGACCTATTGAAGATACAAACTATACGTCTACGAAAAAGCATCATACGCATACTAATTTTCTATTCCTAAGATGGGAAGCAATAGGTTTACCAGCAATGTTTGTATTTCTATGGCCTATCGAATTGTAGCTAGACTTGAAAGTCTCTC
>JBCBKQ010000097.1:0-20040 GCA_038521595.1 Cyanobacteria bacterium J06627_28 | reverse complement strand
GAAGCAACCCCAACCTCACCCTCCTGAGACGACACCACCAAGTCAAACGAACCGCTGGGCTCTTGCAGATATATCTCCACATACCCTTCTCTCAGGCCGCTCAAAGAATTTCGAACAGCCGGTGCATCTGCATTCAAAATGTCACCCGTCACCAGCGCACCAATCACCGGATTACTCACACCCACACTGTCAGCAGGCTGACCCGTTTCAAAAATAGGCAGCACCGTAAACTGAACCAGTGCCGCCTCATTGACCGTGCTCGGCACCGCAATCCCCAGCTGTTGCAGCTCAGCAATAGTCTGCAAACTAATCGCAGATTTAACCTCATTCTGCCGGAGCGCACTAGACACCAAGTTATTAGGATTTAGCAAGTTACCGCTGCGATCAATATTGCCATTCGCAATAATCTCCAGGTCTAAATCCACTAAAGCAATATATTCCAGCTGATTAATATCCAGCCGAGCCTGAAGGGCCGCACGAGTATCCTGCTCGAGCACATCATCTAGACTATCTAGCTCAGCGTAGACCTCAGCAGCCTCCAGCAAAACACCATCCGTCGGCGCAGTGCCAGACGCCTGATTTTCTAAGCTACTAGACGTTGCAGTCAGCTCAGACACCGCTTGATTGAGCAGCTGCCGATAGCCATATCTTGTCAACATATACCCACTAGCGAGCAGTAGCAGCACCAGAGAAATCAGCTTAGACACCAGCAGCCCCGACAGCTGCTTATCCGCCACACGCTGGTTATAAAACCACTGCAGCAGCTTGTTATCGCTAGGTTGAGTAACCTTAATTCTCTCAGGCGCATAACGCTCCCCATCCTCGCGGTAGCGCACACCACGATAGACCCGATCTTGAGACTCTCCGGCCTTTGGCTGAGCCGCTCGTGCCGCCAGCACCTGGGCAGATAGCTCACTCTCTTTCGTCTGATAGCGAAAACCACGATACCGCCTTTCTTCTACAGCACCATTAGTCGGCGCAACGATGGGCGAAACGTCCCCACCCGAGCCATTACCCAAACCATTAGTACCTGCGCCATTAGTACCTGCGCCGTTATTACCTACACCATTGCTATCCACACTGCTGCCTTGGGAGCCAGAATTTTGGACTATCCCATTTTCGCCCTGCACCGAATCCATCGAATCGCCCATAGCCGAACGTTTGGCATTGTTAGGCGTCGCATCATCATTAGCATCAAAAGGGTTTGGTGAACGAAAATCAGTTGTCATATCAGACTCACTTTTCAAAGAGCGGTGCAAGAAGGAAAAAGCTGGTTAAACAGCGATATTAGCGCAGACGAGAAAGTGCAAGAAAGACGGCGAAGCTCAAGACCCCTGAAACACCGAAGACTGCAATACGGCTTCAGCATCTAACACCAAAATAATTTGCTCGTCTTGCACAGCGCACCCTCGCAAGTAGGGCACCAGCACTGGATTTACCTGGGGTGGCGGGGGCTGTAGAGAGTCCGCAGGCAAATGCACGATGCCATCAATCTCGTTGACCATCAGGCCAAGGGATGATCCTGATTTTACAATGACGACGCTATGTTGCTGTGTTGGGAGTTCTGGCACAGGCATTCCCAGCAGCTTCACCAAATTCGCAATCCATATCACCCGATTTCGCCGATTCACCAGTCCCAACATGCAGGGCGGCATATTCGGAATCGCCGTCACCTGGCTGCTTGGCAGCACCGTCGCTTCTTCTACCGCCCGCGCAGCAAAGACCGCAGGCACCCGAGGAGCCAATTGAAACTTTAGATAGGCCTCACCCATCAGCTGACGGTCAGGAATAGCGAGCTTTGTTTTCACAGACAAGTCGGATATAGATAAAGCTGAACTAGGCTTGTGGTTGGCAATGTAGAGCAAAAGTGTCTTAGCCACAAGTAAGACAATGACAGGCGCTTTCCAAACTCGCCATGACTGTGCCAAACTCGACAGCCTTACTTGGCCTTGCTGAGGCCTTGCTGAACCCTCGTTTCAGGCCAAGCCTGCCCAAAATAAGCCTACATATATCAATTTTGCTTGATACTCCCTACAGTCTGCTCTTTTTCTGCGCTTTTACTTCTAGCCACCTTTACTTCCAGTCACCCTTACTTTTAGACACCTACTGCTTCCCAAAAGCCCAATCAAGGCAATCCAACCAAAGAAATTCATCCACAGCACGCACAGGCCAATCGTCTCTGCAGCTCAGACTTTCCTATCTCAAAACTGTCTTCACAGCCTCAATTAACTCATCTCGCGTATATGGCTTAGTCAAATACGCCTTGGCACCCTGCCGCATTCCCCACATCCGATCAATCGTTTGGCCCTTAGACGAGCACATCACTACCGGCACTTCCTTAGTCTCAGGCGTATGCTTCAGCTTTCGGCATAGCTCAAATCCACTAATGCCAGGCATCACAATATCAGTAACGACGACATCCGGCTTTTGCGCGATCGCCTTATCCAATCCTTCAGACCCGCTCACCGCCCCGATTACGCTAAACCCTTCCTCTTGGAGGTAATGGCTCATCAGCTTCATCTCTGAAGGCGCATCTTCAACAACCAGTACTGTCACAATCTTCGTAGTAACCATGTAAGAGAAAACCGTAAAGCGAACAAACAGAGCAAGCAAACCAGAGCAAATTAAACACAGCTGAGCAGGTTTACCCGTATTTGCACTGAGCTATGTCTCTATATCCTATCAACTCAACCTAGAAAATATTCAGGCAAATTTTTTACTAAAATTCTCCGGATAGGCCCACAGCACCGCATCCTCTGTTTTTCTCACCCAATCACCTTCTTATCCAATCATTAGATACAGTCGTCTACCACGATTCATCAGCAATTTTTTCTACGCAGGAAAATAGCCCACGCCACCCTACATTTTCTTTATAAAGACCGCGCAGGCAAACATCAAAAACGGGTGCGATCGCGCAGCTCCCTCAAAAAGAAAGAATCACTCAACAACCACACCCGTCAAAATTTCAAGCCTCTTGTTTTACCGTCGGCCGTTTTCCTTAGTCGGTAAGTGCTTAAACACCATTTTCAACAGATCAGACTGAGTAAACGGCTTTGTCAAATATCCAGACGCCCGCACCAGCTTTGCCCTAGCACGGTCAATCAGCCCCGTATTACCCGTTACCATCACAATCGGCGTTCGCTTATAGCGAGGGTGGCGGCGCAGCAGGGCGCACAGCTCATACCCGTCTAAGTTTGGCATCGTAATATCCAGCAAAATCAAATCGGGCTTACTACGCACAATCTGCATCAGCGCCTTCACCGGATCATTAATCGCCACCACAGACAAACTCTGATCTTCTAAAAACTTCTGGATCGCATTTAGCACGGTCGGGCTATCGTCAAT
Organism: Cyanobacteria bacterium J06627_28; assembly: GCA_038521595.1. GTDB lineage: Bacteria > Cyanobacteriota > Cyanobacteriia > Phormidesmidales > Phormidesmidaceae > Phormidesmis. The sequence continues at coordinate 16,695 of JBCBKQ010000097.1, read as the reverse complement.
GCAGGCAACCGTATACGTTGTCCGCTTTAGAGTGCTTGCGCCAGCACCCATGCCGAGCCGCTGTCCGCCACCGCTCACCGGCATACCCATCGGCCCCATACCATTAATTTGGCCGCCAAGCGTCGCCGCAGACGCCGTCGCCGCACTCGGCAACCGGTTCGTCACCGGCTGGCCTACCGCTCGCTGCTTACTATTTCGCTGACACACCTCTACAATTGGCCGCAAATCTAGCTTGCAATAGGTCGGAACGCCCTCCGTCTGGGCCTGCGGAATCAGCTCATAGCTGCCTTCACGAATATTCAAAAAAGGCTCTATCACCTCAATCGCAATCGACCCGATCAGCTGCGCCACCTGCTCCCGGCTCAAATAGTTTTGGTCCACCAGCCAACACAGCGCCCGATAGTCGTGACTCACTACATCATCTACTTCATCGGAGCCTTCAAACAGTAGGCGAACCTGATCGCGCACTTCTGACGGCACATCTTCACTAAACGCCTGTAGCTGACGGTCTAACCGTTCAAACTCATCTGCCGTATTCGTCGCAAAATTTAGCTGCCCCTTATCAAACAACAGTCGCCACTCCGCAGCCTGAGCCGTCAGCTTCAGGCAGCCACTCACCTGGCGGCTAATGAGCTGCGCCAATAGACTCAGCGGATGCAGTTTGTGTGCGGTGCTGTAACTCGTGCTAGAACGGCTATTTATCATCTATTTACGTTAGGCGTCTGGAAAAAACGTGAGCCAACAAAAGACGTCAGTTGACTTAGGAAAAAGAGTTAAGGGAAAAGAGCTGAAGGAAAAGAGCTGAGCAAACAGTTTGGACAAACAGTGAAAGATAATGTGACTACACTACCTGCTTAAACCGTCATAGAACCTGAAAGAAATCTCAAACTCTTAAACGGGTAGATGGGCAATAACGCCATCAGAATTAGAAAGCTCAAAGTACTAGGTGGAACCTGACCAAGTACGCTCACACGTACGCTCATTGCATCAATGAGATTAAATGTATCTCGGGTATAGATTGCCCGATTAGCTCAAATTCTAGTCGCTTACCTAATAATTTCATCAGGTTTATTCAATACATACAGCATAATTACGCAAGCCTACCGGCGCAATGGCAACTTTTACCCTGCGCCGACACTGATATTAATTTTTCGTGAGGAAATTACAGGCAAAGGCTGCAGAGTAGCTCTTGTATACTTCTACAACCTCGCTGTCCTATTGAGACAAATTAAGACGAGCGATTATTAAGACGCGCAATCATTAAGACGAGTGATCGAGACGACCGATTAAAGCACCTTAATTCGTATATTCCGTTTAAGGATTACATTCAAAAAAGTCATATTCGTCATCAGCGTCGCTCAAACTGCAGTCGCTCCGATAAATCCTCCATAGAGGGGCTCAGCTGCACATCTTCTCGGGTCACCTCCTTTACTTCACTCACCGTAAAGATAAACCGAAAGGGCTGATTCATCCGTCGCATAATGTATTCTTCTAACAACATGACCTGCCGAGGCGTAATTGGCTCACTGGCATTCACCACCATACTCACCTCAGGTGGCGACGCCTGCCAGTTTGTATAGCTGCTCACCAGCTGCATATTTTGAAACGTCTTGGTCTCTTCCAGCAGGGCTCGTTTCACGTTAGCCTCCAACTGATTTTGGCGCACTAGCTCTACGAGGCCCAGCCCCAAAGGAACCACCAAAAGACTCGTCAGCAGCACCACAAAGCTCAGGGGCCGACGCGCTCGCCGAAAGGGAGAGTATCCTGCTAAGAAAAAAGCCAGCATACAGGCCAGCGTAATGCCCAATAGATTTGTGCAGTAGAGCAGGCTTGCGCCTAGGGTTAGCGACGCATTGAACTGTGCCATGCCCAGACCTACTACACACAGAGGTGGCATGAGGGCAACTGCGATCGCAGTGCCTGCCAAGGTACTCGACAGCTTCGTTTGCACCTTGCCATAGCCGCTAATGCCCCCAGCCGTAATCGCAATTCCCAAATCCAGCAGCGTCGGTGACGAACGCGCCAGCACCTCACTGCCGTATTCCAAAAAGCCAGAGCCAAAGCCAATCATGGCCGACAGTGCGATCGCAATGCCCGTACCCACCCCCAGCGCCTTCAGCCCGGCCAAGACAAGATCTAAATCACCTTCTAAAATGCCAAACGCCACAGAGCGAATCGGCGACATCAACGGTGCAATTAGCATCGCGCCAATGATTACCGCCGCACTATTTGACAGCAATCCCAGCGTTGCAATCAAGCAGGCACCCACCGTCAGCACCACATAGTCATAGTCCAGCTCAGCATCGTCCATCAGGCTATCTTGCATATGCTGATGCGCCTGGGGCGATACTCGCCGACCCTCCAAATACTTTTTACGCCAGTCGTCTAGACGCTCTCCTATCTGCGATCGCATATCAGACCTCATACGCTCATCTCTCTCGCTGCGAGTTATCTAGCCATCTTTAGCCTCAAGCTACCGCATCATACCCACCCATTTCCTACCCATTTCAGGGCAAAGAAAAAGGCAGGCAACAGCCAGACTCAAATTACTTAAAAATCTCTATACGAAGATTATTTGTTCCTAAAGATATATCCCTCCCCAGAGTCAGGCAGATATGTTTATGGCTGAGCAGGAACCCTCCCTGCATTTGTACAACACTGCGAGAAAGTATTATGGGATTTTTCAAGAGAATTTTTGGAAAAGACAAGCCCGCAAACGCCTCTTCAAAAATCAAGCGTGGCGTTGCCAAAGCAGCCGGTAACGATAGTGACGTCCCTGATTACAAGGTAGGCCTAGACGGAGAATTCGACGAAAGTGGTCTTGCCAAGCGCGTCACCCTCGCCTTCGATGAAGACAGCCAGCTTGACGATATCGACACCCTCTGGGTCGCCCAAACAAGTGCCACTGTCGTCCTCAAAGGGAAAGTTCCCAGCCAAGCAATCCTAGACAAAATGGTTACCGTCGCCAAAGGCGTAGATGGCACAGACGCCGTAGACACTAAGCAAGTCGAAGTTGGGTAGTCAAGGCCAGTAGTCAAAACATTCCATAATATTGCTAGACGACGTAGAAGCCTGAAGCCTAAAATATCAACGTCAAAAGGGGAGTGGTATCACTCCCCTTTTGACGTCATGCCCTTACATGAGCAGATGGGAAACTATGAGCGATCAAACAAATATTCCAGTTGTCGTAAACGGAGCCCTCGGAAAAATGGGCCGAGCCATTGTCAAAGCCATTTCAACAGCGCCAGATATGACCCTCGTTGGTGCCATTGATCGCAACCCGTCCCATCTTGGCCAAGACATCGGTGAAGTCGTCGGTATTGATCCCCTAGAAGTCCCCATCCTCAATGATCTAGAAGCCACACTCGTCGCCGCCCAAAACGAAGCGCCCAAAGGCGGCAGCGCCGTCATGGTCGATGTCACCCACCCAGACAGCGTCTATGCCTCCGTACGAGCGGCCCTCGCCTACGGCGTCCGCCCTGTTGTGGGCACCACCGGCATGAGCAACCAGCAAATCAAAGACCTCGCCGAATTCGCCGACAAAGCTAGCACCGGCTGCCTACTCATTCCAAACTTTTCTATCGGCATGGTGCTCCTACAGCAGGCTGCCCTCCAAGCCGCCGCCCACTTCGATCATGTCGAAATCATTGAGTTACACCACAATCAAAAAGCAGACGCCCCCAGCGGTACAGCCGTCAAAACCGCACAAATGCTGTCCGAACTAAACAAACCCTTCAATTCGCCTGAGGTCGAAGAAACCGAAAAAATGGCCGGTGCTCGTGGCAGCCAAACTGACGATGGCATTAGAATTCATAGCGTTCGTTTACCAGGCCTCATCGCCCATCAAGAAGTCATCTTTGGTGCGGCGGGCCAGTCCTATACGCTCCGACACGATACTAGCGATCGCGTCTGCTACATGCCCGGCGTTCTCCTCTCCATCCGCCGAGTCCTCCCCCTCAAATCCCTGGTGTACGGCCTAGACAAAATCCTATAAAACACATACTCAAAAAAAGGGCTCTAGGTGATTCACCCAAAGCCCTCTTCATTCAACCCAATTCAACCAATGTATCAATCAGCAACCGAGCCTTAGCCGAGGTGATCCATCACCTTAAACATCGGTAAATACATCGCCACCAGAATAGAACCGACCATGCCACCCAGCACAACGATCATAATCGGCTCCATGATGCTAGTTAGCGCCTTCACCGCCTGCTCCACTTCGTCCTCATAAAAGTCAGCGACTTTCATCAGCATCTGGTCTAGCTCACCCGTCTCCTCTCCAATAGCAATCATCTGAATCGCCATCACTGGAAACACGCCGTGCTCTTCTAGCGCCGGACTAATCATGCCCCCGCCTTGAATCTCAACCTGCGCTGCATTAATGGCATTCGCAATAACTTGATTGCCTGACGTATCACGTACAATCTCCAGGGCGGTCAAAATCGGCACCCCCGATCTAGACAAAGAACCAAACGTCCGACAAAATCTAGCCGTTGCCGACTTCTGTGACAAATCACCAAACAGCGGCATCTTCAAAAAGAAACCATCCATCGTCACTCGGCCAACCGGCGTCTTGTAATACTGCTTGTAGGCAAACACTAACACCGCGATGATAGCTATTAGCCCCACTACCAGATACCAAGTACGCAGCATCTTACTAATCGCCATCAAAATCTTCGTAAACAGCGGCAAATCCGCACCCAAATCCGTGAAAATCTCTGCAAAAATAGGCAACAAGAAAACTGTCAAACCGACAAAGATCGTCACCGCGAGAAAGCCAACTGTCACCGGATAAGCCATCGCCGACTTAATCTGATTCTGCAATCGGTTTAAATCTTCCAGCAGCTTAGCCAGTCGATTTAGAACCTCATCGAGGACACCACCAACCTCTCCAGCCTGCACCATACTTACGTATAGGTTATCGAAACTGTCCGGATGCTTTCTCATCGAATCAGATAGGCTTGTGCCTTGCTGAACGTCAGAGTTGATCTGAGTCAGCGCTACTTTAAGCTTAGGATTCGGACACTGATCAGACAAAATGCCAATGCCTCGCACTAGCGCCACACCCGAAGACACCAGCGCCGCAAACTGACGGGAAAAGACGGCTTTATCCTTGACCGTCACTTTCGTCATCGACGTTTGAAAGTCAGAAAAGTTAAAGCTGATACCCTTCTCTTCTTTCAGATTTTGAATATGCATACCCTGACTTTTAATCAGCGTACGCGCCTCAGCAGGTGAATTGGCTTCAACCTTACGACGGGTGGTTTTTCCCGCCGTATCCCTGCCTGTTGCTACATAAGTTGCCATGAATCTTTCCGTTGAATGAGCTGATGACTTCGACTACGCTCAGCCAACAGAAACACTGGCACTGAACCTTTGAGCATAGTCGAATGGTGAGTATTTACAGCCAGCTGCTCAATGCATTGAGCAGCTTGTCTTGGTGAGCGTTTCCTAGCGCCGCAAGGCGACACGGGGTCTCACCGCTGCTAAGCACTAAGCTTTATAGAACAAGGGTTGTAGCTGTACTAGGTGCAACAAGCTTAGTGCCGATTGCTATAAAAGCAGCAGTTTTTTGTAATTGAGCCGAAAGCACCCTCAAGGAGGATTTACTTTAGCGACGACCTGCAGCCTTTTTATTTTGCTGTTGCGCACCACTTGGTGGCCCACCAATCAAACGCTGCATTTCTTCAGGGCGAGACGTCTTCGACATCGCTGCTTCAAAGTTAATAATTTTCTTCTTGTAGAGATCAGCTAGCGCCATCTCCAAAGTCTGCATAGACAGTCTGCCTCCCGTTTGAATAGCACCATAAATCTGCGCGGTCTTACCTTCGCGGATCATGTTAGAGATACCAGGCGTCACCACCATAATCTCTTGGGCCATCACCCGACCAAACTCACCAGGCTTAGGATTATGCTTAGGCACCAAACACTGACTGAGCACCGCAACTAGAGAGTTAGAGAGCTGCACCCTAATCTGTTGATGCTGAGCTGGTGGAAATACATCGACAATTCTGTCTACGGTTTGCGCCGCAGAGCTAGTGTGCAACGTACCAAACACTAAGTGACCTGTTTCCGCCGCCGAAATCGCCAACGAGATCGTTTCCAAGTCACGCATCTCACCGACTAGAATCACGTCTGGATCCTCTCGAAGTGCACCTTTTAGCGCATTAGAAAAGCTTTTGGTATCTTCTCCAACCTGGCGCTGGTGAATCAAGCTTTTAATCGGCTCGTAAACAAACTCAATGGGGTCTTCAACCGTCAAAATGTGCTCTGCTCGGGTCACATTGATATTGTTGATCATAGACGCGAGTGTTGTCGTCTTACCCGAACCTGTTGGCCCAGTCACCAACACTAATCCTCTAGGCTTTTCAGACAGCTCAGTAACGATAGGTGGCAAGCCCAACACATCCATACTAGGAATCTTGGAACTCAGCGCTCGCAGACAGGCCGCATAGGTCCCCCTATCTTTGTAGACGTTCACCCTAAAGCGAGCGAGGCCGCGCACACCATAAGAGCAGTCCAGCTCCCAAGTTTGCTCTAGAATCTTCCGCTGAGAGTTGTTCAGCATACTAAAAATCAGACGCTGACACTGATCGGCAGTCATCACAGGGTGATCTGTTGCCGTCAGGTGTCCACTGATGCGAATGTAGGGTGGAAGCCCAGTTGAGAGATGAAGGTCAGACCCTCCTCGCTCAACCACTTCTTCCATCAAGTCTTCAATCATTAATTCCATGGAGCAATCCCTTTATTTGAGTAGTGTTGTTTGTGATAGCTGTTGTTTGAAACGGGTTTGAGTGACTCTCTAACTAGTCCTTATAACGAGGGGTGAGACAGTACGGACAGTCAATCCATTCATGATGTAGCTCGGCGTCACAGGTGGAGCAAGAGAGAATGCTCTTCCGCTTAGCTTTTAGTTCTGCTTCAAGGCCTTTATCGGTGAAGGTTACCCGCTCTACTTCTTCTAGAGTGGTGTGCCCTTCTCTCACCAGATTTAGGCTATAGGCCAGCAAGGTATGCATGCCCTCTTCCACCGCAGCTTCTTTAATTTGCTCTGTGGGCGCACCATCAGAAATCAGCTGCTGTACCCGCTCTGTGACTCGCATTACCTCATAGACACCAACCCGGCCTTTATAACCGCCGCCACCACACTTACTACACAGCTGACCAGACTCTTTGAGAGCACTGATTTCGTCAGACGGTACTTTGTTTGCCTTATACAGCGTCATTTCCACGTCTCGCGAAGCGCTCATACCAAAGCGAGCAAGCTGTTCTGGTGTCGGCTGGTAGGCGACCTTGCATTCTCCACAAACGCGGCGAACCAGTCTCTGTGCCAGCACACCAATCAAAGAGCTTGAAACCTGGAAAGGCTCGACGCCCATTTCGCCCAATCGAGAAACCGCACCCGCTGCATCATTGGTGTGTAGTGTCGTAAGTACGAGGTGACCAGTCAAAGCAGCCTCAATCGCCGTTTTAGCAGTCTCTGGGTCACGGGTCTCACCGACTAGAATCACATCTGGATCCTGTCGTAAAAACGATCTTAAAATCTCCGCAAAGTTCATCCCCTTTTCACGGATGACCTGTACCTGGGTAATGCCCGGCAAAGCGTACTCAATTGGATCTTCTGCCGTACTGATATTGACGCCAGGATCATTGCGCTCTGAGAGGACAGAATACAGCGTTGTCGTTTTACCAGACCCCGTTGGCCCAGTCACCAAAATCAGTCCAAAGGGCTTGGCCGCCATATCCTGAACGATCTGTAGCGTCTCTTCATCTGTAATGAGCGCACCCAAGCCCAGCTGAGTCGAAGAGTTGTCCAGAATTCGAAGAACAACTTTCTCGCCGTAGCGGCTAGGTAGCGTACTGACACGAAAGTCTACTTTTCTACCTTGAAATACCCGGCGAATTCTGCCGTCTTGAGGCATTCTACGCTCAGCAATGTCCAAGTCGGCAATAATCTTAAATCGGGCAGTTGCTGCGGGAATAATTTTCTTTGGCAGGTGAGGAAAGGCCTGCTTCAACACACCGTCTTTGCGGAACCGCACCCGCATGAACTCTTCTTGGGGCTCAACGTGAATATCAGAAACACCTTCCTGTAGCGCTTTGACTAAAATCTTGTTGACCAATGCAATTACCGGGGCTGCTCCTGCATCTTGAAGCGCCGCACCCAAATCAGCATCGCCTTCATCTTCGGCGTCTTCTAGCTCTCCAGCCTCAAGATCGAGATCGTCAAGATTCGTGCTGACTTCTAAAGCTCTGTTTTCAGCTTCCTTTTTCTGGCTTTTTTCTCTGGCGACCTGCTCATCCAAGAACTTGGCCATCAGACGCTGGTAGTCTTCGATGGTGATGACCATCCGCCTAAGGGCGATTTGTTTAGGCCTCAGAATTCGATTCAGATCGTCCTGCGCTTCCAAGTTTTCTGGATCGACCATTGCCACTAGGACAAATTTCTCGCCGCCATCTTCGCTCATCGATAGGGGCACAAGGCGATGGCGACGGCAAATATCAACGGGCAGCAGCTCGCCAATTAGCTGATTGACTTGGGTCTCAGATATTTCTTCTACTTCTGGGTCAAGAGACTCAACACCATAGAGAATTTTTAGTTCGAAGAGCTGCTGTTTCTTATACTGACGAAGGAGCTCAGGGGATAGCTGCTGCCCGGCAATTGACTCTAAGACTTCTGTCAGAGAGCGGCCTGACTGGCGGCTTTCGACCAGCGCTTGCTGCATCTGGGAGCCGTCTACGAAGCCTGTTTGGATGAGCTTGCTACTGAAGGGCGAAAAGCTCTTTTGGAGAACAAGCGCCTTCCGCGTGGATGAAGAGTTTGTCATGGCCGATGCGAAAAAATCTCACACCAGTGTGCCCACAAAGCTCAAGCCATTACCCGCTCTGGTGTCTGTGCTAGCACCTAAATCCAGAAGAAGGACAGGAAAGGGATAAGTCAACAAGCTATCCACAACAAATAGGGATAACCCGATACGGAAAACCGTTCCTCACGTGTCCTACTGGCTTTTATGATGGACAGGTGAATAGGGCTCGGGTAGTATTTGTCTAGCTTGATAGGCCCGGGAATGGAGATTTTTAGAGATCATGATGGACGCAGATACAAACGAAAACCCACAGAGCGCTGAGGGCTCCCCGGAAAATATTGAAGAACTCCGGGTTGAGGATGCCGCAACTGATATCGATTTTGATCAGGAGTTTGGTACAGATAACGAGGGTGAAGATGGCGAATCGCAGGAGATACCTGACGATATTTCGGCAGAGGATGCTTTTGCCGCAGAAGCGAGTGCCCGGGTTGCTTTGCAGCAGCAGGTAGATACGTTAAAGGCGCAGCTAGAGGATCGCACTGGGCAGTTTACTCGGCTAACGGCAGATTTTGATAACTTTCGCAAACGCACAGCTAAAGAGCGTGAGATGCTTGAATCTCAGGTGAAGTGCAATACCATTACTGCTATTTTGGAAGTTGTCGATAACTTTGAACGCGCTCGCTCCCAAATCAAGCCACAGGGCGATGGCGAGATGACAATTCACAAAAGCTATCAGGGTGTTTATAAGCAGCTGGTAGAAGCACTTAAAAAGCTGGGCGTATCGCCAATGCGCTGTGAGGGCAAAGAGTTTGACCCAAATTTGCATGAGGCGGTTATGCGTGAACCAACGGATGCCTATCCAGAAGGAACTGTTATTGATGAGTTCGTCCGTGGGTATGTTCTAGGGGAACGTGTTTTACGTCATGCGATGGTTAAGGTGGCAACGCCACTAGACCCATCTGCTGAATCCAGCGACGCCTCTTCGGACGAGTAACGCTACGCTTACGACTGGTTCGCTTCGGACTAATCGATGACAGTGTCGGTGGATTTGACGAAAACCTAACCGACTTTCAAGGAACTGTCCGAGCAGATTATGGGAAAAGTTATCGGCATCGACCTAGGAACGACCAATAGCTGTGTGGCTGTGCTGGAAGGCGGCAAGCCCGTAGTTATTCCAAATATGGAGGGCGGTCGTACAACGCCGAGCATTGTGGGGTTTGCCAAGGGAGGTGAGCGGTTAGTCGGTCAGCTTGCCAAGCGACAGGCAGTCACAAACGCCGAAAATACGGTCTACAGCATTAAGCGCTTTATCGGTCGCCGTTGGGACGATACTGAAGCCGAGCGATCGCGCGTTCCCTACAAATGCACCCGTGGCAAAGACGACACTGTCGATGTCATGATTCGAGCTAAAAGCTTTACCCCACAGGAAGTCTCTGCCATGACGCTGCAAAAGCTGAAGGCCGATGCAGAGACATACCTAGGTGAGTCGGTTTCCCAGGCAGTGATTACGGTGCCTGCATATTTTACTGATGCGCAGCGGCAAGCGACTAAGGATGCAGGTGCGATCGCAGGCCTTGAAGTCCTTAGAATTATCAACGAACCCACAGCCGCCGCGCTTTCCTACGGACTAGACAAGCAAGACCAAGACCAAACCGTTTTGGTCTTTGACCTTGGCGGCGGTACATTTGACGTTTCTATTCTTCAGCTAGGCGATGGCGTTTTTGAAGTAAAGGCGACGTCGGGCAACAACCACTTGGGTGGTGACGACTTTGACAACTGCATTGTCACGTGGATGATTGACGCCTTCCAGCAGCAAGAAGGTATGGATTTGACGAATGATCGCATGGCTTTGCAGCGGATTCGAGAAGCCGCAGAAAAGGCCAAGGTTGAGCTTTCGACGATGGCTAAGACATCAATTAATCTGCCATTCATTGCAGCAGATGAAACAGGGCCGAAGCATTTGGAGATGGCTCTGTCGCGATCGCAGTTTGAAGAACTGGCAGCAACCCTCGTAGAAAATACTCTCGAACCTGTTAAGCAAGCCCTCAAAGATGCCGAGCTAGAGGCCAATGACATTAACAAAATTTTGCTAGTAGGCGGCTCAACTCGAATTCCTGCGGTGCAGACTGCAATAACACAATTTTTTGATGGTCAAACGCCAGATCGCTCTGTAAATCCAGACGAAGCCGTAGCACTGGGCGCATCAATTCAGGCGGGCGTGCTAGGTGGTGAAGTCAAGGATCTACTGCTGCTCGATGTCACACCACTGTCGTTGGGGATTGAAACGCTCGGCGATGTCTTTACCAAAATCATTGAACGTAATACGACCATTCCGACCAGCAAAACACAGACTTTCTCAACCGCAACAGATGGACAAGTCTCTGTAGAAGTGCATGCCCTACAAGGCGAGCGAGCAATGGCACGCGACAACAAAAGCTTAGGCCGATTTGAGCTGACGGGCATTCCCCCCGCGCCCAGAGGGGTTCCTCAAATTGAAGTGTCTTTTGAAATCAATGCAGATGGCATCTTGCAAGTTTCGGCCAAAGACCGAGGCACCAATCGCGCCCAAAGTATCAAAATTACAAACCGAGGCGGACTGACCCCTGCTGAAATCGCTCGGATGAAGGAAGAAGCCGAGATGTACGCTGGAGAAGATGAACAGCGTAAGATTGTAGCCGAGCTACAAAACCGTGCCGATGCCTTGTTCTACAGCTACGAGTCGGCATTGAGAGACAGCGCAGGAGCGATTTCTGAAGACCTGAGAGCTCAAGCGGAAGCCGAAGCCGAAGCCCTGAGAGCAGCTGTGGCAGACAAAAATGTACAGCCCGCAGATCTATCGCAAAAGTTAGATGCTTTACAGCAGACTATCTTTAATATTGGCGCAGGCATTTACAGCCAAGTCGGTAGTGACGCAGCCAGCAGTGGTGATATCAATAATGAAATGCCTGGAGCAAATATGTCATCAGAGCCCGTTTCTGAAGCGGCTTCAGAAACGGTGGCCGTCGGTGTTGCGGTGAGCGCTAGTGAAATGAATTCCAATCCACCACCAACCGCTCAAAACAATGCTAAGGCAAACCTTGATACCAACTCAGGGCCAGCAACAGCGCCCGAACCAGTGGCTCCCATGACGGCAGAAACAGTCGTAGCAGCGTCTGTACCGTCAGCAGCAGCAGCAGCAAACATCGATCCAGAAGCAACTGCCTTTGCAGATATCGAAGAATTCGACATAGACAGTACTGTAGCGGCTGATTATGAAGCCATCGAGTAGCGCGCTACAAGGTAGTGGCCACAAAATAACGACCGCAAGATAGTGATGGAAGGAAGGGGCCTGGGCCTTAAGATTTTGTCCTCATATCATCGATTCAGGTCAATCTCGACATCAATCAAAGATGAATGCACAAAAGCGGCCCGATGCATCAGGACGTATGCTATACAATGGTTCAATGTGTGTTGATTCATTACATCTAGTTCCCCTTTTTGATTGACGTTTTATGGCCCGTGATTACTACGAAACTCTGAACGTTTCGCGCAATGCCGAGCAAGACGAGATTAAGCGTGCTTATCGCAAGCTAGCGCGAAAATATCACCCAGACGTCAACAAAGATCCGGGTGCAGAGGAAACCTTTAAAGAAGTCAGCAGAGCCTATGAGGTGCTATCGGAGCCGGAAGTCAGGGCTCGGTATGACCGATTTGGTGAAGCAGGTGTCGGTGGGGCGGCTTCAGCAGGTGCAGGTGGCTTCCAAGATTTTCAAGATATGGGCGGATTTGCCGATATCTTTGAGAGCTTTTTCAATGGATTTTCTGGGCAGCCAGGACAGCAGCGACGGCGTGGCCCAATGCGGGGCGATGACCTGCGACTAAATCTAAAACTAGACTTTAAGGAAGCCGTCTTTGGCGGCGAAAAAGAAATCAGAATTAGCCACTTAGAAACCTGCACTACCTGTAGTGGCTCTGGAGCAAAACCTGGGACGCGCCCACGGACCTGTTCTACCTGTAATGGTGCAGGCCAAGTGCGAAGAGCCACTCGCACACCTTTTGGTATTTTCAATCAGGTCTCGACCTGCCCGACCTGTAATGGCAGCGGAGAAGTCGTTGAAGATCGCTGTGAAACCTGTGGTGGCAGTGGTCAAAAGCAGACGAATAAAAAGCTCAAGATTACGGTGCCAGCGGGTGTAGAAAATGGGACGCGGCTGCGGGTCTCTGGCGAAGGAGATGCCGGTAAGCGAAATGGGCCAGCAGGTGACCTATACGTGTATTTGGTTGTCAATGAAGACTCTCAGTTTAAGCGAGAGGGCATTGATATTCGCTCAGATCTGAAGGTGAGCTATTTACAGGCTATCTTGGGCTGTGAGCTAGATATAGAAACGGTAGATGGCAAGGTAACGATGCAGGTACCAGCTGGGACACAGCCGAATACGGTGCTGTCTTTGGACGGTAGAGGTGTGCCCAGACTAGGGAATCCGGTGAGCCGAGGGAAGCACTTAATTACGGTGAAGGTAGATATTCCAACTCGTGTCAAAGCAGAGGAAAGAGAGCTGCTCTCAAAACTGGCTGAAATTCGCGGTGACGTAGTTGGCAAGGATAAAAAAGAGGGTTTCTTGGGCGGCCTGTTTAATGGGTAGTGCTTCTGTAGGTGGTACTTCGATGGGCAGTGCTGATGAGCAACTAGACTTGAGGGGAACACCTTGCCCGCTAAACTTTGTGCGCACAAAGCTCAAGCTGGAAAAAATGCCACCTGGGTCACTACTAGAGGTTTGGCTAGATCCAGGAGAGCCAATTGAGCAGGTGCCGGATAGCTTGAGGATGGACGGCTACGGGGTAGAGTCGATTGATGATCGTAAGGATTACTTTGCGGTGTCTGTGCGGCGTCCGGTCGAGGCGTCGGTAGCTCAGTGAGTATTATTCTGAGTAAAAAAGGCTCAGACGTGGTGTCGGGGATGGCGCTGTGAGTGTGACGATGACAGGTTCACCTGCTGAGATCAACAGTCAGAACGTTTGGCCAGGTACCGTTGTTTCGATTCAGGCAAACTATTATTCTGTCCAGCTAGACGAACCGCTAAACAAGGCATTAGTCGCTAGCTTGGGCGATGGAATTAATGAGGAGGCTCTGGAAGAAAAGCCGATTCTTTTGTGCATTCGGCGTGGGCTACTCAAAAAGCTGGGTCAGCAGATTATGGTAGGCGATCGCGTTGCGGTAGAGGAGCCTGACTGGTTAGGGATGAGGGGCGCGATCGCATCTGTCTACCCCAGACAAAAATTCTTAGATCGCCCACCCGTTGCCAACGTTGATCAAATCCTACTGGTCTTTGCCCTCGCTGAGCCGAATCTAGAGCCCTATCAACTCAGCCGCTTTTTGATAAAAGCTGAGCTAACAGGCCTTGCCATTACCCTGTGTTTGAATAAGCGTGATTTGGCTACAGACGAAGCCGCAGAGCAATGGCGGCAGCGTCTAGCAGGCTGGGGATATAAACCTCTAATGGCCAGTATTCAAAACGATACAGATCTCCCGAATGAACTCACAAAAGCGCTACAAAGTAAAATTACCGTCGTTGCTGGCCCCTCTGGTGTGGGTAAGTCTAGCCTGACGAATCGACTGATTCCTGAGCAGAATCTGCGGGTGAGTGCAGTTTCTGGCAAGCTGGGGAGAGGTCGCCATACAACCCGGCACGTAGAGCTGTTTGAACTTCCTGACGGTGGTTTTTTAGCGGATACGCCTGGATTCAATCAGCCGGATATTGTTACCACGCCAGAATCACTCAGCGACTATTTCCCAGAAATAAAACAGCGGCGAGCCGTAGCAGACTGTCAGTTTAATAACTGCCTGCATCGAGACGAGCCAGGGTGCGCGGTGCGTAGCCACGGTGAAGATGAATGGGAGCGATACGAGCACTATTTGGCACTGTTAGAAGAAATCACGAAGCAGCAGCAAAATCTGCAGCAGCAGAGAGACGCTGAAGCTACCGAAAAAGTCAAAATGGTCGAAGATGGCAAGGTACTCCACGAGCCTAGGCTAGAGGCTAAGAAATATCGACGAACCTCACGAAAAAGCCGAAATCAGGCATTTCAAGAGCTGTGTCTCGATTTATCTGAGGTAGAGGATCTCGAAGAGCTAGAAGATTTGGAAGATTTAGGCCTGTGACTTCTGCGAAGGCAGACGCTGCGCAAACGCCTCCGCTCAGCCACTGGCAATGTATGCTCAGCCACTGGCTATATCTTTTCAAATCTCTATTCGCCGCAGTACACAATGAGATCAATTTCAACATCGCCGTATCCGGCCAGCGCAGTCACGCCTACTGTAGTGCGTCCGGGGTAGCGACCAGCGGTGAAATGGCTGGCGTAAATGTCGTTCACGGTTTCGTAGTAGCGAAAGTCCGTGACGAAAATGCGAGACATGACGACTTTTTCAAAGCTGGTGCCCGCATGGGAGAGCACTAACTGCAGGTTTTCCATGACCTTTTTGGTTTGGTCTTCGATAGAGCTTTTGATGACCTCGCCAGTCTCTGGATCTTCGGAGAGCTGACCTGTTACGAAGAGGAAATCGCCTGCCCGTACCGCGTGGGAATAGGGCGCAACAGGCGGGAGTTTTCCCTCTGGAAGATTGATGAATTCAAGCATAGTGCGATCGCATAGACGATTGAAAACTACTATTGAAAACTAACGGCAGTCTAAAGTTAACGGTGCCAAGCCGTCACGCCACCCGGCTTATCGATGAGCGTAATCCCCTGGGCGCTCAGCTCGTCGCGAATACGGTCAGACTCACCGTAGTTTTTTGTCTGCTTAGCGGCGGTGCGCTGTTCAATAAGCGATTCAATATCTGCATCGCTAAGGCCATCGGTAGCCGCCGCTGTTTCGACAGGCTGTGCTTCTAAGCCCAAAACACCTGCCAGCTTAACGAGCGTTTGCCATTGCTGCTGAAGGGTCGCGGTATCGGCATCGGGTTTGCCTTCGTGGACGATGAGGTTGCCTTGGCGCTGAAGCTCTTTGGCTAGACGAAAGAGAACTGCGATCGCACCTGGCGTATTAAAGTCATCATCCATCGACAGCTGAAACTGATCCACAGCCACCTGCTGCAAACCTGAATGACTGTCATCCCAACCTAATTTCTCTGCGTACTGGGCTCCAAAGTTCAGTCCCTCATTCAAGGTCGCCCAGCCATTTTTAGCCGCTTCTACCGCAGTTTCGGTAAAGTCCAACGGCATACGGTACTGGGACTGCATCACAAACATCCGAACCGCCATCGGGTCTGGCCCTTCTGGCGCATCTAGCAAATTGCGAATCGTGGTGAAGTTACCCAGGGACTTCGACATTTTGGTGCCCTCTACATTCACCATGCCATTGTGCATCCAGTAAGTCGCTAGCGGTTTACCGGTTGCGGCTTCGGACTGGGCAATTTCATTTTCGTGGTGAGGGAACTGGAGATCTGAGCCGCCAACATGGATATCGATGGTATCTCCTAGGCGATCGCGCACCATGGCAGAGCATTCAATATGCCATCCGGGCCGACCTGCACCCCAGGGCGAATCCCAAGACGGCTCATCTGGCTTTGCCGACTTCCACAATGCGAAGTCAAACGGATCTTGCTTAATTGATTTTTCTTCAGTAGCAACGCGCCCGCTTCGTCCCGCTTCCATATCCTCTAACTTGCGGCCAGACAGCTTGCCATAGCCGTCAAACTTTCGCACTGAGTAATACACATCGCCGTCAGCTGGATAAGCATAGCCCTTTTGCTCTAGCTCATGAATGAGCCGTTTAATACCGTCAATCGTATGCGTAGCGTAGGTATACTCATCGGCCTCTAAGATATTAAGCCGGGCCATATCCTCGAAGTAAGCCGCCGTATATTCCTGCGCAACCGCTTCCATCGACGAGCCTTCTTTACGGGCACGAT
>JBCBKQ010000096.1:0-20045 GCA_038521595.1 Cyanobacteria bacterium J06627_28 | reverse complement strand
GTCTACGCCTTCTTTGGCCATGGCCTCTTTGAGACTGGGCAGATAGTGCTGCTCCATGAACTCTTCAAAGGGCTTGTCCTCTAGTTTGGGAGGCTTTTCTTTTTTCTTGGCAGCAGGTTTTTTATCGGCGGCTTTTGCGGCAGGTTTCTTGTCAGCAGCTTTGGCAGCAGGCTTTTTCTCGTCAGGCTTATCTGTTTTTTCTGCTGCGTCAGGGGTTGCCTTTTCTTTGTTGTCTTCTGCCATTGCTCGCCCTCTCAAGTGCCCGTGAAATATCGTGTAATGCTTGAATCTTACCGCGCTCTGATTATATAGCAATCAGATTACTAGAATTGACCGCCAAAAGTCTTAGCTTAAATGGTGCCGTGACTTTTGGCGGTCTGGTGAATAGCGTCATTGCTGAACAGGGACGGTTCAGAATGCATCGGGTTTAGGCTGGCTGTAAGACTGCGTTTTTGCGATACCACTCAACCGTGTTTTTCAAGCCCTCGCGGAAGTCTGTTTTAGCTTCGAATCCAAAGGCCTGCTTGGCCCTTTGCGTATCTAAACAGCGGCGAGGCTGACCGTTTGGCTTATCGGTTTGCCAGACGAGCTTGCCTTCAAAACCCATGACCTCACAGATCAGCTCGGCTAGGTCACGAATGGAAATTTCAGAATTGGTGCCTAGGTTGACAGGGGCAGCGTCAGAGTAGTTTTGGGTGGCCATGACAATGCCACGAGCCGCATCGGTGGAGTAGAGAAACTCACGAGTAGGGCTGCCGTCACCCCAGACGGGTAGCGCTTTGTCTCCATTCATTTGTGCTTCGTGCACTTTGTGAATGAGTGCGGGGATGACGTGGGAGCTACGCGGGTCGAAGTTGTCTTCGGGGCCGTAAAGATTGACAGGGAGCAGGTAAATACCGTCGAAGCCGTACTGTTGGCGATAGGCCTCTAGCTGCACGAGCAGCGCTTTTTTGGCGATGCCGTAGGGTGCGTTGGTTTCCTCAGGGTAGCCTGCCCACAGATCGTCTTCTTTGAAGGGGACGGGGGTGAACTTGGGATAGGCGCAAATGGTGCCCACACAGACAAACTTTTCAGTGCCTGCTTGGTAGGCGGCGTGGATGAGCTGGGTGCCCATCATCAGGTTGTCGTAAAACAGCTCGGCAGGCTTTTCGCGGTTGAGCCCAATGCCACCGACGTGGGCTGCTAGGTGAACGATGACGTCTTGGCCTTCTACAGCGCGCTGGCAGGCGTCCATTTTGGTGAGGTCATAGTCGCGCGACCGGGTCACTAAGATATTTTCTTCCTGAGCGCCAGCTGCTTTTAGCTGTGCCACGACCTGCTTACCCAAGAAGCCAGCGCCCCCGGTGACTAGGATTTTTTTATTTGCGAGTTCCATCTATCTGCTCCATCCCCACGAACTAAAGACTCAATTGATACTGTTTCTGATACTGTCTCAAAACGTACGGTCTCGACACATACGAATACATGCTGTGCGATCGCCTGTCAGTAATCCTGACTAAAAATCGGGCAATTAATCGCAATTGCTAGATACGACACTGACTGAAAAACTAACTTGGAAAAACTAACTTGGAAAACTTGCTGACATTTTGTCTGATGTCACTGGTCTCTTGCCACCAGACAGCGGCGCCTCAGCGATTCAGCTGGGGCACCACTGGGCATCTACCTAAATGCCACTATGAGCGAGACTCAGCCAGCTGCTGACGAACGGTAGCGACATCTGGGCTACTGCCATTGACGGCTGCTGTGATGGGCTTTTCACCAATCGCCTCAAGGTCTGCATCTACCATGAGCTTGACAAGGCCTTCGAAGCTGACTTCAGGCTTCCAGCCCAGTTCTTTCTTGGCCTTAGTCGGATCGCCAATGAGTAGGTCAACCTCTGCGGGGCGCAGATAGCGCTCATCAAAGGCAACGTACTTGTTCCAGTCGAGGCCAACGTATTGGAAAGCAACATCCAAAAACTCGCGAATGGAATAGGTTTCGCCAGTAGCTACGACAAAGTCGCCGGGCTTGTCTTGCTGGAGCATGAGCCACATGGCTTTGACATAGTCTTTGGCGTAGCCCCAGTCGCGCTTGGCATCTAGGTTGCCAAGGTAGAGCTTGTCTTGCTTGCCAGCGACAATGCGGGCAACGGCACGGGTAATTTTGCGGGTTACAAAGGTTTCGCCACGACGAGGAGATTCGTGGTTAAACAAGATGCCATTGGTGGCAAACATGTCGTAAGACTCACGGTAGTTGATCACCTGCCAGTGGGCATAGACCTTGGCGCAGGAGTAAGGGCTGCGAGGGTAGAAGGGCGTCTCTTCTGACTGGGGTACGTGCTGCACCTTGCCAAACATTTCAGAGGAGCCTGCTTGGTAAAAGCGGACCTCTTGGCCCGTGCGCTGCTGATAGTCACGAATGGCTTCTAGCAGACGCAGTGCGCCCATGGCGACGGTATCTACGGTGTACTCAGGTGAGTCAAAGCTAACGCGCACGTGGGACTGTGCGCCTAGGTTATATACCTCTGACGGCTGCACCTGCTCTACGATACGACGCAGCATAGTGCCGTCGTTTAGATCGCCATAGTGCAAGAAGAGCTTGGCACCTTCTTTGTGCGGATCGACGTAGATGTGATCGAGACGATCCGTATTGAAGGTAGACGTCCGGCGAATGACGCCATGCACCTCATAGCCCTTTTCGAGCAGTAGCTCGGCTAGGTATGAACCGTCTTGCCCTGTGATGCCAGTGATAAGTGCCCGCTTCGCTTGCGTCATGTGTTGGATAACCCTTGATTAGTAGTGGTGAATACGAAAAATGTTAACGGTAGAACACAGGCAGCTAACGGCCTGTGTGTGAAGTCTTCGCTAAAGAATGCCCGAGGAAGGTGTTGTAAGTAAAAAACTTGATGAGAGTTTTTTACGACCTACGAAAGCTTGATGACAAGCGTCGCGTGGCGCCATGGCGAAAACATTGCTGCTGATACCTATGAGGTCACTCTGGCGAGGCAGCCTTTCTAATGAGATGCGCTCGTCTGGTGCGTTAAGGTCTAACGACTCTGGTTCGTTAAGGTATAACGACTCTGGGGCTCGATAAGTGAATCAACTTTGGTTAGTATATTGGCGCTATTTAGGGAAGTGTATAGGTTTGTCAAGTACTCTTCGGTAAATCTAGTTAAACTAGCAAAGTATACATAAAGTAATAGAGGAATACCGGAAAGCACCCAAAAAAGTCGGGTTGAGGCTGCCTGCGACGGCTGATGGTGTTTAGGCTCGGCGATCGCGCTCAATGTCATAAATTGCTTTTTCCCAGCACCATTGCTCCGTACGGCCAGGGTTGCGCTTGCTCACATCGTCAACTAGGCGCTGGGCAACGGTCGCATTGCCCCCGACAAGGCCTAAAAGCTGTCTGCGAGTGTTTCTAGAGACGCCGCGATCGCGTTGAATGCTCTTGTGAGATCTGCCTTTGCTTCCTTTTATGGGCAGCTGGTAGCCGGTCAGCCAGTTGACCAGGGCGAGAACGAGGATAATGGCGATCGCAATGGAAAAAATAGACATATCGACGGCAAGGCTAAAAACGCACAGCAACGTCACAACATTTCCCCATTCTGAAGAAAAAACTGACAAATGTCTCCCCGTAGCCGCACAGATGCCCTTCTTTCCTTTTGGTTTGGTGAAAAAACTGACCCAGGCTATGGCCGCTATAAAAAAGTCTGGTTTCAAAAAAATGCCGAGTTTGACGCGCAGATTCGTCAGCTGTTTTTAGCCGATGTCGAACGGGCCGCTGCTGGTGACTATGACAGCTGGCAAGCGTCACCACCGTCAGCTGTCGCGCTTTTACTACTGTTAGATCAGTTTCCTCGCAATCTGTACCGACAGGACCCACGTAGTTTTGCAACGGATGCCAAGGCGCTGCGAGTTGCTCAATCTCTCGTCAAAACAGATGCTGATAAGACATTGATTCCAGCGCAGCGATTTTTTGTGTACGTACCGTTTGAGCATAGCGAGCTATTGATTCATCAAAAGCAGTGCGTATCTTTGATGAGAGCGCTCAATGAGACCTGCCCTGATTTAGATCCGGGGCTAAAAAATGGCCTAGACTATGCCATTCGCCACCGAGACATTATTGCTCGCTTTGGCCGCTTTCCCCATCGCAATGAAATTTTGGGGCGAGAGAGTACGCCAGAGGAGCTGCAATTTTTGCAGCAGCCAGGGTCTCGATTTTGAATGTAATAAGCTTAAGAACAGGCAAGCTTAAGAACAGGCAAGCTTAAGAACAGGCAAGACCTATCGATTTACCACGTACTGTAGCCAAAGCGATACGCACAGCCCGATAAAGTGGGCAAAAATCGCGTTGATAGCGGAGAACACTGCCAAAATATCGCCTGCCGTGATGATGTTGGGTACCGTGCCGCCAGCACCCAATGCAAAGAAGCCTTGATCCAACGCTTTGGACAAAAATCGCGCAACGATTGACTCTGCGCCCATAATCGCTAGGGCCATCCCGACGAGGCTAATGACAAGGCCGAGGCGAACGATGCGAATGGCTGCTTTGGGCTTGGGGCGGATGTCTGGATTTGTGGTGCCGAGCTTGCGGCCAAATAACACATAGCGAAATCCCCAAAAGGCGCTGATGAAAGCACCGATCAGCGCTGGCGTGGTAAATAAGGCAGCGCTGGCTTTAATTTCTGGAGGTTCGCCGCCCATCAGAAAGATGGTAAACATCAGACTAGAGATGACGGCAACGACGGCCTGAACCCACAGCCCAATCCAGCCTGCCCGCTTAAAGTTGGCGGCGATGCGGCGAATGGCCGGAGGTAGTGAGTAACCGAGTTCACCAGTCATGGAAGCGTTTTTCTCTAATTGTGCGTTCGTCTTGTGCGTTCGTCATCGCACGTGGATAAGCTATATGGTATAGCAAACCAGCCTGAGCTAAAGGCGATTGCTCTAAAGACATCTTACGGGGCGTTATGTCTGCACCAGATACGATGGCGGCCACGATGGCCACTACGATGGCCAGCTACAAAAATCAGGTGAGTGATTTGATTGCTCGCCATCGTCACCGAGTAGATTATTTGGCGATTCGGATAGAGCGCTCTCAGGGCTGCCAGATTCGCCTGCGAGGTGACCAGCCAGAGGCGCTGAGTGAAGGCGTTTCCATTGGTGGGCAGGTGCGCGTATGTCACAAGGGCGGCTGGGGCTTTGCCAGCTTTAATCGGCTCAGTGAGCTGCCAGTACGGTTGGAAAATGCGATCGCAGCGGCCCGTCTCATTGGCGATGACGTCACCCAGCTGGCCCCGATTGATATTGTGCAAACCACCTGCACCCTGCCGCTGATAGGCCGTGACCCCCGCAGGGTACCACTAGCAGACAAAAAAGCTCTCTGCCACCACTACACCGATGTCTTGCGCAGCGCCCATGCCGATATCGTCTCTACTTCCGTACGCTACGGCGATAGCTATCAGCAGGTACTGCTCGCTACGTCCGAAGGCACTTTGATTGAGCAGAGCTGGATGGATTTGGAAATGCGGTTTGCGGCCACTGCCCGGGATGGGGAAACGGTGCAAACTGGGCGCGAAACGGTGGGCTCTCGGCGGGCTTACGAAGACGTTTTGGGTTTGGACGATAAGGTAAAGGCAGCGGGCGATCGCGCCGCAACGGCATTGACCCTACCCCCTGCCAAAGGCGGCTCATACACCGTTGTTATCGATCCAATCCTCAGCGGGTTGTTCGTTCACGAAGCCTTTGGCCATCTGTCCGAAGCAGATATGATCTACGAAAATCCAGAGCTGCTAGAGACAATGACATTAGGCCGTCGGTTTGGCCCCGAGTCGCTACAGATCTTTGATGGGGCTGCGCCGGCAGGGCATCGCGGTAGCTATTTATATGATGATGAGGGGACGCCAGCGACGACGACTCAGCTAGTGACCGATGGCGTGCTAACCGGGCGGCTGCATTCTCGTGAAACGGCGGGCGGATTAGATGAGTTGCCCACAGGCAATGCTCGCTGTTTGAACTATCACTACTCGCCACTGGTGAGAATGACGAACACCTGGATTGAGCGGGGAGAAACTCCCGTGGCAGACTTGTTTTCTGGCATTGACGAAGGGCTGTATGCCCGCAACTGGATTGGGGGCGAAACCAACGGCGAGCTGTTTACCTTTACCGCTGGTGAAGCCTGGATGATTCGCGATGGAAAAGTGGCAGAGCCCGTGCAAGACGTAACCCTTTCTGGCAATGTGTTTCGCACGCTGGCCAACATTGAAGCTATTGGCGATGACTTTTATTGGGATGAGTCTGGTGGCTGTGGCAAAGGTGGCCAGAGCGGCTTGGCCGTGGGGTGTGGTGGGCCGAGCTTACGCATTCGTGATGTGGTCGTCGGTGGCGAAGCTGTGAGCTAGCAAATAGGCGTAAATCGCTCGCAGCTGGCGAATTAATCGGGCAAATGTGAACTTACGCAGAAGCTTTCTGTCTCTGAAGCTACGGGGCTTTTAGGCATTACGAAAACTTCATCAAATAGTCTTGTTATGACGCCCAGATTTTCATAATAGAATGTCCAGCAGAAAGGACGCATCTACGATAATTGATGAATCTCAAAAGGCGATTCGTTTGCAAATAGCTTCACTCACTTTACTGACCGTTGTTTACTCACTGCTGTTTGCCAATGACTCCCCTGTTGATTCAAGTTTCTCCAGATTAAGCCGGTGCCATTGAGCCTGATGAATTTTTTCCATAACTCCCTGTTTAACTTTTTCAATCCGACGTTTTTTAATCCACTGACTCACCTGAGTAGAAAAACAGTCGATGATGCGTTCAATCGTTTTAGCCAGCAGGCTGCTAGTCGGCAGCAGGACTACGCGCAGCTGGTAGCAGACAGACTGGCTTCGCTGAATGTAGATGTAGAGGCTTCTACGGTAAAGGCTGTTGTCTCGGGTTTGCAGTCTGGGTCTGCTGGGCGAACTCGTCAGCTGTCTCTCTTATCTGTTGTTGTGCCTAGGCTGCTGTCTGCAGTTGATCAATATCTTGCTGCTCAAGCTGTCCCTGGGCGATATTTTAGTAATCGATATGATCGGGCGATCGCACAGGGAATAGCCGATGCTTTTGTAACGGTGCTGCCGACTGGTGAACCCGT
The DNA here is from genome assembly GCA_038521595.1 of Cyanobacteria bacterium J06627_28. Classification (GTDB taxonomy): domain Bacteria; phylum Cyanobacteriota; class Cyanobacteriia; order Phormidesmidales; family Phormidesmidaceae; genus Phormidesmis. Next base: position 12,938 of record JBCBKQ010000096.1, on the reverse strand, counting down.
GCAAGGTGGCGGCAACCCCAACGAGCTGAAATGGACGGCCACCAGCCTAGATGCCAACGGTCAGACAGTGACGACCGTTTCGTTTGCCTTTCATCCTGATTTTGGCTTTAGTACGATTGCGGCAGATCGCGCTAAAACGCTCTTTGTCATAGCCTTGCAGACGTGGGCGGCCCATGCACCCATCGTGTTTCAAGAAATTGCCTATCCGGGCTCTATCGAAGGCGTTGACATTTTGGCGACGGCTGACAAAATTGATGGTGAAAAAGGGAAGTTGGCGGTGGCTTACTATCCTGGTCCCAGCGCTATTGCCGGTGACATTACCTTTGATACGGCAGAAAACTGGACAGAGAGTCGGTTTTTAGAAACATCCGTTCACGAGCTTGGTCATACCCTAGGCCTAGGGCACGAAGATGGCGAAGAAGACGGCGAAAAAATTGACGCCATTTTGAACTCAGAATTTAAAAATCACTTCAAAGATACGCTCGATGCGTTTTTGCACAAGGATGACATTGACGGCATCCAATACCTCTATGGCAAAGGTGTTGGTGCCGTCAAACTGCTAGACGGTACGACGGTACCTCTGCCTGAGGCTAAACCTGCGCCTGTTGTGGCGGAGCCGCCGAAAAATCTGGTGGTAAACGGCAGCTTTGAAGAGGTCTCGGTTGCAGAAGGCGAATATGGTCTCTACAGCGCCATTGCTGGCTGGAAGCTCATTGGCGCTAACAGCAAAGGGTTTCAGGTTGATCGTCGAGGCGATGCCTTTGGTGCGCCCTCCGACGGTACGGCTTGGGTAGAGCTGGATACGCTGGGCCAAAATAATACCTTTGGCCAAAATATCGACACTGTGACCGGGCAAAACTACACGCTATCTGTGGACTTTACCAAGGGTGGTCGCAAACCAGATACCACGAGGGTTCAGGTGTTTTGGGAAGGTCAGCTGATAGACACAATCACCGGGGGCGGCAGAGGTAAGTGGCGCACGGTAGAACACGAGGTGACGGGGGGTGAGCGTTCGGTCAGTACGCTGGCGTTTCGCTCGGTGGGTGAGGCTGACTATATTGGTGGGTTTATTGACAATATTTCGGTGGTGGCTAAGCCCACTGCCCAGGCTCTGACGGACTCTGCTTTGGGTAGCTCTGCTTTGGGCAGCTCTGAGCGCGGCGCAGCGGATGGACTGGCCTATGACGATCTGACGACGCACTTGATTAAGTGGGAGACTATGTTGCCAGCTTTGCCTGTTTCCTCTGAAGGTATCTGAGGGCATCTGAGGTCGGCAATGCGCTAGCGTAAAGACGTGATTTGTTGTCTTTGGAGTGAGTTGTGTGTCTGCTGCTGTAGAGCCTGCTGCCCTGATTGAGAGAAAGCCTCACCTGCGCCTGTATTTAGACACTGCGGATGTCTCTGCCTGGCAGACATGGCTACCGACGGGGATGTTTTATGGCGTTACCTGCAATCCCTTGATTTTGCAGCGATCGCACATACCCTGTGAACCAAAGACTCTAATTGCGCTGGCAAAGCAGGCCTTTGACCTAGGCGCTCAAGAAGTCCATTTGCAGGCCTGGGGAGAGTCTGTGGCGCAGCTACTCCAGATTGGTCAGCAGCTCGGCAGCGCAGACAGTCGCATTCTCGTAAAGCTGCCTGCCACGCAAAACGGCACAACGGCTGCGAGCGAGCTCATTCGTTTAGGCATTCCGGTGACGCTGACGGCTGTGTATGTGGTGCCTCAGGTTTTGATTGCTGCGGCGATTGGCGCTAGCTATGTGGCGCCTTATTTGGGTCGGATCAATGATGCAGGTGGCAACGGTCGGCAAACGGTGGCCACTATGCAGCAAGCCTTAAACGGGGTACGTAGCCAGACGCGCATTTTGACGGCGAGCATCCGTGATATTGAAGATATTTCTGCTTTGGCGGCCCAGGGGGTGGATACGTTTACGTTTTCGGTTGCGATCGCACAGGCTTTTTTTGATGTGCCCGCCACCAAAGCGGCCACCGCCGCCTTTGAGAACGCCGTTGAAAACGCCGCCAAAGGGTGAACCATTTCGAGTGATATACCTAGCGAATCATGCCTGTCTACCAACAATCTACGTTCATCCGTACCGCTTCCACCACAGTGGAACGCTGCTTTACTGACCAAGCTCTGATGCACCGCTGGCTGAATCCTGCCCTGAGCTGCGAGCCTGTCGGTGAGTGGCGCACAACCCTAGGCAGCGAGTTTGACTTTCGGCTCAAGGTGCCTTTGCTGGCGCCGTCTTTGCACGCGGTGGTGGTAGAGAGGGCGCCTGGACTGGTGGTTTGGGGCTTTGATGGATTTTTTCAGGGGTGCGATCGCTGGGAATGTCAGCCAGAAGAAAACGGCACGACGCTACTTAACCGCTTTGAGTTCACCATTCCTAATCCGCTGGTGAGCTTTGGCTTTCAACAGTTTGCCGCCAAGTGGACAAAACAAGATATGGAAAAGCAGCTACAGCGGCTGAAGCAAGTCGCTGAGCGACTATAACGCTGATATGGCAATCCACTAATGCATCAGCGGATTGCTTGCTACATCTAGCGTTCTTTTAGGTGCTTCGCAGTGATTGTCTCCACCTGGATTTCGCGCAAACAATCAGTTCAGCAATGGTCGTCTTGACTCTGTTGATACCCTCTGCGCTGTTTGCTTTTTTGGCGATGTCTGCTGCTGAGGGTAAGACGACAAATTTTTCCCGCTTGGACAAGCTAGTTTGTCCCTCATCACTCTTCTTTCCCTCATCACTCTTCTTATAGATGTTTTCTTGAAGGCGACGATACAGCTGCACAAAAGCATACCAAAAACTACGTATAGCGCATCGTTAATTTATACGTGATGGCGGTCTACGTATGCTTGTAGCCTTTTCTTCTGGCTACCTTCACTGATAAATTACCCTTTATGCTTGTTTGTTGTTTCTATTTTTCTCAGGCGGTTTTACCTTGAAAAAAATCGCCATCGTCCACGAATGGTTTACGACGCATGCCGGGTCAGAGAAAGTTGTTGAACAAATTCTCAATGTTTACCCCCATGCAGATTTATATAGCCTGGTTGATTTCTTGCCGCGAGATCAGCGAGCGTTTATTCAAAATAAAGTTGTTAATACTTCCTTTATTCAAACCCTGCCGTTGGCCAAAAAGGCCTTTCGTAACTATTTGCCGCTCATGCCCATCGCTATTGAGCAATTCGATTTATCGGCCTATGACTTAATCATTTCTAACCATCATGCGGTCGCTAAAGGCGTCATTACCCGCCCTGATCAGTTGCATATCAGCTATGTGCATACCCCCTTGCGCTATGGCTGGGAATTACAGCATCAATACCTAGCGCAGAGTGGCTTAAACAAGGGGCCAAAAGGTTTACTGACGAGAGCGATTTTGCACTATCTGCGGCTTTGGGATGTGGGCAGCGCCAACCGAGTAGATCGCTACTGGGCAAATTCACATTACATTGCTAGGCGCGTCGAAAAGACCTATCGCCGTGCTGCGGACGTGCTTTATCCCCCGGTTGATGTGGAACGCTTTGTGGCCACCGCTCAGCGAGAAGATTTTTATTTGACTGTGTCGCGATTTGTTCCTTATAAAAGGGTCGATTTAACCGTAAAGGCCTTTGTTGAATTAGGGCTGCCGCTGGTCGTTATTGGCGATGGCGATAGCCGCCCAATGCTACAGCAGCTCGCCCGTGGTGCTCGCAATATTCAGTTTTTAGGCACGCAGCCTGACAGTGTTGTTGAGGACTATATGCAGCGCTGTCGAGGATTTATTTTTCCGCCAGAAGAAGACTTTGGGATTACGCCGGTTGAGGCTCAAGCTGCGGGTGCGCCTGTGATTGCTTATGCCAAGGGTGGCCAATCAGAAACGGTGCTCCATGGCCAAACGGGTCTCCTATTTTCTGAGCAGACGGTAGAAAGTCTGATAGAGTCTGTCAAATGCTTGCACTCAGGTGTAAATGTGTTTGAGTCTCAGGCGTTGAGGGCACAGGCCGAAAAGTTTTCAACGGCGTGTTTTCACCGGCAGTTAGAATCTTTTGTCGATACGGCTTGGCATCAGTTCCAAGTGGCAGCACAGAATTCCTAGTCTGGTCTGCTATGGCCTATGATGCGGGAATCATCTACAAGCAACTTTTATTGATGTAAAGCCGGTTGCCAACGTCCCGTGGAAGTTAAGAATGGCCCAGTGACAAGTTATCCACATTCTGAATTTATTAAAGGCGAGCAGGTTGCAATCCTGCGTCGTGCGATCGCTCGTGTTTCCCATCGACCTCGGCTGACCTTAGCGGTGCTAATGTCCATTGATACGCTGTGCTTGAGCTTGGCCGGCTTTGCAAGTGTCTGGCTCCGGCTGATGCTCAATGGTCAGTTTCATCCTTCTCTGTACTGGCGACTGTGGCCGCTAACCGGTGTTTTTGTGCTGACCTACGCAATGGCGGGTCTGTACCCTGGCGTCGGCATTAGTCCCGTTGAAGAACTACGGCGGCTGACGCTAACCACGACGCTGATGTATCTGCTGCTGGGCTCGTCTATTTTCTTGTTTCGAGAGGTGGAGCTGTACTCTCGAGGGGCGTTTTTAATTGCCTGGCTGCTGTCGTTGCTGCTGGTAATTTTGGGCCGCTATTGGTTGAGATCTCTGTGTGCGCGTCGGCCCTGGTGGGGCTATCCGGTGGTGGTGATGGGCGCGGGTAAAACCGGCGAAATGGTCGTGCGGACGCTGCAACGGCATCCATCCTTAGGCCTGAAGCCGGTTGCGCTGCTCGATGACGATGTCAAAAAGCACGGCGAAATTAGTGGTGTGCCCGTCGTCGGGCGGCTGTCGATGGCCCCCATGATGGCTAAAGACCTCAAAATTCCCTATGCCATCGTGGCGATGCCGGGTGTTGCATATCCTCGGCTGTTGCCCCTCATCGAGCGCTACGGCAGATTGTTTCCCCATTTGATGATTATTCCAGATCTGTTTGGTATGGCGAGCCTTTGGGTGGCGGCAAAAGATCTTGGTGGCGTGCTGGGGCTAGAAGTGCGTCAGCAGCTGTTTTTGCCCTGGCCTAAGCTACTAAAATCGCTGCTGGATAAGGCATTGGTTTTGCTGGTCGGTCTGGCTTTCTTGCCGCTGATTGTGTTGATTAGTCTGCTGGTGTTCATCGATTCTCCGGGGCCGGTGTTTTATCGGCAAACCCGTATTGGCCGAGGGGGCAAGCCGTTTAAGGTGGTGAAGTTTCGCTCCATGGTAATGAACGCCGAACAGGCCTTAGAGCAGTATTTTGAACGCTATCCGCAGCTGAGGGTTGACTGGGAAAAAGATCAAAAGCTCAAGTCAGATCCCCGAATTACTCGGGTAGGCAGATTTTTGCGGCAGACGAGCTTAGATGAAATGCCGCAGCTGTGGAATGTGCTGCGCGGTGAAATGAGTATGGTGGGCCCTAGACCCATTGTTCAGGCTGAGGTGGTCCGCTATGGCGACAAGTTTGGCCTATATTTGCAGGTGCTGCCGGGCATTACGGGGCTATGGCAGGTGTCAGGGCGAAATAATGTGACCTATGATGAGCGCGTGAATTTTGATACGTACTACGTCAGAAACTGGTCAGTATGGCTAGATATCTATATTCTGATTCGGACGGTCAAGGTGGTTTTGGCAGGCGATGGCGCTTATTAAAGACAGCTTTTTTTACAGATTTTTTCTGGTGAGGCGCGTAGGTGCGATCGCTAAGCAATTGTCCGGAGGGCTGTTATGAGCGTAAGCATGCTGACGTCTTCTTCTCGCTTGCCAGTTCGCCAGCGCCTGTGGTTGGCCAGCTTTGTTGCCTTACCCTACGCGATGTATGCGGCGCTGCTGGTGATGACCTATTTACTCGTGACGGCCATGGCCATGAGAGGTCGTAGCGTTTGGCAGCTGTGTAGTCAGTGGGGGTTTGGCTGGCTGAGCATGGGCCTGTTGCTCAGTGCGAGCTTTGCGCTCAATCGAGGGGATGCTTTTTTGCAGCTGGCTAACTTTTTTCCCTTTTTCTTGCTTTGGGGTGTACTGGCGACAAATCCCAAGGTGGTCGCCCAGCCATTTGTGGTGTTAGAAACGTTGGCTCGGTGGCTGGTGCTGAGTTCGGTGCCGCTGTGTGCGATCGCACTCATAGAATACCTGCTCAAGTTTGAATCTCTCATCGAACCCTTAAAAGCCTCGTCGCTGCCCCAGTGGTTTCTTGGCTGGCTGTACGAAGAGCCCTACTTTGGCCACCGTGCTCGCAGTCTGTTTGATCATCCCAATGGGTTAAGTGCCTATTTGGCAATCGTTTTGGGACTTGGCTTAGGCCTATTGCTCAAGGCGCTGGCAGATAGAGCATCGTCGTCAGCACAGGCGGTGACAGCTACGACCCAGCAGACAGCTGTGACCCAGCAGACAGCTGTGACCCAGCAGACAGCTGTGACCCAGCAAATGATGCAGCTGGTGGGTGCGGTCATTCTGTGTTTGATGGCTATTTTTTGTACCGGGTCGCGCAATGGTGTATTGATTGCGCTGGTGTTGGTGGCGATCGCGCTGTATATTGCCCGTCGGTATCGGTGGGCTTGGCTGTCGGGGCTGGTGTTTTTGGGTGCGATCGCCACAGCTGTTTTAAGCTTTGGCATTGGCGGGCGAACGCTTTCACTCGCTATCTTTACCGACGATCCGCGCGTTGGCATTTGGCGTTTGGCCATTGAAATGATTCGGCAGCGGCCTTTGCTGGGCTGGGGCTTTTCTGGTCTAAGAGAGCTGTATCTCCCTGGCAGCATCCAGAGCTATGAGATTATCTTTCATGCTCACAATATTTGGCTGTTTCTGGCGAGTGAGTCAGGCCTGCCGGTGACTATAGGCTTTTGCGTTATTTTTGGCACCATTCTGTACCGGGCAATGCGAGCCTACTTGTCCTTTCCTGACACAGCCAAAGAAACAGACAGTCTCAGTTTTAACAGCGGTTTATCCGCAGGCGACAAAGCCATATTGCTGAGCTATCTGCTCGCGTTTTCGTCCTGCCTGATGTTTGGCCTATTCGACGTGGTGCTCTTCGATGCTCGGCTAAATGTGCCCGTTTGGGGATTGTTGGCCGCGCTTTATCTGTTGTCACGCCCTTCAGGTTCGTCGCTAGGCCGCTAATCCCACAAACAACGTCTTGATGTTATCTACTCCTTATACCGATGCAATATACACCGATGCGAGCTACACCGATGCGAGGGTAGAGCTGCCACCGGGGGCAATCTCTTCAGCTTCGCCAATGATTTCTTTGGGTGGAGACGGTGGAATTTTGCGGTCTTCAAAGATGCTTTTGATGGAGCTGGCAACGGGCACGGCGACAATGAGGCCTAGGAAGCCTGCGATTTTGGTGCCTAGCAGCAATGAGACTAAAATCCATACTGGGTTTAGGCCTACAAAGCTGCCGATGAGCTGGGGTGCGATCGCATTTTCCACCACCTGATCGATCACCGCTGCAACCGTTACCACCCTGACCCCGAGCCAAATACTCTTTAGCGCGGTCAAAAAGCTAATAATGCTAATGCTGAGTGACGGCCCGAAGGGAAAGATCGCCATCACACCTACCGCAATACCAAACAGTAAGCCAAAGGGCACGCGAATGATTTCGAAGGCGATGGTCATGGCTGTACCCATCAGTAGGGCGAGCGTAAATTGACCGAGAAAATAGTTTTGAAAGTTTTGTCGAATCAGCGGCCTTGCACGGGTATTCCACTCTTCGGGGAGCCATTGAAAAATGCCATCCCATAGCTTATTGCCATGTAGCAGCAGATAAAACGTAAGCACCACCGTCAGTCCGAGATCAACCACACCGCTAATGGCGTCCGGTAAAAGCCCTAAGACGCTAGCACTGACGCTCTGTAGCTGACTGGTGACCTTTGCCTGTAGCTGCACCGCTAGACGCGAAAGGTCAATCGGCAGGTTGAGGCTGATGGCCCAGTTTTGAAAAGCCGTGAACTGCGATGAGCTGGAATCTATCCAAGAGGGGAGCCGACCGGACAGTTCGTTGAGCTGCTCAACCAGGGGCGGTACCAAGATAATGCCTAACAAAGCAAGGACAGAAACCGTTCCGAGCAGTACTAGCAGGACGGCAATAGAGCGTCTCAGCCGAAATCTAGAAAGCAGCTGTACCGGATAGTTCAGCAAAAAAGACAGCAGCGTTGCCGTCAAAAAAATTGTAATTTGTGACTGGAAATAGTCAAAAACCTGAAGCGCGACCCATCCATTGAGTGCCAGTAGCGGTAGGGCTAGGCCCCATGCCATCCAGCGTGGCAGTCGATTCAACCATTCCATAGACAAAAAACACCTGCACTCGCCTAGCTAGTCATAAAAATATAGTGTATGCCACCGCATCGCTGTTTGCACTTGGCTGCTTTGGCTAGGTTCCCTCCATTCGAGTGCGGCATTCGCATGGCCATACGCCTGCTGCCTGTGGAAGGAGATCTACACAGCTGCAATATAACGAAATGCGCGATCCGCTGTGTCTTCCGATGGTGTGTCTTTCGATAGCGCGTCTTTCGATAGTAGGTCTTTCGATGGGTAGTGAATGGCGGGTAATAGCGTCAGTAAATGAGTGAAGCCTTCATTCACAAGCCTAAGTAGACAGGTTAAGTCGATAGGACTCAGTAAGTAGGACTCCGTAAGAGAGCTTGGTAAGAGAGCTTGGCAAGAGAGCTTAGTAAGAGAGCTCAGTAAGGCCAGTTCCTTAAGTAAGGCAGTAAGGCAAAGTAGGCCATATTTATGGCAGGGCGCGGAAAGCTATATGACGGCATCTTACGTTTTGGTTATGCTCTGATGCATACACGACGTATTCGTCTCCGTGAAGTTGGCTAGTGCTGCCAACCGAGATGACGATTTGATGAAGTCTCCATGAGATAGCCTGTGCAATTCCTCTTTTCTGCGCGAAAAGTCGGTCAGTGTATTTACTGTTTTTGTCTGCTGTTACGCCATACGCCCAAAATGGTTCCGTGGTTATACCAGTGGAAACACTCAATTTTTGTGAGATTAGTAGGGAGGTAATAGCACGGAGGGTACTCTTACTTTGACGCAACGAGTCCTCCGGGCGGTTGCTGATTTTTTTCTTGTTTGGTGCAAATCTCCCATGACAACAACACTCTTGGCTGCTATGTCAGGTGATTCTCCTGACGCTCGCTCAGCTGTTTACTCACTGTCTTCTGGTCGGCTATTGCGTGAGGCCGCAGAATGCCCTCGGTGTAGCAAACGCTCAATTGTAAAACGCTCGGCAAATACGTTTGCCTGCTTAAACTGTGGCTTTCACAAAGATCTGCCGCCAGTGTCTCCTTTAGCCTCAGTCGGCAGATCTCCGCTGAGCAATCGCCCCACAAAAGGTCGGTCTGAGCGTTCGTCTGTCGTGGGCGAGCCTATGCTGCATCCGCCGACAGATCATGCTTTGCTGCCCGGTCGTCACCCGTTAAATCGGCGAATCTCTGTCGATCCAAATCTCTCGTATTTAGAACCGTTAGAGACTGAAATTGGTGAGGGCGATAAGATGCAGCCGCTTGTGTTTGCTGCGATCGCAGTCATCTTTGGCATTCTTTTCCTGTAGCGCCTTCTTGTAGTGCCTTTTTGTAGCGCCTTTTTTAGCACCTTCTCGTAGCGCTTATCCACCAGCGGATATATACCAGTAGTAAGTTGCCATTGGAATCACTGTTGCGGCAATGAGTAGAACAACCACAACAATTGTAGAACTCCCACGCGTTGCTTCTGTCTCTTCAGCCGTTGCAAAATTTCGGTCGGTATCCACCGTGTCATCGTAGGCTTCTGGTGGGCCGGGGTCTTCTTCTCCAGATAGCACCGCCACTAGTCGCTCCGTCGCCCCTAAAAATGATTGATTGTACTGGTTGCCTTTTAGCAGTGGGATTTTCATCGTTTCATCGACGATGCTAGTGAGCAGCTCATCGTTGAGAATACCGGCAGCGTTTTCTCCCACGACAACACCAATATTATTCGTGACATCGTCTAGTACAACAATGGTTTGGTTGGCCCTAGCTTCTGCCTCTGGAAACCACTTTTCTGCCAGCTGATTGGCAAAGGAGTCAACGGTTTCGCCGTAGTCGAGCCGATGAATAGTGACATAGCGCACGGCGTTGCCCGTTTGCTGGGCGAGTGCTTTTAGCTGACCCTCGATCTTGCCCTCGTTGATTCGTGAAATTTGAGAGGCTTCGTCCACAATCCATGTATCGCTGCTGATGGTCTGCGGCATGCTGTACAGGCTCGTCGCCAAGGCAGGTGTGCCCACTAGCGGCAGTGCCAAAATTGCCATAAGTGCGACGCACATGAGCTGACGAAGCCAGCCAAATGGGTTTGACATGGGAAGAAGGAGGGGTTGGATTGCCTTTAAATAATAAAGGAAGGTGGGGAGTGGCGGAAACGATTTTGCTGTGAGGCGGCAAGATGTTACGGGTTGACCTCTTACAAGGCCGGTAAAATTACAAGGCCGGTAAAAACTGATGCGCCCTTAAGATGCTGATCAGGTTGGTATCTGTCTCTAGCAGGCAGGCATGACCGCTGCGAGGCAGAAGGGTCACTTGGGCACTGGGAAAGCGGCGCTGTAGTGCTTTGACCTCGCGGGTAGACGGCAGCAGGCGGTCATTGCCGCCGCCAATGAGTAAGACGGGATGCGTCATGCGCTCCAAGGGCAGACGCTCAGCGTCAAATTTGCTGAGCAGCGTCATGCGCCAAGCGGCTGTTTTGGCTGGCACATTGCCCATGGCGATTTCTAGCGCGAGGCGATTTTGCTTGTCCACGCGGGAGGGCTCTATTAGAAAGGGTACTAAGCCCCGCGCGCTATACCGATAGGCCAGACTGGGTAGCTGCCGGGTAATGAGAGGACCTAGCTGCATCCAAGGCAATCGACGAAAGGACGATGCTGGATTGATAAAGATGGCTTTTTCAAATAGGTGTGGCGATAGGGTGAGCACCTGCATCCCCAGACAGCCCCCAAAAGATTCACCGCAGAGATAAATGGCTCGGCGACGAGTAGACGAGGGCGGGGCACTGTTTTTATTGGATGCGATCGCCCGCTCCTGTGGCCGCACCGCCTCTGTAATCAGCTGGCTCACCTGCTGTGCCAGCGTCATCCAGTTGCTTTGGTCGTCTTGCGGCGAGAGCATCAGGCAGCGAATGTCAAACCAGGGTGCCAAGCGCTCAACCTGGGGCTGCAATAGCGTGCCAGAGCCATCCATGCCTGGTAAAAATACAAACAGTGGTTTGTTTTTATCTGCTGGCTTTGGTGATAGTAATTTTAATAAACCCACTAGGTCACTCTGGTTCCCCGTTGCCGTTAGCTGGTCGCCTGATTGACTCACATTGAGCTTACTTGAATACTGAGCCCACTTAAATACTGAGCCCACTTAAATACTGAGCCTACTTAAATACTGAGCCTACTTAAATGCTGGCCCTACTAAAATATTGAGCTTACTGAATTGAGCTTACTGAAAAGCGCTACTCAGTAGCAGCCGACCTTTAGCAAATTCTGAACGGCGCCATGGCAGACTGCTGTTAGATCATTTGCGGCCTGTCCTGCCTGTTTGCCTTGGTAAGCTTCACGGCGCAGCTCTGTAATCGGGATAGGATTGCCGATGACCACAGCAACCTTGCGATAGATGATTGCCGGGTGTCGCCCAGACTGTTGAAACAAAGGTTCGCTGGGGTCAAATAAGCTCAAAAATCGAAAGGGAATGGTGTCCTGCTGATTTTCTTCAAGGGCAACGATGGCCGTTGGCACAATCTTTAGCTCGTCAACGGGCGCACGGAGGGCTAAGTGAGCAAAGCCTCTATGGAATTCGCTGATTTGGTTGGCCGGGGTAGGGGTCACCATAGGATTTGTTCCTTCTGGGAAAACGCCGATGGAGCGATGCGATTTCAGAAAACTAGTTGCCTTCCGAAAAAACGTACGACCTCTCTGAGCAGGTCCGTCCAGTGGAAAGCAGCCTAAGGCCTCTACCACTTGATTCATGACGGGCACCTGCGACATGTAGTGATGACAGGCAAAGTGGATAGGCTGAGCAGCGGCGGTGATGAGCAGTGGCGCATCTAAAAAGCTGCGGTGGTTGGCAATCATCAAAAACGGTGATTTCGGTAGGCGCTCTGCATGATGGAGCGAGACTTGCACGCCCATCGAAAACAGCATCCAGCGCGAAAGCTCAAGGGGATTGGTCAGCGGCATTGTGCGGTGGGCACCCCAAAAAAGTGAAAAAAGGACAAGAAACTGGCAAGCTCGCCATCTCTCGTCCCTTTATCTTATACAAATGGGCACGCTGGGCACCTATTAAAAGACTGAATTAAAAGATTGGGTTGTAAAAAGGTCGTCTAACAAAGCTGTCTAAAAAGACTGTTTGCAAAAGAATAATTAAATACGAGATCGAGTCAATACAGGATCGAATTAAGTACAAAATCGACTGGAATATTATCTCAAAGAGACTTCTCGAAGATATCGTAATCCGCTGATGCATAAGCCTACGGCAGGCTACGCCAAAAATGGATTGTCTCGCTGATCATTCCCTAGCGCCGCAAAGCGATGCGGGCTTTCACTGCTGGCTTGGTGCGCATTCACTAGCCGAAAACCCATCCTAGCCGCAACCCCATCTATGCGCTGTAGGCAATCTGGCGTGCAGGGTGGCCTACAGGTGATAGCTCAACGGGGATAATGCAACCAGTAGAAATAGCATCGTCCAAAATAGCTAGCAGTCTTTGCTCTTCACAAGAGATGGCTGCCTTGCGATAGTGATTGACTTGAGCGGCTACACCAGGTGCAAGCTCTCCGTTAATAATTGCTGTTCTAACTAATGACTCAAGGCCTTTAGATTTGGATTTGAAGTTGGACATTCTAAACATGGTTATTGAACCCTTAGTGACTCACATTCCAGTCTTCTTTCGGTCAGCATCATGCTCCGGACAAAAAGGTTGGTAAAGTCAGCTTTAACGTCTTG
>JBCBKQ010000095.1:0-20201 GCA_038521595.1 Cyanobacteria bacterium J06627_28 | reverse complement strand
TCATACAGGTTTGGGCACTGCCGATAGAGGTTTCGGTGATTAATCGCGTCGGCTCGACGACTGACTGAGGAGACTCATCATCGCTGGCGATCGCGTTCTCTTCTGAAAGACTATCTTCAGAAAGACTAACTTCTGAAATACTATCTTCAGAAACACTAACTTCTGAAACACTATCTGGTTCATTTTCAACTAGGGTAACTTCCGGTTCGAGTGGTACGGAGGCAGTATGGCTTGACGGCTCTTGGGCAAGAGGCTCGACAGACCCAAAGCAGGCCGTCGTCATGGCGTTTAGCAATAGGCTGAAAGTAAGGGCTGTCAGGCAGCGAGAGTTTACAAACGGATACTTATTGGAAATCATAGTGGGATACCGTGTGAGTATTGAAAAAGTGGGTGAATCAAACAGCCTGAATCTAGTTCGGTAGCGAAGAGCGAATCGCCTCTGTTGCAATGTATTCAACAATCTGTGGTGCGAATGTATAGACAATTTGGCGAGTGGTTAGGGCTGTGAGCAAACTGAATAAAGTGAGTGCGATCGCGCCAAAAACCGTGGAACTTCGTAAGGCTTTCATGGATTGAACCTGCATAGGGGCTTAGTAGCTACGGCGTTATTTGTTTAACGCTGTGACCCTAGTAAAACAAGCTCGTGCTGAAGTTTTGCCGACGTTGAGAGGAGGTTTGTCGATAGAACGCGATGACTTTGGTGGCTTTAAAGCAGAAGTTTAATGGAGGTCCGTATTCTGTCGGTCTGCGACTGCGTCATTTTGCTCGTCATTTTGCTCGCCATTTTGCTCGCCATTTTGCTCGTCATTTTACACAGAAGAGTAAAAAAAAGACTGTTATTAATGTCTACCACCCATAGGTTGAGATTAGGACTTAAACAGCATCTATTTTTCGCATACGGCTGATGAAAGCTAGTACTGGCAGCACATTGAGTGATTGTTTAAACTGTTTTTATACACATACAAACAGGAAAAAACAAATGAGATCTACCTTGACCTATCAAGCTGCAAATAACCAAGCCTATTGGCCCATCAATGTTGAGCGTGTTTCACAGTCCGTTCAGCAAAACCTCAATTCAGGACAACAAGCGCTGTATCGCTTGCTTTCTGCTCTGACGATGACGCCTTCTCCCATCAGAATATGGAAGCATGTAGACAGCACCGGAAGAGAAACTTGGAGTGCGTACGATAGAGAGTTTGACCGGACAGCTAGCCAGCTGTCAGAAACCGAGATGAGGGCGTGGATTGAGGCGCGTTATTACGCCTAATGGGCCCAACCCCTTCTGCCGTTCGATAATTTGGATGTGATGTGATGAAAGAGCGCAGCTTGTCCTCCGGGCGGACTTCACCATACACAGGGGCATAAATTGCCAGTTCCCCTTCTGCGTCAAGGAAGAGCACCCCGCCGGCACCCACGAGTCGTCCAGCCCCTTGGCCAACGATAGTTGTACTCATCGTAGAGAGATTGCGCTGGATCTCTTCTAGCGTCAGACAGGTGTTTGCTTCACCCATAGACGTTGGCGTTATCAGTTTGACTTCATCAGCTGTAGAGTCATCAACGGCAAACTCATCTAAAACAGATAGCGGTAATGGTAATGTAGCCTCTTGTGCGGTAGCTTGACCCATCGTGAAAGCGCCGAGTGCAAACAGTACGCTGACCACCAGCGAGCTAGTCATTGTACGACGAGAAGCAGTGCGAACCTTATTATTGAAAGCCATGGTTGAATACCATTATTGAAAGCCGTTGTTGAAAGCCGTTGTTGAAAGCCGTTGTTGAAAGCCGTTGTTGAATTATTGGTTAGATGCTTGATTGAGGTCTCGATTAAATCCTGAACAGAAGCTAGAGAGCACGCCTTAGGAAATCACGCCAATATTAAACCTTTACGGACAAGGCACCCTAATCGCCTGAAATATCTGAACGCAATGTTCACGAAGGCTAATTTGTGTGAAAGATATGCAAAGCAATGCGCTAACGCTCTGTTATTGTGCTTAGAATATCGCACTTAAAATGTCGCACTTAAAATATTCCACTTAAGAATTGCAGAGTTCTAGACACAATGCCAAAAGCACCCGAGCCTGCACTGTCGCTATCGCCGCTCAGCGCTTCAGCGTCCACATTTCCATCGCCCACATTTCCATCACTTGTATTCCCGTAACATAGTGCTCTATCTGCCTCAGAGGTGGTTGGATTTGTCATGTAGTTGCGCAGCCAGTGACAAGTTTTATTCATCAGATCATCCACATCAAAGTTCCAGATGATTACGTTGCTGTTATAGCTGCGATCGCCCAGATTTGTTGAAACTAGCACCGTTCCATCCGGCGAAAATTGCACGCTGGTAACCTCTACCGAGCCATTCGCCAAGGTTTGTAGTTCTTGCCCGTTTAGATCCCATAGCTTCACCGTCCCATCTTTACTGGCAGACGCTATCACCTTTCCCTCCGGTGAAAAGCTGACATCATTAACACCATCCGAGTGACCAATAAAGGTTTGTAGTGCTTGCCCGCTCAGAGTCCACAGCTTCACCGTGCCGTCTTCACTAGCAGAAGCCACTGTCTCTCCATCGGGTGAAAAACTCACGCTATTGACGCCGCCTGAGTGACCGATAAAGGTTTGCAGCGCTTGTCCATTCAGATCCCATAGTTTAACCGTGCCGTCTTCGCTGGCAGAGGTCAACAGCTGTCCATCTGGCGAAAAGCTCACGTCATAAACATAGCTTGAGTGGCCTACGAATGTTTTCAGTTTTTGACCATTCAAATTCCAGAGTGATATAGTCCCGTCCAAGCTTCCAGTCGCTAGCCTCTCTCCGTCGAGTGAAAAACTCACACTTTCAATATGAGCTGATTCTTCATAATCTGATTCTTCATGCGCTGATTCTTCATGCGCCGATTCTTCGCTGATGGTTAGACTATCTTGACTGTTCAGATTCTGAAGCTGTACGGTTCCATCAATGCGCAGTAGCGCTAGGCTCTGTGAATCTGGCGAGGCGATTACGCTTTTGACTCTGTTGCTATAGCCAATTAAAGCTTGTTGCTGCGCGCCATTGAGATCCCAGAGTCTTACCGCATCGTTCTGATCTAGAGAGACAATACTCTCTCCACCTGAGAAAAAGCTCACACTATTTGCCTGGCTAGCATGACCAGCAAGCGTCTGTTGTTCTTGCTGTTGCCTATGCCATAGCGTTATCGTAGCGTCCTGTGCGACGGCTGCGATACTCTTTGCGTCTGGAGAAACGCTCACGCGGCTACCGCCGACCAGGGTTTGTAATGCTTGCCCGCGCTTATCCCATAGCGTTACAGTCCCGTTACTGGTGGAAATAATGGACTGTCCATCTGGCAAGAAGCTCGCTTCAAAATCTTCATTGGAATAGCCCAACCTATCGGTAGCTCCAACAAAGCTTGAGAGTTCTTGCCCATTGGTATCCCACAGCCTCACAAACCCATCTTCCCCGGCTGAAATTATCGTCTCTCCATCTGGCGAAAAACTGACGCTATTTACCCGCTGAGAATGTGCTGCAAAGGTTGTCAGCAGCTGTCCCTCTTTGGTCAACAGCTTGATTTCGTGGCGCTGGGCAATGGCCAATGTTTCTCCATCTGGCGAAAAGCTCACGCCATTGATGCCTTCTTGCCTATAGTTAAGCGTTAGAATTTCTTGCGCATCCTCTATACGCCACAGCTGCACCTTATCGTTCTGAGCAATGGCCAATGTTTCTCCATCTGGCGAAAAGCTCACGGTAGTCATCCAGCTATCGTGCTCAATGGTTTGAATATTTCGTCCGTTTCTATCCCACAATTTCACGGCGGTATCTATGCCCACAGACGCTATGATTTCTCCATCTGGCGAAAAGCTGACGCTAGTCACCTGATCAGGATGTTCGAGGCGTAGCGTTTCTTGTCCCCGTTTGTCCCAGAGTCTCACCGTGCCGTCGTTACTGGCAGAGGCAATGGTTTCTCCATCTGGCGAAAAGCTGACGCTAGTCACCCTGTCAGTATGACCAACCAGGCGATTGCTAAATAGGTAGCCAGTCTGATAGTAGAGCTTTTGCAGGGTAGACACTGCCTGCAGTCGGACGCTTTCGTCTAGAGAGATTTCTGCTTGTTGTTGTTGTTGTTTCTGGCGTGATTCATCGGCAAACGCATAGGATTCGCCAGATAGGGCTTGGACTTGCTGGCCTAGGGCTAAAGCCGCTCGAATAGCGGGCCAGCTCAGATCGGCTGCTAGCAAATTTTCTACGGTCAGGCTGTCGGCTTGAACGCCAGCATTTAGGGCTTGTGTTTCTGCTTGTCTGCGCGATCGCACTTCCGCAACCGTCGCCGCCTCCGCCAATCGCTGCTGTTCCCTAGCGACCTCAGCCTGCCGCTTTGCCTCAGCCTCGCCCACCTCGGCGCGATCTCGCTGATCAGATTCTCCCAGCTGGGCTATCACCGCCTGCTGTCGCTGTTCTTCTGTCTGGGCTCTGGCCTGTTCAACCTCTCTGAGTCTGTCTTCTGCGATCGCCTGCTGTTCTTTCGCATCATCTTGCGCCCGTTGCGCCCGGTTGCGCTCTGTCTCTGCCTGCGCCCGCTGCGCGTCTACTTGGGCTAGCCGCTCCTCTGCCAAATTCCGCTGGACTTCTGCCTCCTGCTGCCCTTCTAGGGCCGACTGCTGGGCTGCCCTCGCCAAACGAGCCTGATTTTCAGCTCGAACGAATAACACACCCATCACAATCGCCGCCCCCAACGTCGCCGCAATCGGCACCATCGCCGGCTTTAGCTTTACCCACCAGCTTTCCTCTGGCCATTTCTCTTTGATCCACCGCTGGTCAAACACCGTCTGATAAATCAGATTGCGAACAACTAGCTGCGACCCAACTCGCTTCACAACCCCGGAGAGCTTCAGCTGTGATTTGAGCGTGGACTGCTCCTCATCTAGCACAGCCGTACGACCTTTCCAAATCTCACGATAGGTAGCCAAAACCGCCTTTTGATATTTCAAATCGTCTGCGTTTAGCCCCGTTAGCCGCTCTTGCACAAACTTCAGATGACCGTCCTTATGGCGTCTATCGCCAAAGAACAATCCAGCCACCAAAGCTTCAATCTCTGCCTCCGTCCATTCCGCTGACGGCTGCTGGGCAATCTCTGCACACACTCGTTGCGTCAGATAGGGATGCCCACCCGTCCAATCGAGCACCCACTGCAAGACAGTGTTCTGTTGTTGTTTGCCAACTTTCAATCCAGCTGCAAAAGGTAGCGCCTCTTCAAACGTAAAATCTGTTAAATCAATCTGATGTCCAATATTAAAAGGCGTTCGCCGAATGTCTTGAATTAAATCGCTGGGCGTCGCCACCCCTACCAGCACAAAAGAAAGGCGATTTAACGCCGCATTTTCGCCCCGCTCTGTATATAGTGAGCGAATAGCAATAAAGAAATCATCCGTAAAATTTAGCTTTAGCGTGGTGTCAATCTCATCGACAAACACCACCACCCGTGAGTCAAAGCGCTCTAGCACCACCCTCTCAAAAAATAACCCCAGTCGCTGTGTCGGCCCCAGGTGACCATGCGTCTGCCACCAGTCAGACACCTTTATCCGCAGCCGTAGCTTTCTCACCAGCAGCTCTAGAAATCCCTGATACCAAGCTTCTGCCGTCGGCGTGTCGCTCCCTAACCGCTGCAAATCAACAACCGCCGCCTTTACGCCATTTTGTTTGAGCTGGTTAGCCGTCTCTCGCATCAGGCTAGATTTTCCCATTTGCCGCGAGGTCAGCACGTAGGCATACTCTCCCCGCTGACATAGATCCAACAGATCCTCATCTGCGGTGCGCGTCAGATACGTTCCACCAGACGCCTGAACATCACCGCCCATGGTAAAAACAACAGGCTTGCTCGCAGATTCATTGACTGGTTTGTTGGCTGATTGATTGATTGATTCATCAGCTGATGTGTTGGCTGATTTATTGGCAGGTTCAATTGGCTCACTCACGCAAATGCTCTCCAAAGTACTCTGCATACAGCCGACAGCGAGGCAGTACCTGACGGCCTTCTCCTCGCTGCACTAGTCCAGCACCCTCTAGTCTTCGCAGCACCTGCTCATCTTTACAGCTTTGATGACTAATCACCTGCAACATGCCCTCCACTAGCGGTGACTTATCCTCCATCCGCAGCAGGTGATAGCGCAAATGGCCTCCAAATGGCCCGCGACTCTGCACCGCCTGGTCAAACACTTCCGCTGCGCTCATTTGACCGCTAGCAACCAAAAACAATGCCTTGCGTGTGAGGTAAGGATGGCCATTTACCCATTCCATTAACGTCATTAGCGCGGTCTCTGACAGCGGCGTTCCATGGCGCTGATTGAGCTCGGCAATCTCCTCAAGGGTAAAGTCTCTAAGTCCAACGGAGGTGCCCACATTAAAAGGAGATTGATCCATATCTTGAATCAGCTGATAGGGCTCTGTAGAGGTGACCATCACAAGGTCAAACTGTCGCCAAGGCGAGTCAAAGTCCGCTCGGTCGTTGTGCCAGCTGCGCAGCATAGAAAAAAAGCTATCGCGAAAGGGTGATTTTATCAGCCGGTCCACTTCATCCATGGCTAGAAAAATGGGCTGATTGATTTCTGGCAGTAGATAGTCTTCTAGGTAGCAGGTGCACCGCATGGGGTTGTCTAAGCCTGCGTTTTCTTGCCAAAAGGCTTCTACGCGATTTTTTAGGCGCACTTTGCGCGTTAGCCAAGCACAAAAGCGCTGAAAGAAACGATCTGACGCCTCAAGGGTGGTTGATTCAAACTGTTGAAAATCGAGAAAGATAACTTTTTTGTTTTGCGCTCGGGCGGTTGCGATGGTGCGAAACAGCAGCGAGCTTTTGCCCATTTGCCGTGGACCAAGAATGGTCACGGTGCCGCCGTTTTGCTGCTGGAGTGCAGACATCGCCACTATGTCAGACTGCCGCTGGATATAGAACTGGGAGTTTGGATCCATGGTGCCTTCTGGCCGCTCTAGCGAGATGGCCTCACTCACTTGCTCGAGCGGCGGCTGCGCCATCGGATCTGGCGGCAACATCACTAATTGACCAGAGGCCTGACCAGAGGCCTGACCAGAAACTTGACCAAAGGCCGATTCGCCAGCAGACGACTGACTGAGCAGCTTGCGCTTAGCTGCCTCCGTTTCAATCGGCAGAGATTTGCCAACTAAGGCGCTCTGAATTTCTGCAATGAGTCTGGGCGTGTCTTCTGCACTATTCCAAAAGGCCCACTGCAGCGGATCGAGTGTTTCGTTTAGCGGATAGCGAAAAGGTGCGGTATTGCACAGACGCACGGGCAAAATTAGCGGCAGTCCTTGGCGGAGGGCGGCTGATTCTCTAGCGAGCGCTATCTCCTGCTGCACCATTTCACTCTGGGCCGACTGTTCTGAGAGCAGTACGATTAGCGCATCTGCCTGAAAAATCTCTTTTTTGATGGTCTCTGCCCAGGGCGTACCAATGGGCATCTCTTGATCGATAAAAATATTGTGCTGTTGGCGGAGCGCATTGTGCAGATCTAGGGCCACTAGCTCATCGGGTCGAATGCTGCGGTTGTAGCTCAAGAAAATGCGAAGGTTTGCAGTTTGCTCGCAGGCGGAAGATTGCGGTGAATTATCAACGCCGATATCTTTTGATACAGTCTCTGATACAGTCGATGGCGCAGCACCAGCCTCGCCATCGACAAAGGCCGCTTCGCACCAGTCAAGCTCTAGCGCCTCGCAAAAGTCTTGAAAGTTGCTGCGAGAGATGGCCTTTCCTTTTAAAAATTTTCGCACCGTATCGACAGAGACTTCTAAGGCTTCGGCAAAGCCTTTTTGGGTGCCTGCGACTTTGTACATGAAGGTTTGGTTCACCCAGTCGAGCTTGCTGGGATGAACTTTGAGCGATCGCGACAATCTAGAAGGGAAAGCACCCATAGTTAACGAGAGCGACTGGCGAAAAAGAGGTCTGTAAAAAAAAGCGCTACATAATGACTAGAACTAAGCGATGAAAAGGGTAGATTCCTGAAAGTTTTACAAAATTTAATCGCAAATAGGCCGTCCTACACAGCCCTTCGCGACGGCTCAGGGCATTTACAGCAAAGCGCGAAAAGCCATAAGACTCGCGCTAGCCGACGATGGGGCTGTTTTCTGAGCTGTTTTCTGATCGATAACGGTCGGTTTCTCTCAGTCGCCGGGTCAAAAAGCGACAGATTTCTAAAATCATGTGTGGACGCTGTGTGATGAGGCTGAGGAAGCGGTTTTTTTCTAGCTTAAGGAGGGTGCAGTCTGTCAGCGCGATCGCACTATCCCAAAGCGGCGCATCGTCAAATAGAGCCACTTCTCCAAAGTAGTTACCCCGGCCAATCTCTCTGATTTTTCTAGGCGTACCGTCAATCTTTTTGACGAGCTGTACCTCACCTTCTGCAATGATATATAGATGTGCCGCCGAGTCTCCTTCTGCAAAAATCGTTTCGTCCGTAAGGACCTGAGTTTGTTCTAAACTCTCATCAATTAAAATCAGTTCGTCTAGTGAGAGATTCTTAAATAGCGAAACGGTTTTTAGTAGCAGTAGGCGGTTCATAGCAGTTTTGGCAGGTAGATTAGCCTCAAATATTTGGCCAGCAACCTGCTTTAAAAAAGGATCGGGATCGTTAATCAGCGCAGCAGGCACCATCGCTAGGGCAATCAACGCACCAGATTTTATCCAGCGGTCATTTGATTCTAAGGCTTCGAGCAGCAGTCGGTATCCTTTTGTTTTGAGCCAGAGCGGTGTAATAGACGGCGTTGCTGGCATTACTGCTGGCGATTTGACGGCTGGTGATTTGGCTGCTGGCGATTTGGCTAACTGGGTGGCCGTCTCTATGGAGGCTGGCGTGACCTCACCAGAGATGATCTCAGGGACTCCATCGGGGATAACATCAGAGACTCCATTCGTCGGCGCTGCTTGGCTGGGGTCAGCGGTTACCAGGGCTTCTAGCAGCGGCAGCAGTGGCAGCACAAACCGACGATGGTTGAGAGAGGCCAACACTTCGATGGCGTTTTCTAGCTCAGCTTGAGCGTTGGTGGCCAGTAGCCGATTGACAGCATTGACCGTGCGGGCATGGCCGAGGGCTGAGAGGACGTAGAGGACTTTTTGGATGAGGCGGTTGTGGTAGTCCGCGATCGCAACGCGCAGGGCTTCCCAATTGGGCGCATCGGGTGGAATCTGGGCCTGCCACTGACGAGTCTGGGTGAGCTGGGCGTAGCTGGGTGCCAGGTAGTCGAAAAGGACATTGCTGGCGTAGCGGGTTCTGACCAGGCCAATGGCCGTAATTGCAGCATTGACAACGTCGCTCTGATCGCTCTCTAAACTGGCTTTGGCCAAGTCTACCCCTAGGCGTCCGCAGGCTGCGAGGGTCTTGGCGGCTTGTTCGCGCACGCGAGGGTTTAAGTCTCCTAGGCAATGGCCGACGGCGCTCAGCTGCTCGGGGACCGCAGCGATTCGCAACAGGTCTAAGGCAGCGATGCGAACCATTGGATCGTAATGGCTAAGCTTGCTACTGGCGATGGTGGCGGTGGCGGTATCGCCGCGTTGAGTCAGGGGAACCAAAGCTTCTAGACCAGTGCGGATAGTGTCTGGCTGAGTTTGGGTGAGTACAAGGTTGGGAATGAGCGGCGCCAGGGCTGGATTTTTGCTGTAGGCAACGACGCGGGTAATGATGCGGGCGGCGCTGCTGGTGAGGGGCAGAGGCCAGTCGGGTGAGGCAGTCGGATGGGCAATGAGCTGCGCCAGGCATTTCAAGACCTGCCGTTCTGTTGTGTGTGGATCCGTTATCTGTGGAGCCGTTGTGTACGAATCCGTTGTGTATGAATCCGTTGTCTGTGAATCTGGTGCATGTAGATCTGGCTGGTGTTCTAGGGTTTCAGACGTAGGCACCACCTGATTGATTAAAAGCACTTCCCAGGCAAATAATTGCAGCTGAGAATCCGATAGCTTTTGCTGAAAGTAGGGTTGTAAGTCTGGAGGACAGGTGGCAAAAAGCGCGATCGCACCTGCATAGAACGGCTCATCTTTGAGGCTGTTCTTTTGGGCGATTAACGGTTCTATTACCGATAAAAACTGGGTGGGTTCGTCCATGCGTGCCGCCAGCTCCAACCCCTTGAGCTGACTGTAGCGATCGCTATCGGTAAGCAGTGCTTCGACGGCCTTACCAGACTCAGGCGTGAGCTGAATCGGGTCTAGGTCAAAGGCATCTAGATCGAGACTGTCAGAGCGAATCATCTCCTCTAGCCCGCTGGCATAAAAGCGGCCCATCGGCAGCCTGACCAACAGCAGCAGCACCGTGAGCCCCGCCACAACCCAGGCAATTTGCATCAGGCTTAGCCTTGTTTCGCCTAGCCACAGCAGCAGCCCCGCCAAAATCAAACCAACGGAATAAATCAGCCCGTCACTGAGCGTACGAATTCGACCGACAAACTCCCGAGGAATGGCGTTGTAGTTGAGCTGATGCACCGGCAGGTTAATGCCCTTATACAGTCCGTCTCCATTGATATGTAGGCCAATGGCCGCAGGCAAGCCAAAATGCGAAAGGAGCCCAGCAAAGCTCGCCAGCGTAGTCAGCGGATAGACAGGATTCATCTGCGCCACGCCCAGGGTTTTGAGCAGTGGCCTGGTAACGCCATAGACAATGGCCACCTGCACAAGGCTGATAATAATGCGCATCTCGCCGAGGAATCCGGTGAGCGCCTGATCGCTGAAGCGGCTGCCGTAAATATTGAACCAAAGGAACTCAGAGCTGATGTAGATAATGACCAGCAAAAAGCTGCTGCTCGCCAAAAACAATGCCAGCGGATAGCGCTTTACCAGCTCAGGAAAGGTTCTAATAGATTCAACAATCCCAACGGACTGGGCGGGCTTGCTGACATTGACCAAGCGCTGAGAATTTTCTAAATACAGCAGTTGAACAACGCCCACCACAAACACAATGGGCATAAACAACAGCAAATCTCGGGTTCTAAAATAGTGAGAGAGCAAGGTGGTAAAGCCACCGCCCATCAGCGTACCGACGGCTTGAGCAATACCGATGTAGGGGGCGTAGCGCTTGTACTCTAGGGTAGTGAAATAGTCCGTCAGCAGGCTGGGATAGAGCACATTGTTATGAAAATCCCACTGAAAGAAAATGGCAATCAGTAGGATGTAGTAAACATAGGGACTGTCCTGGGTCAGCAGCAGCCGCAGACCTAAAATAGCAACGACAGAGGCCAGCAGCACATAGCGAAACAGCTGAGGCCGGCTATATAGATCGATAATTTGCGAGAAAATAGCATAGGCTGGCATAGAACACAGCCCAATCAAAATGAATGCTAGCGGCAGATGCTCCGCACCGACGTAGCTAACAAAAAGAGAATTGGCAACCGCCATGCCCAAGACGCTGTACACCAGCACGGTGACAGCTAGCAGTAGCAGCTGTGTCAGCCGGGTTAGGCGGAGGCTGGGCCAAAGACCCTCAGGCCAAGACAGCTGAGAAGACAGCTGAGAAAACAATTTATTAGAAAACAATTTATTAGAAAACAACTTAAAAAGCACTGGTTGCATCGGATTATGAGGCCTCCAGCGCTGTTTCGACAGTTGTCTCTGACGGCACCGCTGAGGCAATTTGAGGCAGCCGAACAAAGGGCGTCAACGCAGCTGCAATCAGTAAGAAAATGCCTCCAAGGATGACGGCCATCAGTCGGTTGTCCTGTAGCCAGTGTTCCATAATCCAGCCAAAACAAAGGGAGATGCCAATTTCTGGCAGCACAATGAAAAAGTTAAAAATGCCCTGGTAAATGCCGCGCCGCTGGGTGGGGATGGCGTGGGTCAAAATGGCGTAGGGAATGGACTGCGTGCTGCCCCAAGCAATGCCAAAGCCCACCATGGGCAGCAGCAGCATGACGGGCTGATGAATAAAGTTTAGTGAAATGAGGCTGAGGCCGCCGCACATCAGGCAAAAGCTATGGACGGCGGTGCGGCTGATGCGACGGGTGAGCACTGGAAGCAAAAAAGAAAACGGGATGCAGATCGCATTGAACAGGGCAAAGCAGAGCCCGGCCCATTCGATGCCTTGGTTGTAAAGGGGGGAGTCAATTTCGACGGCGCCAAATATGTTGCGAGCAACGGCCAGCGGAAAGTAGATAAAGAAGCAAAAAATGCCGAGCCAGGTAAAAATTTGCACCCAAGCAAGTTGTTTCATGGTTGAAGGCATTTTTTGTATAGCTTGCCCTGTTTCGAACAGGCTATTGAGTATGCCGCCGCGCTCGGTTTTCATTTGCTCGAAGCGCTCTAGATCTTTAGGTGGAGACTCTGGGGTGGTGAGCACGGTCCACAGGGTAGTGAGCAAAAATAAGGCCGCACCAATGTAGAACGACAGCTCGATAGTGAGTGGAATGCGCTGAGTGGAGCCTGTGGAGGGATCGATGCCGATGAGGTGGTTTAGCAGCCAGGGGAGCAAGGACGCTGCGATCGCACCCATTCCCACCATGACGCTCTGCATCGCAAAGCCCTGTGTACGCTGCTTTTTGGGCAGGAGATCGCCCACAAAGGCCCGGTACGGCACCATGCTGACATTTGCACTCGAATCCAATATCCACAGCAGCCCCGCCGCCATCCACAGCGCCGAGCAGCTGGGCATCAGCACGAGACCCACCGAGGCACAGATTGCGCCACCCAGCAGATATGGCCTTCTGCGGCCCCATGCCCCCCAAGTATGGTCGCTCAGGTTTCCTACGATGGGCTGAATGATCAGTCCAGTAAGGGGCGCAGCCAGCCAAAGAATTGGGATGCTGTGGGCACTTGCCCCCAAATGCTCAAAAATGGAGCTCATGTTGGCCATTTGCAGACCCCAACCAAACTGAATGCCCAAAAAGCCGATATTCATATTCCATAGCTGAAAAAAGCTGAACCGCTGGGGTTTACCGGATGTCGAACTGGTTTGATCGTGATCGCTGGAAAGCGTAGCTTCCTGGACTGTTGCCATTCATTAGTGTCTCGCTAGCGCTGGTGGAGAAGTGGGATCTCTATACTCCGATATAATCGCCCGTCTGCACTAGGCGTTGCCAGAAATAATTCCGAGAGCTATAGAATTCGGACTCTCGGCACAGCCAGATATCGCAAAACGCGGAATGCATTCCGCGCTTTGCTACTCACTTAGCTCTATAGAACGAGGGCTGTAGCCTTTTGTAGTGGCGTAAGCTAAGGGAGAGAAGCTATAGCGTGTTGAGTAGCAGATTCCTTTACTTTTGGCGGATAGGTTCCTTGGCTTGCTGATCTAGCCCGTATCCGCCCCGCCAAATACTGCTGAATCTGAAAAACCGGCGCTTCTAAATGGCTCATGCGCCCACGCTGAAAAGCGACAGAATTAAACCCTCGCTGCACCGCCGTACAGACCTCAATATCTTCACTGTGAAAGTCCTTTAGCGCCTGAGTCTCCGCCGCCAAATGCTGCTCAAAATCTGGATGCGCTTGAGCCTCTTTAGTCACCAGCAGCGTCGTCACCAGATGAATCTTTTCGGCGCTAATGGGCAATAGACGGTACCAAAGGGCGCAGTTAGCGCCCGTGAGCATCAAAAAGTTTGGATAGCCCACATGTACCGTCCACTCATATTTGTAGGCCTCCGGCAAATGGGGAATCGGAGGAAAGCTGCCAAAATGTTCGCCCTTCGCCTCAGCTGCCTTCATCGCGTCGATAAGGCTTTGCCGAAAGGGTAAGTGAGCACGGGTGAAATGAGGATGATAGTCATCCGTCCAGCAGCCCGTAGCAGGCATCAACGGCTGTAGCGTTTTTACATGGATGCCCATGTGGTGATAGGGCTCCATCCAGTTTTCGATCATATTCTTCCAGTTGATGTCCATGTCCCATTCCAGCTCAGCAACAATGTCCATCTCGGCCATGTCCCAGGGCGCAACGAGCGGATGAAGGTCAGCAAGCTGGGTAGCCACCGAATCTGCCGCATTATTAAAGGTCATAAAGACATAGCCCTCCCAGATTTCACTGCGAAACTCCACCAGGCCAAAATCTTCTCGGCTAAAGTCACAGGTCTTGTGCATTTCTGGTGCGCCCTTCAGCTGGCCACCCAAGTCAAAAGTCCAGCTGTGATACGGGCACATAAAGCCCTTTACATGGCCCCGCTCGTCATAGCCAAACCCAGTAGGCATAATATCCATCGCCCGATGCGGACATACCCGAGACATCACTCGAATCACATTGTCTTTCCCACGAACAACCATAAGTGGCTCACCCATCACATCTAGAGTTAGGTAGTCACCCACCGTGGGAAGCTGGGACACATGCGCCAGACAAAGCCACTCCTGCTGAAAAATAGTCTCTTTCTCGTATTCAAAGTAGTCTGGTGACGTGTAGGCAGCCGCAGGCAACGTAAAAGCATGGGCCAAATCACTAGACGCTGATTCCAGGATGGCAGCATTGATAGCGTTTACAGTCGTGGGTTTAGATTTTGTTCTACTAATCATAGAAATCGTCTCTGTAAGTTGTTGCCTTGAGCTGTTGCCTTGAGTTGTTGTTTCTGTTCCCACCTAGCGATTATGCCGCCATCTTCAAGCTATCGAAGGGCCTGTCGGTATTTCTGTATTCTCAGTAGCGTTATGGCTAAAAGCTATCGACTATTGACCTCTGCTATTGGCCTCTGCTATTGACCCCTGTTATTGACCCCTGCGGCCCAAAACGGCCAGTCCGACGCCGCCTAAAATCATCAGGGAGGCCAACACCAGCCGAATGGATAAGGCCTCTTGCAAAAACAAAATGCCCCCCACCGCCGCAATGACAGGCACCGAAAGCTGTACAGTGGCAGCTCGTGTAGCGGTGAGCCCCCCCAGCGCCGCGTACCAAACCGCATACCCTACACCAGACGCGATCGCACCCGAGAGCACGGCCAGCAGTACCCCCTCGCCCGATAGCTGTACCTGCGAAAGATTCACCAAGCTCACCCCAAGGGCAAAAGGCACCGCCCGCACAAAGTTGTTCATGGTATTGGCCACAGGCTGAGCACTCCCCCGCCCCAATAGTGAATAAAAGCCCCAGGCAATGCCCGAGATGATCATCAGCACAGAGCCCCCGACAGGCGGCGACGCCAGCCCTGGCAACACCAGGTAAATTAGTCCAAAAAGCGCGATTACCAGCCCGCCCCATTCAGCAGCGCTCGGCTTTTCACCCTGCTTTAGCGCTACCAAAATCATCGTCACCTGCACCGTCCCAAACAGAATGAGTGCGCCCGTGCCTGTGGTGAGCTGTAGGTAGGAAAAGGAAAATGCGATCGCATATAAAAACAACATCAGCGCCGCTATCCAAGACCCTTTAAAGAGGCTGAGAGAATACTTCTTCTGAGCTATTGCTGTCACAGCCAGCAGCGTTACAGCACCAGAGGCTAACCGGATAGAAACAAAACTGGCTGCATCAATAGAACCCTCGCCTAGCGCCATACGTGTAAGCAGCGAATTAGCTGCAAAGGCAATGAGGGTAAATCCCGTTAATAAAAATGTCTTAGTGGCAGGCGGGTGGGTCTTCATAAGGGTGCGGTGAAGCTGAGAGTACGTAGATGTAGGCGTCGGTGATACTTTTGTCTTTGAGCTTCACTTTTGTTAGCACTCGTTCATATCCTTCACCTTCAAACTCATCAAGCATTTTCCAATGCTCTGACAGATTTTCCGACGTGAAAAGAAACCCTTCAACTGCCTCGCCACTTTCACTTAGGACAATGCCGGGATAGCCCATTTCGGCGCCCCAGCCATCATGCCTGAGGGTGCCAGTTACAGTTGCCGGTTGCCACGAGCCACCGATGGGTGTGAGCACATGTTCGTTTGGCCGACCCGGACATAGCGTTCCATACACAAATAGCTGTTCTGTCACTGTTCCTTCCAAAAATGCCTAATTCTACCTTTAAGATGGCTAGCAGCTTGCGCTGTAGTGAGATATTGCAGTGAGATATTGCAGTGAGATATTGCAGTGAGATATTGCAGTGAGATATTGCCTTACAAGCCTCTCATCTTAAGATTTATTCAGTAAAATGTAAGCTGAACGTTTTTTCTACTGGCGATAGCTAGTACCATCTCACTGCTGTGTTTTCTTACTCTAAGGCTCGTTCAACTGAAACCTTAACCAAACTATGGCAACTGTTAGGATGGCAAGCATGAGAAAAAACTGTTCTCGCTCTAACTGTTCTCGCTTTATAGTCAGCGTCTTAACGCTCGGCCTAATGCTGGCCGGATGTACCTCGTCGGCGACGCTACCTTCAAATACATCACCTTCTAACCCAGCAGCGTCAGATCCACCGCCTTCCGCACTGCCTGACGCATCGACTGAGCTTGCTCAATCTTCAACGCCACGGCCAGTAACGCTAGTGGAGTCGCTAGAGCATCCATGGGGGCTCACTTGGTTGCCCGATAGCACATTGCTTGTGACCGAGCGCCCGGGCCGATTGCGCATTATCAAAGATGGCGTACTCGACCCGACTGCCGTCAGTGGCCTGCCCGAGGTCTTTGCCAGAGGGCAAGGCGGCTTGATGGATGTTGTGGCCCATCCCCAGTTTGCTGAAAATCAGTGGGTGTATTTTACCTATGCCGACGGTACGGGTTCGGCCAATCGTACCCAGGTTGCTCGCGCTCGGTTTGACGGTAGCAGTGTTTCTGACTGGCAGGTTATTTTTGAGGTAAACCGTACAAAAGAAGGAGCTCAGCACTTTGGCTCCCGGCTTGTTTGGCTGCCCGATGGCACGCTGCTGGTTTCGATTGGGGATGGAGGTAATCCGCCAGTAGAGCTAGAAAATGAACTCATTCGTAATCAGGCCCAAAACTTAGGCAGTCATCTCGGCTCGCTGGTGCGACTCAATGACGACGGATCAATCCCGACTGACAATCCTTTTGTAACCGCAGCCGATGCTGATCCAGCAATTTGGAGCTATGGCCACCGTAATATTCAGGGAGTGGCGATTGACTCGGCAACTGGGCAGGTATGGGCAACAGAGCATGGCTCTCGGGGTGGCGATGAGCTGAATAGAATTGTCGCTGGGGAGAACTACGGCTGGCCAGTTGTGACTCACAGCCGTGAGTATTCGGGCGGCGAGATTTCATCAGAGCGATCGCGCCCTGGCATGGTAGATCCGCTGGTGGTGTGGACGCCATCCATTGCTCCTTCTGGGCTGGCGGTATACCGGGGCGAGCAGGTGCCTCAGTGGCAGGGCGATTTGTTTGCAGGGGGGCTCGTCTCTCAGTCTATTCAACAGATCAAACTAGACGACGCAGGTGCTGTCCTTAGCCAAACCCCTATCGACATCGGCCAGCGGGTACGAGATGTTGCCCAGGGCCCAGACGGATTTCTCTATGTGCTGACAGATGAATCTAACGGTCGTCTGGTGCGGTTAGAACCAGGCTAAGCCAGCTTCTGTGCGACCGCAGCCTAAGATTGTTGTTGCTGTGACAAAAGCGCTTGCTGTAAAAGTTGTTGTTTTAGTCGCGTTTTCGATGACTTCTCTGCGTTGTTGACGTGGGTGAGTCGCTAGATAGGCCTCATCACTATTTTAGGCAGTCAATAAGCAGCCATATAGAACAGCCATATAGAAAAATTGTTATAGCGTCTAAGCGCTGGGGAACTTTTAGCTAGAAACATCAACGCCTTCGGGTGTCTAAAGGCTGTCCAGCTATAGCAAAGCACAGAAAGCTATAGTGTCCAATCGCTGCCGAAGAGTACCCCCAATTTATGCAAAATTTATGGATACGGGTCATCAATCTTTATCGCACCTCTCTCACCGTAAAAACCCTGCTGAACATGTCGCTAAGGGTTGCATTGGTGGTGGTAGTATCAACCACTGTGAGCTATTTTCATGTGATGCATAACCTGGAGATTCAAACGGGCCAGCAGTTAGAACGCTACATCACAGAACGCGGGCAGCGGGAAAGCACCCTTTTTGAGCTAGCAGAAGACAATTTAACGTCTTTGCGAGACCGCTTTATAGAAGAAATAAATCTAGAGGAAATAGACCTAGAAGAAATAGACCTAGAAGAAATAGACCCAGAGAAAATAGACTCGCCGCTCGGACAAGGCACTGAGGATCAGGCGATCGCAGCCCAGTTTGACCAGCAGTTTTTCCTTTGGAATGATGGGACAACGCGTAATTTCCCTGACGGGAAGCCGATCTCAGCGTTTGACACGACTCGACAAGCCACCTCATTTATAGGACAAAAAACAGAAATCACCCCATCGCTCAAGCGACAGCTATTAATTGCTCAGCGTCTGATTACAAATTATGGTACGGCATGGAGCAATCGATTTACGAATACCTACTTGAACACAGGTAAAGATACGACAACCATCTACTGGCAAGATACACCACTCGCGCTAGAGGCAAAGGCTGATTTTAAGCCCTCTAACGATGAATATTTTTATGCGGCAGATCCCGAACACAATCCGACCAAGCAGCCCGTTTGGACGGGAGTTTACTCCGATACGGTTACCAAAGTCCGGATGGTGTCAGCAGTCGTGCCGCTGTACATTGAAGAACACTTTATCGGCGGTTTTGGCCACGACATCGAGCTTAATGACTTAATAGAACAAACCGTTAACAACAACTTGCCGGGCGCTTACAATATTATATTTGATCGAGACGGAAGGCTCATTTCCCATCCACAATACGCCGAGCAACTTCAACAGGCCCAAGGTCAGATCAATATCGACGATCTCAATGATGAGCACCTCCAGAGAATCTTTCAGCTGAGCCTATCCCAATCGCAGCCTGTGGTCAAAAATTCTAAAAACCATGAGTTCTTAGCAATAGCAGAGCTGGCCGGGCCAAATTGGTTATTTGTGACGGTATATCCAGAATCACTCCTATCAGAGTTGGCTTTAGATACCATTCAGTTTGTTTTGATAGCTGGCTTTGCTGCGCTTTTGGTTGAAGTGAGTTTGCTGTTCTTTGTCTTAAAAAATCAAATTGCAGCGCCACTGAGCTATCTCACAACAGCAAGTCAAAAATTAGCAGACGGTGACTTTGATGTCAGCCTAAACATCAATCGCCAAGATGAGCTAGGTCAGCTGGCCTCGTCGTTCACCAAAATGACGCAACGGCTCCAAAGCGCTTTCCAAGACTTACAGCAAAAAGTCAGCGAAAAAGAGCAGGCCGAAGCACTCATTACCGAAAAGAACAATGCACTTGAGAACGCTTTTGAAAAGCTACAAACAGCGCAGCTACAAACTGTACAAAATGAAAAAATGGCGACGCTGGGTAATCTGGTTGCTGGTGTGGCCCACGAAATCAATAACCCCATTGGTTTTTTGAACGGCAGCATCAACAATGCCGAGGACTATATTCAAGATCTGTTCGAGCATTTGGCAATCTACCAAAAACAGCAACCGCCGACTGAAGCAGTTCAAGAGAGCGCTGAAGAAGTAGACCTCGACTTTTTACTAGAAGATTTTCCTAAACTATTGAAATCAATGCGTGGAGCAACTGATCGCATTAAGGTGATTAGCACTAGCCTGCGGACTTTTTCTCGCGCTGATAGGGAGCATACAGTCAGCGCTGATTTACACGAAGGTCTCGATAGCACACTGCTAATCCTCAAGTATCGATTTAAGGCCAATGAGTATCGTCCGGCTATTGAGGTGATAAAAGACTATGGTGATTTGCCCGAGGTGGCGTGCTTTCCAGGGCAGCTCAATCAGGTGTTTATGAACATTCTGGCGAATGCGATTGATATGTTTGACGAGATGGCGCTAGAAACGACCTTTGAGGATTTAGAAAGTCATCCTCAAAAAGTCACACTTCAAACAGCTGTAGCAGCAGATCAAAAGGCGGTTGAAGTTTGTATCTCTGACAACGGTAAGGGCATGTCAGAAGCCGTGAAATCTAGAATATTTGAGAATTTATTTACCACTAAAGCCGTAGGAAAAGGGACAGGACTGGGCATGGCGATCGCACATAAGATCGTTGTAGAAGCCCATGGTGGTACTATCACAGTACATTCTAAACCGGGACAAGGCAGTGAATTTTGCATTCGACTGCCGCTGTAGTGCACCCGAATAAGTCACTAAACAAATAGACCAAACAAATAGACCAAACAAACAGACCAAACAAATAGATCAAACAAATAGGCCAAACGAGATGATGGGCTGAACTGTTATTGTTTCAACACACAGCTAAAATTATGGGGCTGAAACGGTACTATTTTATACAGAAGTCCCTTTGTTTTCTCTTTAATAATGCTTGC
>JBCBKQ010000094.1:0-20284 GCA_038521595.1 Cyanobacteria bacterium J06627_28 | reverse complement strand
TACAAAATTACCCGTTTTGTCGATGAAGCCAATTTTTCCATTCTCTGCTATTTTGAGCGGGAACCTTTCCTCTAAGAACGAATATCCATCACAAACGAGTTGCTGGTTGATATTTCTCCAGCTACTGGAAGACTCGTAGATGGATATTCGTTCTTAGAGGAAAGGTTCCCGCTCAAAATAGCAGAGAATGGAAAAATTGGCTTCATCGACAAAACGGGTAATTTTGTAATTCCTCCTCAATTTGACAGCGTTGGAGGATTTCATTCAGGCTTTAGCGTTGTCTGTCAAACAACAGAAGCTCAAACACAGATAAACCAACCTGAAGAATTGTGTGGTTATATAGATCGCGATGGTGAGTGGGCTTTGGCTCCGAAATTAAAGCTTGCGACACTCTTCATTGATGATGTTGCTGTTGTACAGTTTCCTGAACAGCTATACGAATTTTCGATCATCAACAACAAATCTTTTCAGCCTCTTGTTGATGCACCGATAGATACAGTAGGCAATTACTACGCAGGCCATCCGGGGTACACGCCCCCGCCACAGGTGCAGAAAGGCTATGATTATCCCGGTCATAGCTTAAAGGATAGTTGGAATGTGTCTTCTGGCCTACTACAGGTTCGGGTGAGTGGCTGTGAGGATAAGAGTAGAACAGGTGCTAGCCCCTTAAATGAACAAACGCTGAAGTATGAATATTGGAATCCAGGCAGCGGAACATATGGATTTGTAGACGTTGAAGAAGGCGGATTTGCCATAGAACCTCAGTTCTGTCATGGGGTGCAAGGAATAGGTGATTTTTTTGAAGACCGTGCCTTTGTTTCGACAGACTTTACTAACACGTTGCCAAGTCATTTAGAAAGGTGGCGTGGTCATACAGTGATGATAGACCCGCAGGGAAACATCATAGATACTGACAACAGTGATGTTTTACCCGACTATACGAGGCGCGGGGATAGGTTCCATGAAGGGCTGTGTTCTGTTAGCGCACTCTCGGAAGTATCGCCTAATTTGAAGCGTAGGGGCTACGTTGATCGAGATGGTGAATGGGTCATTCAACCACAGTTTAAAGAGGCCAGTTCTTTTTCTGAAGGACTGGCCGCAGTACAAGATCCTAAAACCATGAAATACGGCTTCATAGATAAACGAGGCGAGTACGTCATACCGCCACAATTCGAGAATGCTAAAGATTTTTTGTATGGATTAGCACCCATTCAGGAAACAGATGACGGAGAGTGGGGATACATAAACGCTCGCGGCAAAGTCGTTATTGAGCCGAGCTTCTATGAAGCAGAGGTATTTTGGTCTCAAAACTTGGCAGAGGTCAAATCTGAGGGAGTCACTAACTTCATCGATAAAAAGGGAAAATACATTCTCCCTCCGTTAAAAAGCGTGATTACGACCCCTCTCAATGAGGACTTGATCTCTGTAAGCTATCTAGAACCATCTGAGTCCAACAGACGAGTATCTCTACTGGTTAACGCATCTGGCAGCATACTTCCATATAGACCTTTCAATCCTCGGCGGACTTACCACCATGACGATATCCTTTCACTAGAAAAATCAGACGGGTTGATAAGAGCAGGTCGAGATTTGCCCGCCTCACAATTCAGGAACTAGCGGAAGCGAAAAGCACTTGCTTAAAGATAGAGCTCTCTCGCAAGATATATGCTTAATGGCAGTGAGAAACATTTTCTTTGACAACACTCATTACTTGATAGTACATTTTACCTTCTCATTATCTAGACCTTTCTATACCCTGTCAGCAGCATGTCTCATTGCATGTCTCAGAAAGGCTTTCTCAAAAGGTCTGTGTTGTAATGAGACTTTGGAAAAGGTACTTCTAGCGGAAGAACGACGAACAAGACACCGTTTGTTATTTCACCTCGCGCATATTGGACGGATTCCAGTAACCGATGAGTTTTTTAACTCTTCCATCCGCGTCAAACTCCCATACATTAATTCCTTCAAATTCTACGCGCTGGCCATCCCTAGTAATACCCCGTCCTGTCCACTTAGCAGAAGCTCTATACCCCGATACTTGAATGAAGTCAGGGTAAAGTCCGACCTCTTCAAATGCACTCATGAATTGCTCACCTTGTGTCTGAAGGGATTCCTTTGACCTAAGCACTGGAGTACCAACAGGGTCTTCGACTTCAGCTCCGTCAGCAAATCGCGATACCCACTGCTCTACACTCATACTTTGTGTAGCTTTGAAATAGTTTTCTACAGCTGTCTTCGTATGTTCCGCACTCATGTTGATAAGTCTGATTAAGTTCTATCTCCATCTATCATAAGCATCCTTTCCTGCTCTGAAGCCTCGGATCGCGGCTCTAACACGCGAAACGCCATCAAAGCTGGATAGTTGCCGGGGGCGCAACCAGGCTAAAAACCTGGTAGTTCAAACATCATCTACGCTCACAATGCCGTTATATTCTTCGGAGAAGACAAGCTGACCTGCCTCTAGTTGCTCCGAGTATTGTTGAAGCCACGCTCTAATCCCTGAAGCTATCACCTTTCTTTCGTCATCGTCATGCCACATCGTGATTATCTGGCCTATCGTTCCTCTCTCAGTCGGATCTAGATCCAAACAGTCATGGTCACCACTGCCGTTATAGGTAAGCGGTATCCACTTTGAACTCCACCAAGTGTTTCGGATTTCTGGATCTATACGATTGCTCTCAGTATTGTCGTGCTCAGCGAATTCATCAGCATCTAGTAAGTCTTTCCAGATACTCCATTCGTCTTTGATGCGTTCAAGAGACAGAAATTCATTCCCGTTGATAATTCCGTAGTTGCAGACAGATTGGCCATTACAAAGGAGATACAGAGCCTTAACATCATCTGGCAACACAATAGACAGAGAACTCTCTAGCTCGCTAATTTGTGCTTCCGAAGCACCAGGCTGTAGTACTTCAAGAAGATGTGGTGCGTTGGATTCTATCCAGACTGTTATTCGCAACCAAATTTCTTCCATCTTATCTTTTACCTGTGCTTTGCTAGGTCGTGAGACCTCGTATTAATTGTGCTCTAGCTTCGGACTATCTTTTTAAGTTTGGTGCTACCTGGCGATAATAGGTAGAGCGAGAACACCCAATCTGCTCACAGATCTCATTGATCGTCAGCTCACCAGCCTCAGCCAGTGCGATCGCCACCTTCACCTGGCTATCGTCCAGCGCCTTCGGACGACCACCCATCCGACCACGCGCACGAGCCGCCGCTAGTCCTGCCATCGTGCGTTCCCGCGTCAGGTTTCGCTCGTATTCTGCCATTGCACCGATCACCGAAAACACCATCTTCCCTGATGCGGTAGAAGTATCGAAGCCATCTTGAATGCTGGCGAAGTGTGCACCTCGCTGCTTCAAGTCTTCGACAATACTCAGGAGATGTTTCAGGGAGCGGCCCAAGCGATCCAGCTTCCAGATAACAAGCGTGTCTCTCTTACGTATGTGCTCGAGCGCTTTGTCCAACCCAGGACGCTCAGTCTTGGCTCCGCTCACCCCCTGGTCAGTAAAAATCTTCTTGCAACCTGCCTCTTTCAAAGCATCTGTTTGAAGATCTAGATTTTGGTCAGTGGTCGAAACTCGGGCGTAGCCAATTTTCACAGTTTCAAAACTCGTAAAGCGTCTCTATTTTTGGCACTTTGATTATGACACAGCTTTTGGCACGCAAATATGGTCTAAAAATCAGCTTTTTTGCAGTTTTGCCTGCATGTGCCAAAAACGGTCATTAAGATACATTCTCGATAAGAGAGCAAGTAGGTACTGACGGTCAGCGACAGAAACGCATCTTACTCAATTCCCAGATAGAGTAATGAGTAGTTTCAGATTTAGTAGGCACAGAGGCCAACCTCAATGATACAAGCACCCTCTAAAACGCTGACCTTGGCAGAGTTTTTACAACTACCTGAAACAAAACCGGCCAGTGAATACATTGATGGCCACATCATTCAAAAACCGATACCCAAAGGAAAACATAGCGTTATTCAG
This sequence comes from Cyanobacteria bacterium J06627_28, assembly GCA_038521595.1. Lineage (GTDB taxonomy): Bacteria > Cyanobacteriota > Cyanobacteriia > Phormidesmidales > Phormidesmidaceae > Phormidesmis. The sequence continues at coordinate 16,298 of JBCBKQ010000094.1, read as the reverse complement.
GGAGAACTAGTGCCTGCTATCAATGGAGTCGTTAAACGTGAACGCGTTGCTCGCGCGTTCCCTCAACTACGGTGTACCTTTGGCGGGCGTTCTACAGTTCCTGATGTTGCCGTTTTTCTGTGGGATCGCATTCCACGCGATGAGAATGGAGAGGTGGCCGACACCTTCTTAGCGCCACCAGATTGGACGATTGAGATCTTGTCTCCCGATCAAAGCCAGACCAGAGTAACGAAGAATATCTTGCACTGTTTACAGCACGGCACCAAAGTGGGTTGGTTAATCGATCCGAGAGAGCAAACTGTATTTGTCTATCGTCCAAAACAGGAACCTGAAGTGTTGGACGAGCCAGAACAAATTATCCTCGTACCATCATTTGCGAGCGATTTAAAGCTTACGATCCAAGAATTATTCTCCTGGCTTCTGGAGTAAAACCTGTTTTTACAACCTCCAAAATCAATTCTGAGTTCGCTGCCTGGCAATTGGCGATCGCATCGCTACTCTTCGCTAGAGAACTGTTTACCTACATCCATGCGCTTGTGCAGCATCCTCACGACTTCCACAAATTGACCAGACAATTGACCAGACAGTAGATGCCTAGCAGATCGGCATCGGCTTGCTCTGTGAACCGAATGCTGTACATCTAACCCGCCGACTGGCTGCTGACTGCCGATTGTGCTGCCGCAATAATCTCGTCAAAGCTACGAGCGCTAAACCGCCCCTGTTCTGCCTGCTGTGCACCAACTGCAACTGCGTCCTTCAACGTTTGTAGCTTCAGGGCACTCACCTCTGCTTCTAGCTCGCGGATGCGGGCTTGGCAAGCTTCATAGGCTTCAGCAGCTTCTACCACGGCAGCGGCTTTGCCATTGACCGTGAGCACTAGTGGCGCTTGCGTTGACTGAAGCTGTTCTACGTACTTCTTAGCGTTGTGGCGGAAGTCAGTGAGCGATTGAATGTTCTGTAGCGACACCATGCTAAAGACCTAATAATTACCTTATTAGGTACTATCTTATCTTCTACAACGGCAGATGCCTCTCATGAGTCTGACCGCAGCCTAGGAAGCCCTAGAACAAACTAAAACAGAGAGTCCTGACATCACAGCAGCGGAATATGCCGACTTGTAGCAGCTATTTTCAGCCTACGCAGAGGCAGGAGATGCTCTAAAAGGTGGCTGGTAGATTATCTTTCTAGAAAAGAAACAGCAGTAAACAAAAAACAAGGGTGCTTCGCCTATTCCCTATTGCTAAAACATCTGATAGCGTTTTAGTCTGCAAAACCTTACTGCAAAGGAAACTTATGGCGGCACTCCAAGGACGAAACCTTCTGAGCCTAGCGGATCTCACCACAGAGGAAATCAATCACCTCCTCACCACCGCCGCACGCATCAAATCAGGAGAAATCAATCCCCAGTGTCCGCAAAAGATCCTCGGCCTCGTCTTTAAGAAAGCCTCCACCCGCACCCGCGTCAGCTTCACGGCTGCCATGTATAAACTTGGCGGACAAGTCATTGACCTAAACGCCACCCAGACTCAGATTGGCCGAGGCGAACCCACTGCCGACACGGCCCGCGTGCTAGATCGCTACCTAGACGTCCTCGCCATCAGAACCTTTGAGCAATCAGAAGTCGAAGAGTTCGCCCAGTACACCTCTATCCCCATTCTCAATGCCCTCACCGATCTAGAGCATCCCTGCCAAATCCTGGCCGATTTGCTCACCGTGCAAGAAGAATTTGGCGAACTTAAAGGGCTCACAATGACCTATCTGGGCGATGGCAATAACGTTGCCCATTCGCTCATTTTGGGCTGCGCCCTCGTAGGTATGAATGTGCGCATCGCCACGCCCAAAGGCTACGAGCCTAGCGAGGCCATCTTGAAACAGGCCGAGGCCATCAGCCAAGGCAACAGCGAAATCGTCGTCACCGAAGATCCCAAAGCAGCCATTGACGGCTCCCATGCGCTTTATACAGACGTGTGGGCCAGCATGGGCCAAGAAGATCTGGCCGAAACGCGCATTCCCATTTTTGAGCCCTATCAGATTAATGACGCGGCCCTCGGCATTGCCGACCCCAAAGCGATCGTGCTTCACTGCCTGCCCGCCCATCGCGGCGAAGAGATTACAGAATCTGTAATGGAGGGCGATCGCGCTCGAATTTGGAACGAAGCCGAAAACCGCATGCACGCCCAGCAAGCACTGCTAGCAGAAGTGCTCGGCGCTGCGTAGGAGATTGACCAACAGAGAATTGTTAATAAACCCTTTGAAAGATTACTTTTTGTATCAGAAAACCTGATAATGTAAACATATGTTGCTTATCTTTCGAGCAGCAGATGTCAGGTAATTTTTCATGGGCACGGCTAGCAATTCAATACTTCAGACACGTTCAGCAGCTGAGAGTTCCTCAGTACCAGCCCTGCTAGCCATCAAACGATTTGTCCGTCGAACGTTGCGACAGGCGGGGTTGAGCGGGCTATCACTCATGCTGATTTTAGGGTTAGTAGCGCACGCTCCCAGAGAGCAAGCGCTCTCTAGCTACCCGGCAGGGCAGCCAAACAACGCGGTCATCGTCCAGGCTGCTTATGGGCAAGCAGACCAGAAAGCAGGCCAGAAAGCAGACCAGAAAGCAGACCAGAAAGCAGACCAGAGAACGAGTCATAACAATGACAAACGGTCTTTTCAGAACGTCGACTCTAGAGACTACAGTTCAGCAATCTCTACACAAACGCTTCGTCCTCATCGTCTGTTAAGTGCCACAATGACTCATCATCATTTGACAGGTGCTAGGCTAACTGTGCCAGGGGCTCAACATCACAGGGACGTTAGGATCGCTGACGCACAATAGGTCTGTCTCGGCAGTCTGTTTCGGTAGTTTGTCTCAGCCATATGTATTGGACACATGTATTGGCTTATATGTCTGGGCTCATAGACAGGCGATCGCACATCAGTGACTAATGATAGCGGTGCATCTAAACGCTATTGTTTTTGACGAGTTGAACGTTATTTATGAATAAGCAAAAGTATTGCTGGCAGACGTACAGCAAGCTTTCGGCATATCTACCAAAAAGAGCAGCAGCTAGGCCGGGGGCCATGGGCCTACTAGGGAGTGCGATCGCAGCCTTGATCCTCTGCGCACCGGCCCAAGCCACCTGCGAAATATTTTCTGCCCCCCAGCAGTTCAATACTCAAATTCAAGGCGATGTCGTTGTCATTGGCTATCAAACAGACAGGCGCTATCAGGTGATCTTGCCCATCGTCAGTGACGCCGACTTAGCAGATATACGCAACTGTGTAACCGATGCATACATCACGCGATCGCGCATTGGCGACTATATCCACGTTGGCAGCTTTGGCAGCAGGCGCGAGGCCAGAGACCTGCGTCGCATCCTCAACCGGGCCGGCCACCAGGCGCGCGTCGTATATGTCCGTTAGATAAGTTTTGGCCCGCAAAAAGTAGGGTTTTGCCTAAGTTGCGAGAGTTTCGGCCCCCACCGCTATCTTAACCAACCCAGTAGATGCAATAGTGAAAATACGTGTGCTTTCTAGCTATTGTTTGAGTTCAGACCATGATCAAGGTGAGACGGTCATTTTTATTGGCCGTATTGTTAGGCGTGCTGCTAAGCGCAGCCGTGGCCTACGGGCAAAGACCGCTGAGAATTCGTGGCGAACGCTGGCTGACCGTCTCTGAAATCAATGGCTACGTAGAAATTGTGCCGTTTCAAGGAGAGCGTCGTCAGGCCCAGATAGGTGATTTTTTAGATCGGGCAGGGGACTTGCTGATTACCGGCGACAACGCCTCTGCCCGACTAGACGTAGACCAGGCCGTAGGCTACATTCGCATGGCCGAAAATAGTCAACTACAGATTAGAGCCCTGAGCGTCACCCAATCCGGCGGATACATCACCGACCTTTTCGTTTTGCTCGGTCAAGTCAGACTCAGAATTCGGCCACTGACCAACCCCGCCAGCCGCATAGAGATATACACCCCGGCTGGCGTCACTGGCGTACGCGGCACCGACTTTGGTGTTACCGTACAGACCGAAGGCACCACAGGCGTCGCCACGCTAGAAGGCAGCGTCGCGTCCAGTGCCCAAGGTGAAACAGTACGGGTGAATACGCGGCAGCAGTCTTTGACCCGGCCTGGCGAACCGCCGACGCCACCCGAACCCCTCCGAGACGACCCGACCTTGTATATAGAAGTGCTGCGTCAGCTCGGCGGCGGACAAACTGATGACATGGGCAACCCACTCGTGCAGATAGCTGGCTTCACTGACATCGTAAATCTGCTAGACATTGAAGACGACAGAAAAATCCTCGATGAGGCCGGTCGGTTTGATTTGACAGTGCCACTGCCGGCCAATAGACGCATTTCAGCCCAGGTGATTACGCCCCTAGGCACCGTGCAAAACTATGAGCTGGTACTGCCGTGATGACAAAAGTCGGTCAGATTAGTCGCTACATAAAACGGCTCAACCAGCTGCTGCCCGGACTCATGACGAGCCTCATTGTGGTCGTGCTGCTGCTGCTACAAACCTGGCTGCCCCTAGAGCGCATGGTCAGCAATCAAATTATGCGCTGGCGCGGCACCTACAGCTGGGACAGCCGTTTAGTGATGGTCAGCATTGATGACAAAACCCTTGAGCAGTTCGGACAGTATCCGATTTCCCGCGACTACTACGCCCGCCTGCTCAATAAGCTCAAAACAGAAGACGCCAGCGTTGTTGTTTTCAATCTAATTTTGTCCGATTCGGTCACGAGCAATCGCTTCTCATCGGAGCCCATTTCAAAACAGACCGATAGCGTAGAACGCTCTGCAAACGAACGATTTGCCAGGGCAATGGCCATCCATGGCCGGGTCATTGTCGGTCAGGTATGGGATGTCGAAGGCAACCCGGTCGAGCCGATTCCTGTGTTTTCTGACACGGCACTGGCCAAGGGGCATATGCGCCTCAGTGCAGATCGCGACGGCTTTGCCAGATCGTTAGAGGTCACCTATGGCAACTTGCCGGCATTGGGCATCGCAGCCATTCAGGCCTATAGCCTAGAAGACGAGCTGGTGAGCATTCCCTCTGACCTGAGCCGGATGCATATCAACTGGCCAGGGCCGGTTCAAAATGTCCCCACGATTAGCCTCGCGGACGTCATCAACGGCGAGAGCCCACCCGATGCCTTTACCGGAAAAATTATTTTGGTGGGCTATGGCGCAACGTCTGGATTTGCCCCCATGCGCACAGCCTTTAACAATCGGTGGCCCGTGCCTGGCAGCTACATGCATGCGGCGGTCATCGACAATGTGCTCAATCAGAACTGGCTCAAAGTCCTTTCCCCTAAAACCGTGGCCATGGGGCTGCTGCTGCTCGGCCCGTGCTTTAGCTGGCTGCTGTATCGGCGCAATATGGGCGTGCAGCTGCTGCTTGGCGTTGCCCTATCTGGCGGATGGATTCTCAGCTGCGTACTGGCGTTGAAAGCAGGCTATTTACTGCCAGTGGTCTCGCCATTAGTGGTGCTCTCGGTCACGACGGCGAGCGTCATTGTGTGGGGTCGCTTGCAGTCAAATGCCATGTTGCAGGTGCGCTCTGCTTTTTTGAGCACCATGAGTCACGAGATTCGAACGCCGCTCAACGCGATTATGAATCTGTCGGAGATGCTGCAAGAAACGCCGCTTGATGAACGCCAAAGAGAGTACGCCGAAACGCTCACTAGCAGCAGTCAAACGCTGATGGCGCTGATCAATGACGTTCTAGATTTTTCAAAAATTGAGTCTGGTAGGCTCGCCCTAGAAGACTATCCGGTAACGCTGGTAGAAACGGTGGAACGGAGCCTAGAGCTACTGGCCACCAAAGCCGCCGAAAAGGACTTGGAGCTGGTATATGCGATCGCACCCACCGTGCCCAGCGCCATCATTGGCGATCCGGTGCGTCTACAACAAATTTTAGCCAATCTGCTCAGCAACGCGGTGAAATTTACTGACGCTGGCGAAGTGACGGTCCGCGTCAAGGCGCGCCCCTATCGTCGTCGCCCCAGAGGATTACTGCTAACGCCATGGCGACATCGCCGGTTACGCCACAAAGCCCGCCCGCCTTCAAATCTCCCACCCGCTAAGGGAGAGCTTTACGAAATTCAGATTGAGGTGAGCGATACGGGTATTGGCATTCCGGCAGATCGGATGTCGCAGCTCTTTAAGCCCTTCAGTCAAGCCAGTGCATCCATTGCCCGCCAATATGGCGGCACAGGGCTAGGCCTCTCCATCAGCAAGCGCCTCAGCGAACGCATGGGGGGCAGCATTTGGGCCAAAAGCATCTTGGGCCGAGGCAGCACATTCTTTTTTACCTTCCAGGCTCAAGAGTCTTATCAAGCACCTGCCTTACCAGACTATGTTCAGGCGCTCAAAGGGGCCAGTGTGCTGGTGATTGATCGCAATCAAACCCGCCTAGAGCAAATTAGCCGAGAGCTCCAAACGCTAGGAATTCAGTTTGTCCAGGCGACCTCACTGTCAGAGGCCGTTGTGTTTATTCACAACGCGCCGATGTTTGACGGGGTGATTTTAGATGAAGCGATCGCATCCACCTCTAGCGACATTAGCACCGCCGTTAGCACCCTACGCCAAGCAATTGCCAACGAGCGACTCCCCATTTTGCTACTCAGCGCCCTCCGACGAGACGCCCGCCCCTGCGCCAGCCACATCACCATGCTGTGGAAACCCGTCAAGCAGGTATCGCTCTATCAGGCGCTGCGCTCCATTCGCCCGCAAACGCTAGCCAAACCGACCTCAGCTGTCTCAGCGCTATCCACCGCGACCGAGACAAAGGCACTGTCTTCAGCTAGTTCGCCCAAAAGCCCCCTCACCCAAACGCGCCCTGCCAACCTTGATATTTTGATTGCTGAAGACAATCGCATCAATCAAACCGTCGCCCTTCGACTGCTAGAGCTATTGGGCTACGGTGCAGACGTGGTCAATTCGGGTGCAGAGGCCCTAGAGGCAATCCAAAAACGTCACTACGACGTCATTTTGATGGATATGCGAATGCCAGACTTAGATGGGTTAGAAGCCACCCGCCAGATTAGACAGCTACCCGAGCACAACAATATCTGGATCATTGCCATGACCGCCAACGGCATGGCCAGCGATCGCAAACGATGCTTTGACGCTGGCATGAACGACTACCTGCGCAAACCCGTCAAGCGTGAGGCCTTGGCCCAGGCGCTGCAGCGTTGCCCAGTCACGCACCAGCGCCTCAGCGTGGGATAACCTCAAGCGCTGGCTATCACCGCCTTTAAGACCCGAAAGCAGTTACGAATGGCGCTGAGATGCGCAATTTCATAGCCATGGGTGTTTTCAGTCGGGAAGGCCAGGCAAGCGCCCCGCGCCACATGGCCAAACTTCATGGCAATAGAGGCGTCGCTACCAAAGCCGCTAATGGCTGCAACTTGCAAAGGAATGTGCGATCGCGCTGCCGCCCCCATAATTTCTCGATTCAACCCTTCGTCATACAGCCCATAGCTATCTTGTGAAAACAGCGCCGGAGCCGGACCATCTACAATCGGATACTCCTTAGATAGCGGGCAAATTTCCAGCGCAATCAGCTGATCAAACGACTGTCGCTGCGTAAAGTACAGCGCCCCCAGCGCCCCCACTTCTTCTTTTGCAGACGCCACCAAATACACATCTACAGGCGGCGACTTTATCTCTTCTGCCAGTGCCAGCAAAATTGCCAAAGAGGCCTTGTTATCTAGAGTGTAGCTAGCAATATGCGCGCCCAAACGAAACGGCTGCTTGCGATGCTTACCGACCACCATCCGCGTCCCAGGCCGAACCCCGGCTTGGGCCAACGCGCGATCCGACAGCTTAGTTTCGACCCAAGCATTCTGCCACTCGACCGATTTGCCTTCTTGCAGAACCTTTTGTGGCGACTCATGAGACACATGACGCGAGCCAAAACTCAGCACGCCACTCACCGTCTCATGGTCACCTAGCAAATCAACAACGCCTTCACCATAGACCCAAGGATAGGCCCCTCCCAAGGCTCGCACCGACACTTTGCCATTGGGGCCAAGCCGTTTGACGATGCCACCAATTTCATCTTTGTGAGCGGTAATGGCAATGGCCCCTTTCGGAATCTCTGGCGATTCTTCCGCCGAAAAAAAGTCCTCGCTATTGCCCCCCGCAATTTTGATCACAATATTGTCGGCGGCATCTTGCCAATGGTTCACACCCAGCGCAGCCAAGCGAGCGAGCAAGTACTCATTGACCTCTGTCTCTACGCCGCTTGGCGAGTGACACATCACCAACTCACTGATGACCTCAAAAAAGGTGTCATCGGTCCATCGGCTCTCTTCCGATACATCACCCATCGTTTTGACGCGTGCCTCGCAGTTCCTGGGCGGTAATGCCCTCTGCCGGATTGCCAAATCGCCAGAGCACCGCCGCCGCCTCAGCTCGCGTGGCCGCCTTATCCGGTTGAAATAACGTGGTGTAGCTGTAAGCCCGACGAAAGTTTGCAAAGTCACCGTTTTGATGGTCGGCGAGCACCGCTTGCAAAGCCCGAGGCTCTATTTTCGCCGCATCTTGAAAGCCCCAAACCTGCTGTACATCGGTCACAGTGGCTGCAGGTAGCGCTTGCCGAGTATCTAGAGGTACTTTCCACAGCACCATATCTTTACGAGTGAGCGGCGCATTCGGTCGGAAGGTAACGTTCGTGCTGCTGCCGGTGAGCGGACTAGGAATAATACCGGCTTCGGCCAGCCCTTGAATATCAGCAAAGTCGGGATCGCTCACCGGCACATCTGAAAAGACAGGCTGTGAACTCGTGACACCCGGGCGAATTTTGCGATCGCGCTCCCCCAAATAAAAGCGATTATTCACAGCCAGCAGCCACCGAGCATATTCCCTACGAGTAATCGCCTGATTGGGCCGAAACTCATCCGGCCCAGGCGGAGCCACCGCAGGCTGGGGAGCAGGAGCTTCAGCCGCCGCATCACCATCAGCAGAACCTTCTTCATCTGTATCTTCATCTGAGCTACTAGATGTCGGAGCAGGTGTCGGCGCGGGCGTCGGCGTAACAGGTGGCCGCACTTCCAACAGATCCATCTCTAGCAAATCAACCAGATAAGACTGAATTTCTTCCGGCGCTTTGCCAATATCGGTATAGTCACCCGCCGTTACTGCTGGCGGCTCGTTTTCCTTAGGCGCTTCCTCTGGCTTTTCATTCTCTGAGTTCGCAGCGCCGCTAGTAGGTTTTTGGGTGATCTCACCCTCTGGCTTATTCTCAGCAGAACTCGCACCGCCAGAATCACCAGAAGAATTCTCAGCAGCACCGTTATTGTCCTCGGCCAGCTGCGGATCAGGTTCTAACGACTCACCCAAACGATTCCCGAGCCGACTGCCTTCACACCCTGACATCAACAAACTAGAAACCAACAGTAAGCCAGCAAACCAAGAGAACCGTGAAGAAAAGAACCAACAGCGTTTATTCATCAGAGAAATTCTTAAGACAGCCATTCGACCGCCAACCTACAATATGGGTCTTAAACTAGCGTAAAACTGTCCCACACTGCTCAATTGTGACGAAGTGATTCTATATGGATAAGACTATGACGACGCCCATCATTGTCGATTGCGATCCGGGTGTAGATGATGCGATCGCACTTCTTCTCGCCTTCGGCCTCAACCTCCCTATCCAAGGCATCACCACCGTCGCTGGCAACGTGCCCCTCACCCTCACCCAAAGCAACGCCCGCAAAATTTGTACCCTCGCCAACCGCACAGACATCCCCGTCTTTGCCGGCTGCCCGCGTCCTCTATTACGCCCCCTCGCCACCGCAGAAGACATCCACGGCGCAACAGGTTTGCAAGGCGCAACCCTACCCGAACCAGCGGCAGCGCTACAGTCTCAGCACAGCGTCGATTACCTCACCCAGCAGCTGCTCAACACTGGCGAGCCCATCACCATTGCCGCCCTTGGCCCGCTCACGAACCTAGCCGTTGCGCTCATCCAAACGCCAGAAATCGCCAAAAACATTAACCAGCTCGTGATTATGGGCGGCGCAATGGGCCAGGGAAACATCACCCCGTCTGCCGAATTCAATATGTACGTAGACCCCCATGCAGCCCACGTCGTTCTCACCGCAGGCATTCCCACCACGCTCATCACCTTAGACATTACCCACCAAGTACTCACAACCCCTGAGCGATTAGCGGCAATCAAAACCATCGATAACCCGGTCAGCACCGCTGCCGCAGGCCTACTCTCTTTTTACGGACAAAGCGATATCGAACGCTACGGCCTTCCTGGCGGGCCCCTGCACGATCCTTGCGTTCTGGCTTATTTGCACTCACCCGATCTCTTTACAACCAAAAAGGTCACCGTAGATTTGGAGCTGACGAGCGAGCAAGCCATGGGGCGTACCATCATTGACTGGCACGGCGACGCGACGCGCCCTGATGGCACAGCTTCAACGGTTCAAGTCGCCGACACCGTAAACGTGCAAGGCTTTTACGACCTGTTAAACCAAGCGCTTGCTACCTTCCCAGGCTAAAAAGTTCGCAGCCGACAAGCGCGCCCCTCGGCTTCTTGATAAAATCACAACAGCACCCCCAAACCAGTGCCCCCAAAACCACTGCATAGCTATGGCCTACACCACCGCACAGCTGTTGGACATTCTCAATGCTGAGATGAAAGCAGCCGTCCGGGGCGATCGCGTCCTTCTCAGCACCGATAGCCGCATCGACGATCCGGTCATTGCCAAAGCCATCGGCCCCCAAAAGCTCAGCCAAATCTACGCCTTCCAAGACTTCCGCGACCAAATCCACCAGTACCAAATCGCCGAGGGCGTCTCCGGCATCGTCTGGCGCAACTGCAGCTTCAAAGGTCACACCGTTCGCTTCCCCGAAATTCATCCGCAGCTCACCGCCACCGCCGAAGACAAGCTCAGACTCGGCGCAGCCAAAGGCGTCGTGATTTCCTTCTGGCATAACGCTATTACCGATCTCAACCTATGGCGAGCAAGCAATCCACCCGATCCCATCAGTAAAGAGCAGGTAGAAAAGCTGATTGAACATGCCGAATGGGCAGATGTCGAAGCCACTCGCAGCGAGCTGTATTTATTGCTGTGCTGGGGCAATCCCAAAGAGAGCTACTACGCTTGGGCCTATCCGGAATCTGGGTGCGATCGCATCATTGCCAGCGAAGGCCAGCCTAGTGGGATCAAAGTATGAAGGATGAAAGATGAAGGATGAACGGCAGATTTCAGGGTTATGCCGCCAGAAGCGTATGATGACTAAACAGCGATAAAGTCAGCCTCAAACCAGGCACCTCCTTCATCGTTCATCCTTCCTCCCTCATCCTTCTCTTCTCTTCCCATGCTCGCAGTCGTCACCATTGAGACCCACGGTTTCCCCGCTTCCCTAGCCGCTGCCGATGCCATGGTAAAAGCAGGCCGCGTCACCCTCATCAAAATCGCACCTGCAGATAGTGGTCATCAATACGTCGTTGTTCGTGGGCCAAACGCAGAAGTAAAACGCGCCCTCGAAGCAGGTCTCAAAGCCGCCAACGCCTGCCATGGTGACGGTGCATATGCCCACACCCTAATTCCGAATCCCACCAAAAACGTCATCAAAACCCTAGAGCTAGACTTCACCGAAGACGCCATGCCTTTTGCCGAACAAGTCGGCATGGCTCCAGCTGAGCGATAAGTTCACCCCAAACGGCAATAGGTAAAGATAAAACAGCGGGCTTTATGTGCTCGCTGTTTTTTATTGAGTAGCCGAAAAGGCCTGCGGCATTTGCCATTTGACCTTATCTGTCGAATAAACAATCACAATGTTTATACTCCGATGAGAGCCGTCCCTTTCTCCCGTACAATCGTAGATGGAGTAAATGTAGTCGCTGCTACCGCTCCGAAAAAAACAGTTTTGGAGAGTATAGATGCCACAGGCAGTTGGATCGCTTGAAACCAAGGGGTTTCCCCCCGTACTTGCAGCCGCAGACGCGATGGTAAAGGCTGGGCGAGTAACGTTGGTAACCTACATTCGAGCGGGCAGCGCCCGATTCTGCATTAATATTCGCGGCGATGTCTCCGAAGTCAAAGCAGCCATGGAAGCAGGCGTCGAAGCCGCCCAAAACGCTCCCGGTGGCGTGCTGGAAACTTGGGTGATCATTCCTCGTCCCCATGAGAATGTCGTCGGCGTTCTACCTATTCAGTTCGACGAAAGCGTTGAAGAATTCCGCGAAGCTGTGGAAGTGCCCATTATTCCTGGTAGCAGCAGCGGTCGTCAGACATCCTAAATTCAGCCGGGCTATTTCCTACGGAAACACGCTGCTCTTTTCGTAGGAAATAGCCACACCCCCGCCCGTCCCTCTCACGCCCCCACATGCCCACGCTGCTCACCAACAAAACCCCCGAAGCCTTCCCCCTCATGGCCGTCGTTGGCCAAGACTCTATTAAGTTCGCCCTGCTGTTATCTGCCGTAGACCCTGGCCTTGGGGGCGTTGTCATCGCAGGCAGACGCGGCACCGCAAAATCTGTCTTGGCACGGGCACTTTACCAGCTGCTGCCCCCCATCGAGATTATCGAAGACTCGTGCAACTGCGACCCAACAGACCCGACCGAATGGGATGACGACACCGCGAGTCGCTTCGCTGTAGATACGCCTGTTGAAGAGCTGCCTGCAAAAGTCATCAAAGCGCCTTTCATCCAAATTCCCCTTGGCGTTACCGAAGATCGTCTGCTGGGCTCTGTGGATGTTGCTAAATCGATTAAAACAGGCGAGAGCGTTTTTCAACCTGGACTACTGGCAGAGGCGCACCGAGGCGTTCTCTACATTGATGAGATCAATCTGCTCGATGATCAAATTAGCAATCTGCTGCTGACCACCCTCACCGAAGGGCGCAACAAAATTGAGCGAGAAGGCATTAGCTTTCAGCATCCTTGCAAGCCGCTGATGATTGCCACCTACAACCCAGAAGAAGGGAATTTGCGAGAGCATTTGCTAGATAGAATTGCGATCGCACTTTCAGCAGATGCCGAACTCACCCTAGAAGACCGGGTTGCTGCCGTCGAGCAAGTCAACAAATTTGCCAACGATCCCACCGCCTTCCTCGCCGAGTTTGAAGACGAAATCGACTCGCTCAAAACCCAAATCGTCCTCGCCCGAGAATGGCTAAAAGACGTCCGCATCACCACCGACCAAATTAACTATCTCGTCACCGAAGCCCTACGCGGCGGCGTCATGGGTCACCGCGCAGAACTCTTTGCCGTGCGCGTCGCCAAAGCCTGCGCTGCCCTCGATGGCCGCACCACCGTCACCGCAGACGACCTGCGCAACGCTGTAGAGCTGGTCATCATTCCTCGATCTAGCTCCACCCCACCCATGGACGACGAGCAGCAGCCACCCCCACCGCCACCCCCGCAGCAAGACCAGCAAGAAGACTCCGACGACAATCAAGAAGACGAGTCAGACGACAACGAAGACAACGAAGAAGAGCAAGAAGAACAGCCCGAAACACCGCCCTCCATCCCAGAAGAATTCGTCTTCGATGCCGAAGGCGTCGTGATGGATCCCTCCCTCATGTCCTTTGCCGAGAGCACCAGTAAACAAGGCTCCTCCGGTAAAAACAGCGTCATCTTCTCCGACGAACGGGGCCGATACATCAAACCCTTCATCCCACCCGGTCAAGCCCGCCGCATCGCGGTAGACGCTACCCTCCGTGCCGCCGCCCCCTACCAAAAGGCCCGCCGAGCGCGCTTCCCCAACCGCAAAGTCATCGTCGAGCAAAGCGACATTCGCGCTAAGCGTCTCGCTCGCAAAGCTGGCTCACTCATCGTCTTCGTCGTCGATGCCTCTGGCTCCATGGCCCTAAACCGTATGCAAAATGCAAAGGGTGCGGTACTCAGCCTACTGACCGATGCCTATCAAAACCGCGATCAGGTCGCCCTTATTCCCTTCCGAGGCGAGCAAGCTGATGTGCTTTTGCCACCCACCCGCTCTATCACAGCGGCCAAACGACGGCTAGAAACCATGGCCTGCGGTGGCGGCTCACCGTTGGCTCACGGATTGATGCAAGCTGTGCGTGTGGGCACAAATGCACAAAAGTCAGGTGATGTAGGCAGCGTGGTAATCGTTGCGATTACAGATGGGCGAGGCAATGTGCCTTTGGCACGTTCGCTTGGCGATGAACCAGACGACACCCAAGAAAAGCCAGACCTCAAAGCCGAACTCTTAGAAATTGCAGGCAGCATCCGCGCCACGGGCTATCAAATGCTGGTGATCGATACCGAGCGTAAGTTTGTCTCGACGGGCTTTGGCAAAGAGCTAGCGAAGGTGGCCGGCGGGAAATACTATCAGCTGCCGAAAGCGACAGATCAAGCGATCGCATCCATGGCCCGCACCGCCCTCTCCGACGCCAAAGCCTGATTCCCCCAAAGCCTGAGTCAAATCGTCACGACAAGGCCACCGCACAGCAGCTGTCATCATGCTACAGACTTCTCAGCTCGATATTGCACCAGGGCAATCTGTCCGGCTGCGAGCCGTCACCTGGCGACAATACAAAAAGATTCTAGAAGATCTGAGCCCATACCGCGCTACGCGACTGGCCTATAACAATGGGAACCTCTCCATCATGCGCCCACATGCCAAACAAGAAGACGACAAAGAAATTGTCGGCGACCTAATCAAAGCGCTCCTAGAAGAGCTGAGCATGGAGTTCCGCTCACTCGGTGCCACCACCTTTGAGCGACGCTCCGACCTTAAAGCCATCGAACCCGATCAGTGCTTCTACATCCAAAACGAAAAAGCCATTCGTGGCAAACGGACGATAGACATTAAAAAAGACCCAGTCCCCGATCTGGTCTTAGAGATGGACCCAGACGCACGCACCCATGTTGATATTTACCAAGCACTAGGCATCCCCGAACTTTGGCAATTTAGCCAAGCAGAGCTATCTATCAACAAGCTCCTCGCAGGTCGCTACGTCACCGTAGAAGAAAGCATCTTCTTCCCAGACCTACCCATCAAAGACTTACTGCCCTACTGCCTGGAGCAAAGTAGAACCCTAGGCAGAAACATCGTCATGAGAGACTTTCGCCGCTGGATACGCGACACCCAGCAGCGCCTGCACGAAGCATAGGATTTCAGCAGCTGTATGATTTAATTGCGGCACTCTTAAGATAAGCGATGCTCCATAACCTCCCCGCGCTTCATAGTGACCCTGATATTTTGAGTGGCACACCTGTCTTTACAGGGACCCGCGTGCCTATAGCTATTCTGCTTGATTACTTAAGTGCTGGTGACCCGATAGGCAAGTTTCTAGATCACTTTCCCAGCGTGAAGCAAGAACAAGCGATCACTGTCATCGAGCTTGCCAAAGAAGCCTTCCTAACAAACTGTGCGTATTCTGCTTGACGAATGCGTGCCCAAGCCGCTGAAAAAGCATCTGTCCGACTATGACATTACAGACTATGACATTACAGGCTATGACATTAGAACAGTTGTAGAAATGGGGTTGGGCAGGGACAAAAAATGGTTCTCTACTCAAACGGATGAGAAGGCTTCAATATATTGCTAACAGCCAATCAGAACCTAAAGTACAAGCAGAATTTAGAGAAAGCTGGCATTTCAGTCATTGTGATGGTTGCACCCAGCAACAGACTGCAAGATCTTGCCCCACTAACGCCTAAAGTATGCGATGTCATAGGCAAAATCTTACCGGGAGAAGTGGTGGAAGTCTGAGTTACAACAGCACATTCCAAGAAGTAACCGCAGTTATTTCCCCCTTAAATCTTGTGAAAGGTCAGCATAAATCGCTGGCGTAGAGCTTATCCTACAGAATCACCACTAACACAGCCTGGGGGACTACAACCGTTGCAAACCCACTCTGCACGCCAAGTCTTAATCTACGATACGACCCTCAGAGATGGCATTCAGCGCCACGGCATCGCCTGCACCCTAGAAGATAAACTAAGAATTCTAAGACGACTTGCACAGCTTGGCGTGCCCTTCATCGAGGGTGGCTGGCCTGGTGCCAACAGCATCGATACACAGCTGTTTGAACAAATTCAAAACGAGCCCCTAGGTGATACTCAAGTCGTCGCCTTCGGCTCTACCCGCCGACCGCACCAGCCCGCCGCTGCCGATCCCACCCTGCAAGCACTGCTCAACGCCAACACCCAATGGCTCACCATCTTTGGCAAAACCTGGGATCTCCACGTTACCGATGCCCTCAAAGTCAGCCTGGGCGAAAACCTTGCCATGATTCAAGACTCCGTTGAGTTCTTGCGCGCCAAAGGCAGACACGTCATATACGACGCGGAGC
>JBCBKQ010000093.1:0-20555 GCA_038521595.1 Cyanobacteria bacterium J06627_28 | reverse complement strand
CGTCTTTGAGTGAGTGCTCTGTAGGTGGGTGCCCATAGCGACAGAGTGTAGCAACCTAAGTGTTTGTACCTTACATAATATGTCGTCTTTATAAGCCGCCACAAAATATTTTTAATGAATTTATGAAGTTGAGTAGAAATGTAGGGATTTTGATTTGAAGCTATTGAGGGCAAGCTATCTGCTATATGTCGTTGAGTGTGTGTCGTTGAGTGTGTGTCGTTGAGTGTGTGTCGTTGAGTGCTGGCTTTTGTGTCGTTCAGGCAGTTTGAGTGATATGGCTTCAGAAGAATCGGTTCAGCTCTTGAAAAGGGCATTGTCTCTCATTAAGGTGGAGCGCGTTTTCGATGCGATTCCTCTATTGGATCAGGTGTTGGTCGCAGAGCCTGAGTGGGTTGAGGTATATGTGCAGCGAGCGCGTGTACGCAAACGGCTGGGCGACAAGGAACGGGCCATTACTGATTATTCGCAGGCGATCAGGCTGGCACCGACGGCTGAGATGTATTTGGCGCGGGCGCTAGTGTGGCTGGATCTAGGCCAGGTGAAGGGCGCGATCGCAGACAGCAGAGAAGCTATAAAACTGCAGCCCGACCAAGCAGGTGGACATCGACTATTGGGCAAATCACTGGGACGGTTGGGTGATGGGCCAGGTGCGATCGCAGCCTACAAGCAGGCGGCCCGATGTTACCTAGCGGCAAAAGATAAAGGCAATGCGCAAAAGTGTTTGGATGCGATCGCCCCTTTAAAAAAACTTCCCCCCCTCCCCAAATCAGAGCAAGTTTTTAGCTACTCAGCCCCCACAGACAAAACCGCAACCCCCGAAGACTTCGTTCAGCGCGTACAGCAAAAATACGACGCTGGAGAATACGCCTCTTCGCTCCAAGATCTAACCTGGCTCTTGAGCGTACACCCCAATTTTGTGCGTGCGCTCTGTCTACGTGGTTTGATTCAGGCTCGCCAGGGCAAAAGAGCAGAAGCCGTCGCAGATTTGGCCCTAGCTGCGCAGCGGGCTCCCGGTGATGAATCAGTCAGATTTTGCCGGGGTCAAATGCGCCTAATTTTGAACGATGGCTATGGTGCCATTGAAGAATTTTCAGCCTTAATTGAGGCGGCGGGCGCTCGGCAGCAGCCAGAGGCCAAATACTTTATCGAGCGCGGTCACAGCTATCGGCTAATGGAAGAGCCAGAACAGGCGTTCAAGGATTATTCCAACGCGATTGGCTTGGATAAAGATAGTGCGCTGCTCTACGAACTTCGCGCCGATGTGCAAAAAGCGATGAACAGCACAGACGGCGCGATAGAAGACTACCAACAGGCGGCAACCCTATGGCTAAACGCAGGTAACTGGCAAAGGCATCAGCAAGTTGTAGAGGCGGTTAGAGACCTGCGCAAGCAAAAGCAAACTGGAAAACCAGGGCAGTCGTCAAATTCATCGAGTACAACGGTGCCGATCAAATCATTTGAAAAGCATCTGCCGGTCGTGGAGGTTTTCTTGGATGGTGTTGCAAAATTCGATGTGGTAGTTGACCGCAACGCGCCCAATTCCATCATCACGAAACGTATGGCCAGTCAGCTGAATCTCAATCTGGTGAGCTATCGGTATGTGTATTTGGCCGATGGCACGCCCATGGAGCTATCGATTGCGCGGCTAAGATCGGTGATGGTGGGTGAGCTGGTGGTGACGGATGTATATGTTGCGATCGCACCAGACAATGCCACCGTCGTTTTAGGAAAAGACTGCTTCAGCACTCACAGCATCCGCATCAGCGGCAACGAAATGACCTTTTCGCGCAGATAGCACGGGATTAGTCGGTGCTCATTTTGGTGCTTAGTCGGTGCTCACTTATCCAAAATTTGCTCTAGGCAGATATACGAATCATTCGTTATTCCGCATCGATTTTCAACCAATATGCGAGCGTTTCTGCCGAACCGGATTTTTAGGTGCAGCAGAGATAATTGGCTCGTGGCAAGCGCAGGCAGTGCATCACGCATGACACCGCGCTAGGTCATACGAAAACCACTACAGGAATTATTCTCATATGAAGTTGATGACAGGATTGAAAGCAACCCTCTCGGCAGCGATTCTGACGGCTTCTGTACAAACAGGTGCGATCGCCAATCCATTTGGCGGCCTCACCAACACCATCGAAGAAGTCAACGATACCGTTGAAACCGTCGAAAACGTCAGCGATACCATTCAGACCATCACAAATCTCAGCAATGCACTGGGCATGGGCGACGACATCAACCTCTCCATCGGAGAGTCTGATCCGGTCGGTCAGGTTATGGAGCTATATGGCCTGTGGTTCACAGACTTACCGACATCTGAGCAAGCGGTTGCGGCCTGGCTAGTCTCAGAATATGCAGCCAATGAAGCCACCTCTTTTGCCATGGTCTCTGCCAGCGACTGGTTCTTGCAAAAGCCTGAGTCAGAACAGGCTCAAGTTGCTGAAACGTTTGACAAGATTCAGACTTTGTTTAATGCCACAGAGTCTGACAGCGGTCGCTTCCTCGGCTATGCATCCTGCGTAAGTGGCGGCATTAGCAGCTGCGCTATCTAAGCTTTGCTCGACTGTCAGCGCGGGCAGTCATCATCGCCAAACCTTTTTTTTTGCATAGTAGAATAGCCGGACAAGAGGCTTATCCTTTCGTCCGGCTATTCTGTTGCCTGCAGTAGCGTTAGATTTCGCAGCTCTCTGCGCCACCGCCATTCACACAAAAAGCAAATGCCAAAAATCGGCTTCTCTCTTGTGTAGTAGCTTCAATGATATTTTGTAGCTTAAAGAAGTTAGAGGCCGTTTGAGATTGTTCTTCAGGCGTCTTCTGCAAGAACCAGTCGCTAGTTGACACTGTTTCAAATGATACATCTTGGTTCTGTGCGTGTTGCATCACCATCCAAGAAACGTTCTCTTGATCGGCAGGCTCTAAATCTTCGTACCACAGCTGGTATACCTGCAGTACTTGACCTGTCTGATCATTGGCATCGATAGCCCCTTCGTCAGCATTGATGCCCAACGTATCGCTCAGACTGTTGATGGTGTAAGCCGTTCCGTTGATTGTTCTATCGAGACGGTTGACGGTATTGTTGATGCGATCAACGGTGTTAAGAATATCCCCAAATCCGGCAGAAGCTGGCACTTGAGTAAGGGTTACTACGCAGGCTGCGGAAAGAATGCTTGCAAGTATCTTATTAACTTTCATAGGAAACAATGAAAAGGTAGGTGTGACGATTTATACAATCTAATAGAGCTTAAAAACGACATCCTAATCAAGCATAGACGCGTATTAGCCCTCATGTAGATGCAATGACAAGCTTAATCCATACGACAACACCTGTTCTATAAAGTTTGAGCATAATACCTAAATTTTTCTGAAGGTTTCAGACTTTGTGAAGGAATCAAAAATCACATCCCACACGCTTGTGGTTTTCCAAATGGATTGTAAGATTTCTACAGTTTGATCGAGAAAATATAGCAAGGATGGATAAGAGTTTGCTAGACAACACCTCTAGGACTTTAAGCAAAATTTTGAGTGGCTGTAGCCTTGGCTTTCTCTTATTTTCAGCTGCACCGGCAACTGCCCAATCCAATGCTGTTCATCAGCTAGGAATTTTAGAAGCGGACGATGCACGTTTTGAAACGGGTAACTATTTTGATGGTTATGAGGTTGAAGGTAGTGAAGGCCAGCGTGTCTCTATTTCTCTGGACAGTTCTGACTTTGATACTTTTTTAGGATTATTCGACAGCGATTGGAATTTAGTGGCGACCAATGACGACGCCGCAGAAAATAATATCAATTCATACTTGTCTACAACGCTTCCTCGTGATGACACATATACCGTTGTCGCAACTTCATATGAGCCTGAGGCTGCTGGCGACTATAGAATGGTCATTCGCAACTTTAGCCCACCACAGCCTACCGCTACCGTTGCCAGTGAAAATGGCAGTGGTGGAAGTGTTTTGAGCGCACTTTTCTCAATTCCAATTGTGCAAGAGATGGCCGTTGATGCGTTCTTTTCGATGTTCTCCTTTGGGGGCGGATCTTCATCTAGTGGAACAAACTACGATCATTACTATAATCGACAACCAGCAGGCTCACGACCATCTGGTGGGATGGCGTATCCGAGGGGAAGTGGCATTCACGGTGGTGGCCCGCAACATGGCACTAGAACTGTCAGATAGCAGCTTGATTTCAACAAAGTTAAGGTCGAGTGATTTCTACACCGACTGTACCGCCAAAGTCTGGAATGGGCGGCGTGGGCTTAGTCACTTTTACATTGATTTTTTGAATGCGGCTGTCGCTGGCTAGCGCGTGGGTTGCTACAGCATCTGCGAGACTTTCAATCAGCTTGTACTTTTTTGTTTGGATGAGTTTTTTGGTCTCTTGAACAATCTCGACGTAGCTATGGGTGTCTTCTAGCGCGTCGGTTTTTCCAGCCTTAGAGAGATCGATAAAGATTTTCAAGTCAACGTGAAACCATTGGCCTAAAACATTCTCTTCTGGAAGTACTCCCAGGTAGCCAAAGGCTTTTATGTCGTTGATATGAATAATGTCCATTAAATATCCTTGTGAGTGAAAGCTTTTGCGTTTTCGCCAGAGTAAGTTGCAACAATGTGACCGTTGCCGACGAGCTGATACTTGTAGGTGACAAGTCCCTCTAATCCGACAGGACCACGGGGCGGCATTTTTTGGGTGCTGATGCCGACCTCTGCGCCAAAGCCGTAGCGGAAGCCGTCGGCAAAGCGGGTAGAACAGTTGTGGTAGACGCCTGCGGCATCGACCTCTGCCATGAAGGTGTCGGCGGTGGTTTGGTTGGTGGTTGCGATCGCTTCAGTATGCCGCGACCCATAGGTACTAATGTGCTCAATAGCCGCCTCAACAGAGTCCACTACTTTCACAGCCAAAATAAGATCGCTGTATTCTGTTGCCCAGTCTTCTTCGGTCGCGGCGTTAATATCTGTCAAAACGTTGCGAGTATCCTCATCACCTCGCAACTCCACCCCTTCGGATTGGAGTGCTTTGGCCAAGGTGGGAAGTGCCTCAGAGGCAATCTCCTTATTGACCAGTAATGTCTCAATGGCATTACAGGCAGAGGGGTAACCAACTTTCGCATCGACCGCGATTTTGGTGGCTTGTTCAATATCGGCGGCGCTATCTACATATAGGTGGCAAATACCATCGGCGTGGCCCAGTACAGGGATGCGGGTATTTGCCTGCACGTACTGTACGAACTGGTTTGAACCACGGGGGATGATGAGGTCTACATACTTGTCTAAAGCCAGGAGGGCGTTAGTTTCTTCGCGGGTGGTCAGCAGCTGAACGGCGTTAGGATCTGCGCCAGCATTGGCGATGCCTTGGCGGATGGCGGTGACGAGCGCGGTGCAGGAATTAATAGCTTCGCGGCCACCTTTCAAGATCACACCGTTGCCAGATTTCAGTGCAAGGGTGGAGATTTGCATCACGGCGTCGGGGCGCGACTCGAAGATGATGCCAAGAACGCCGAGAGGAACACCAATGCGCTTGAGGGTGAGGCCATTGTCGAGTTCGCGGTGGAGGGTGATTTCGCCGGTGGGGTCAGGGAGGTTGGCGACGCTACGGACGCCTTGGATCGCGCCTTTGAGTTTGACGGCGTCTAGCTTTAGGCGACCGTAGAGAGGTTTGGCAAGGTTGTCACGAATGGCGGCGTCTAGGTCTTTTTGGTTGGCAGTAGTGATGTCAGCAGCGGCGGCTTCTAGTGCCTGGGCAACGGATTCGATGATTTGGTTTTTGGTGTCGCTGGGGAGTTGGGCAAGCTTGCGAGCAGCGGTTTGTGTTTGCTGTGCGAGTGCCTGGAGGGAAGGCTGCGCCAGCGCGCTCAATGGTAAGCCCCCAGTAGCTGAATCAATAGCTGAATCAATAGCTGAATCAGGGGCTAAAGTCGCTTGCTGATCTCGTTCTAGTGTTTTTTCTGAAAGATTAGCTTGGGTAACCATGATGACGCGGGGCCGCAGGCGGCAAGGGTGCAAAGACAAACGTAAAAGTATAAATATGATAGACCGTCAAAGGACTCAGCTGACGCTGTGATTTAGCTCAAGTCTCTTTACGGCTGTCTATTGATGAAGAAGAGGAAGGTGTCATCAACAGAACTCAGCTGATTAGCTGTTCGTTAATTGCTTTTGTACCCATGCACGAAATTCTCTTTCTGCTGAGATCTCGTCTTGCCTAGCACTGTCTATAAATTCGTAGAAATCTTCTTTGGCAATGATAGAAAATGTCGGGCTCTTTTCTACTTCGACATATTGCTTGTTTTGCAGCTGATAAATTCGTAGATGATGGCCGTCAAATCGCCAAAATTCAGGAACGCCCATGGCGGCATACAAACGGTTTTTATCTATATCTGTATGCGTAATGTCAATCTCAACAACAAGATCAGGCGGCGGATCTTTTTTTAGATTGACTTTGCGTCCGGCAACGAGGGGTTGATTTTGAATGTAGTAGGCCTTGTCTGGCTCTGAGCCTCGGTCTAGGTCTTGTCGATCTAGAGTGGTTGAGCCCATAGATTTGAGCTTGAGTCCCATTTCTAAAACAAGCACTCTGATGAAGATGTTAATCATCTCGCTTGCTTGCTCGTGGTCTTCTAAAGGCATAGATATTTCAAGCGTTCCACATGCGTACACTAGGCGAGCTGCCCGTGATGGGGGGAGTGCCGTTAAAATCTGCTGATACTGCGCCCAGCTTATGCCATTGAAAACAACACGCTGCTCGCCAGTCGGTGACTCGCTTTGAGGTTGGTTAGCTGGCTTGAGCGTGGTGACCATAGGTGTGACCTCTTTTTTGTGACCTTTTGAGATAGGTCATGCTCGATAAGAAAGCACTCAGGTATTTTATCGTGTGTTTCTACTCTGCTTTTTAGTCGCTGATCATGTCAGTGCTTTTGGGTCAGTTCTTTTTCGTCAGTTCTTTTTCGTCAGTGCTTTGATGAGCTGTTCGGCAATTCTTTTGCCTGCGCCGGATTCTCCCATGCGCTGTTTTCCGTTTTGCCGTATTTGCTCCATAAGAGCAGGATTGCTGATGATAGCTGCGATCGCACTCCCAACATCCTCAGCAGTTTCTACCATTCGCACAGAAGGTCCCAGCATTTTTGCCTGAACTGTGGCAAAGGCTTTGGTAAACTGCGGGCCATCGCCTGGAAGGGTAATGACAGGTTTGCCAAGGCCGACGACTTGCTCAGTAGCGGTGCCTGCGGTGGCGATCGCAATATCGGCCTGATGCAGACAATCGTTGTAAGCGTCGCTAATGAGCAACAGGGTGACGTTTTGATGGGTAAAGGTGGAGTAGGGTTTGGACTGGTGCTGCCAGGTGTTGGCAGTGGCGGGAAGTTTGTCTGGGGAGAGCGTGGGCGCGATCGCACCGAGCAAAACAATATGCCGATCAGGAAAAGCCGCGATCAGTCCAGGCAACGCCGCTAAGATGTTGCCCCAGTTTTCATAGGCTTCTGGCGAACGTGAGCCCGGTAAAATCACAATTTTTAGCGGCTCGCCGTTTTCCTGACCAGATTCACAAATATGCACCAAAAGACCATCTAGCTTTCCTTCAGACGCTAAGCCATCCATCATCGGATTGCCTTCGTATTGAGCGTCAATACCCGTCTGCTGAAGCGTTTTTGCCGTTAGCGCATCGCGAACGAAGGTAGCGCGGCAGCTGGGTCTGGCCATGAGCCAGCGCTCCCAGGGGAGATAGACCGAGCCAGACCAGCCTTCGAGGCGTTCCCAAAGCGTTTTTGCCGGGCGCTTGCCGTCGTCATCGCGTAGCCAATATTCAGATTTGGCGGTGCCGACAAAGACGTAGGGGAGACCGCTGAGGTGAGCAAATATTTGGGGAACGATGTCGCCAACGGCAAGGATAGCAGCGTTTTTAGGATTTTGGGTGCGCCAGGATTTGATGGCGGTTTGCTGCGATCGCGTCAACGACAGCAACCCACCCTGCACATCGCGAACCACCTGCTTGGCATCACGATTGATAAAGCCGCCAGAGGGCATCGCCTGAGTTGGGCCAATAATCTCAATATCTGCATTTTGGTAGGGGCTCCCAACGCCAGAAATCGGCAGGGCAAACAGCTCAACATTGACATTGAGCTGACGCAGCGCATCGAGAATGCGCAACGCAATCACGTCTTCACCATGGCCGTTGCTAATGCAGAGCAGTTTCATAAAGCAGCCAAACCGAAGGGGTAACAGTGGCTAGAGAGGTCTACCGATCCTAGCGCGTCCCGAGTCGCTGACCTAATCACCCGCTCAGTGCAAATGAATTACGGTTGAATTACGGTAAAACAAGACCCACAAGCTACGCCTAGAAAATGATTGTCCAGACTCGCCATTCCGCGCATTTAGAAACGCTGCAGCAGCATCTAACTAAAGCGGTTCAGCCGATTGCTCACAGCTTAGATGCTGACTCCTCAGCCCTGTTTGGTGCGTTTGAGCAGCTGGCAAATTTAGGGCTTCTCCTGCCTAAAACGCCGGAAGAATTTGGGGGCTTAGGGTTAGATGCCTCGGCCTATCAGCAGTTTCAAAGTGGCGTCGCTCGCTATTCTGGAGCATTGGCTTTTTTGCAGACCCAGCACCAAAGCGCGGCAAGTTTATTACTGAGTGGTGAAAATGACTATCTAGCTCAGCAATATCTACCTCAAATGGCAACGGGCAAGATCGGGTTAGGCGTTGGCTTTTCTCAGCTCAGACGCCAGCCCCCAACGCTGACGGCAACCCCTGTAAATAATGGTTACTTGCTCTCTGGAGAAGTGCCTTGGGTGAGTGGGTACGGCCTATTTACAGAGTTCGTAGGTGCCGCAGTATTGCCCACAGGTGAGGCGGTGTTTGGGTTACTGCCGCTAACGAGCCAGCAGTTAAACGGCCAGCAGTTAAACGGCCAGCAGTTAACCGGCCAGCAAACAACTGGCCAGCAAACAACCGGCCAGCTCGTCGTTAGTCAGCCAATGAGATTAGCCGGGATGAACGCAACGAATACGGTTCAGGTCTTTTTAGAGGATTGGATTTTGCCAGCGGAAAAGGTGGTGGGGCGGCGAGCGGCGGGATGGATTGAGGAACGCGATCGCGCCAATCCGCTCAGTCCACTGGGGCTTATCTTTGGCTGTAGTCAAGGGGCTCTAGATGTTTTGACACAGTCGCTAGAAAGACGGGGAATAAAACATGGCATTGCACAGCAGCTACAGATGAAGCTGGCCTGGCAGCAAACCAACGCCGCCCGCGTCACAGCCCTTCCCCCAGACGCCTACCCACAAAAACTCGCACTTAGAGGACGGGCAATTTCACTGATGAATACCTGCGCCCAAGCTGCCATCGTTGCGGCCAGTGGTGCTGCCAACGCCCCAGATCATCCAGCACAACGAATACATCAAGAATCGTTGGTGTTCAGTGTAAGTGGGCAGACTACTGATGGCGCAGCAGCTACCCTAGATAGCCTGCTGTCTTCTCTCTAAAGGCATAGCCAAATTAAACATTGCGTAACGTGATGTAAATCCCCATCGCTATGCTGTAAAGAAGAATGTTTTAAAGTGCACGGGCAGATGCAGTCTTTCCAAAAGTGCGCTAAACCTAAAGACAATATAAAGGTTTTCCATCATGGATGTTCGACTTCTCCGACAGCTATGGTCCGCCGTTGAGGCCACACCACACCACCGATTGGCCCATTTAGATGATTCTGGTGTACTACAGTGGCTCACCGATTTACTCCAGGCCGACCCTACCTTTGACACCAGCAATCTGCCCATCGTCAGCAGCTATATTCGCACTAGAATGCCGCTTATACGTGATGTTGCTCAGCAGTGCTAGCGCCGTACCCACGACCAAATCTTTCCAAAATCTAAAGATACGTAGCTGAAAGTACCGAATTACTTACTAGAAAAGATGATAATGTTGAGCGAAATTACTACTCAATAAGTTTACGAAAGGTGCGTTAGTGGCATTTGCTCTCCTTGACAAAGGAGTTCAACAGTTAAGCTTTTGGGGCCTTGTTTCAGTCCTGAGATATCGTCTAGCTGCGCATCTGTAGACCTTACGCTTGTTGAGTGAGTTTTGTTCTTTTCTTAGAAAGTGCCTGAGGTTTGATATGAAAAAGTGGGGCTTAATGCTTGCTCTGAGCATGGGCGTATTGCCAATTGCAGCTTGTAGCGGAGGCCCAGGTGCCTCGACAACTAGTGGTGATGCTGCTGGAGGTGGTGGTGCGGCGGCAGGTCCTAGCACGCTACAGACAGTTCTAGATCGAGGTTCGCTAGTCTGCGGCGTAGATGGCGGTATTCCAGGATTTAGCTTCGTTGAAGATGGTGAGTACTCTGGACTTGACGTTGATGTCTGTAAGGCCGTTGCCTCAGCACTTTTCGACGATCCTGAAGCGGTTGAGTATCGCAACTTGGACTCTACCGAGCGTTTTGAGGCGCTAAAGGGGGGAGAGGTTGACATGCTCTCTCGCAATACGACCTGGACGCTGAGCCGCGATACGTCGGTAGGCATGGAATTTGCACCAACGACCTTCTACGACGGTCAGGGGATGCTGGTTCGCGAGGCGGAGTCGCTAGTAGAGCTCACTGATCTTGAAGGCAAGTCGATCTGTGTAGAAACAGGCACGACTACCGAGCTGAACCTAACTGACCAAATGCGTCAGGCCAGCGTTAGCTTTGAGCCCGTTGTCTTCCAGGATGCAGATGCGGCCTACGCGGCCTACGAAGAAGGTCGCTGTGATGGCATGACCTCTGACAAATCCCAGCTGATTGCCCGTCGAAGCACGCTCTCTAATCCTGATGAGCATGTGCTAATGGAAGTCACCATGTCCAAAGAGCCGCTAGGTCCTTTGACCACGAACAACGACTCCGCTTGGTTTGACACTGTAAAGTGGGTTACTTACGCCCTCATCGAAGCAGAAGAGCTAGGCTTGACTGCTGAGAACATTGAGTCCACAGCTGAGTCCACCGAAGATCCCAACATTCTTCGTTTTGTAGGTGCTGAAGGCACATTGGGCTCAGATATGGGTATCCCCAATGATTTTGCCATGCGCGTGATTAAGAATGTCGGTAACTACGGTGAAGTGTTTGAGCGCAACCTAGGTGCAGACTCTCAGTTCAACCTGGAGCGTGGTCAAAATGCACTTTGGAAAGAAGGCGGTTTGCTCTATTCTCCACCGTTCCGTTAATTTGCACTATTTGGCAACTTCCTAGTTGGCAGCGTTGTAAGCACATTAAAAGAACAAGTTAAATAGATAAAAAGGGGACATAGGTTGCTGATTTCATCGGCTGCTGATGTCCCTTTTTTAATGTTCTCTTTTTTATGTTCTTGCATTAACTTAAATAACAACCTGCGAAAAATATAATGCAGACAGCTCAAAACGTTACAGTCGAAGGCTTATGATATCCATCAAGCACAGAGAGATCTGTCTTCAGAATGAGATATTTAACCAATAAGTGTAAACAATCAGACTGAAATGCTCTCCGAAATGCTGACATTATGTAACGAATGTGACTCCACAAAACTATGGCGAAAACCCAGCCCAGAGCTTCTGGCATCAAAGCGCTAATCAGAGATGAGCGTTTCTGGCAAATAGCGCTTCAAATCATTGTGGTGATTGCCGTAGTCTCGGCATTCTCTTATCTATCGGGCAATCTCACCCAAAACATGTCCCGAAACGGGATTCAATTCGGTTTCGACTTTTTCAAAAATCCAGCTGGCTTTGCCATTGGAGAGGATTTAGTAGGGTATCAGGCGCAAGATTCTTATACGAAGGTCGTTCAGGCCGGGATTCTAAACTCCCTTAGAGTGATGGTTGTCGGCGTTATTTTGGCAACTGTTGTTGGGATTACGGCAGGGGTCGCTAGCTTTTCTGATAACTGGCTGGTACACAAACTCAGCCGCGCCTACGTAGGCCTGATACGAAATATTCCGCTGCTGCTACAGCTGTTTTTCTGGTATTTGGCGGTATATTTGGCGGCACCTAGAGCCAGCAATCAGATAGTGTTTCCCAGTCAGAATCTGAGCTGGTTAGTCGCTAGTAATAAGGGGCTAAACATACCAGGGCCGACCTTTCCGGGGGAGCTGTGGGTCGGTTTGTTACTGTTGGTGTTTTCACTTTTGTTGATAGGTTTACTGTGGCGATCTGTCAATGCTTTTCGCCAGGGGCGATTTGCCTCTGGTCTGTCGGGCTGGATCTCTCGCATTGTTAATGTCGCTATCATCGCTGCGGTGATTGTGGTCAATTATTTCTTACTATT
The DNA here is from genome assembly GCA_038521595.1 of Cyanobacteria bacterium J06627_28. Classification (GTDB taxonomy): domain Bacteria; phylum Cyanobacteriota; class Cyanobacteriia; order Phormidesmidales; family Phormidesmidaceae; genus Phormidesmis. Next base: position 8,308 of record JBCBKQ010000093.1, on the reverse strand, counting down.
TAGTAATTCTGAAGAAGACAGGCTTTACTTCAAAGGCGCGTTGATTGCGCTGTTTTCGAGTGCCTCTGGGCTGTGGGTGGTAGCCTTAATTACGCTGGCGATCGCACTCTTTGTGGTCATGCGGATGCGCACAAAGGCCATGACAGAGCGCGGCCAAGACGGCAAGATGTACGGATTTATCATGCTGGGCATCGGGATTGTTGCCCTGGCCATTATTATCTTTGCCTTTAACTGGCAAGCGCCTACCGTTTTAGAAGGGGGCGGCGCGACGGGTGGTATGCGCGTCTCGATGGAATACGCCGCGATTGTGACAGGCCTGACCTTTTATACGGGTGCATTTATCGCTGAGATTGTTCGTGCAGGCATTCAGTCTGTCTCACGCGGGCAGTGGGAGGCGGCCAGGTCGGTGGGCCTAACCAACTCTCAGGCCATGCAGCTAGTGGTCTTTCCGCAGTCGCTGCGGGTGATTATTCCGCCTTTAAACAGCGAGTTTGCCAACCTGGCGAAAAACTCTAGTCTGGCCCTAGCCATTGGCTATCCAGATTTGTATTCGGTGGCAAATACGACCTTCAACCAAACCGGACGACCCATTGAGGTGTTTCTGGTAATGATGGCGACTTATCTCACCATCAACCTGCTGATTTCTCTCAATATGAATCAGCTCAACAACGCCGTGCAGTTTAAGGAGCGATAAGCCATGACGACAACAACACCCACAAGCTCTCGCCCCGTAGAACGCGGAGCCCCGGTCGTCAGAAAGATGAGCCCGGTGGCGTGGAGCAAAAAGCATTTGTTCAACAGCTGGTTCAACAGTTTGTTGACCGTGGTGCTGGTTGTAGTGCTGGGCACTGCGTTTTTTAACATCGCTAAGTGGATACTTGTCGGCGCAGACTGGTCTGTTGTCGCGGTAAACTTTGGCCAATTTATGTCGGGCTTGTATAAACCCGAGCTGTACTGGCGAATCTGGTCAATTTTCGGCCTAATCATGTTTTTTGGTGGGCTGAGCTGGGGCCTGCTGGCTCGAAATCAAAAGACGTTGCTGAGCCGAAATGTGCTGATTGGTGTGGCGGCGATCGCACTGGCTTTCGTCGCGCTGCCACTGACCCGTCCCCATGCGTTACCGCTACTAGGCGGGTTGGCGCTGCTGGTCATTATGGCCCTTGTTGGTCAGTCGTTTGGGCGCAAGGTGCCAGGGGCGGCCAATTGGATATCGGCGGGCTGGTTTACGTCTTATTTCATCGCGCTATATCTGTTGGGCGGTGGGGCTATATTTGGCAATGACACGTCCAAACCTGCTTTGATCTATCAGCTGTTTTGTTTGGCAGTTGGTCTGTTTGCGGGCGCGCAGCTAGCCAAGCGGGTGACCATTCCAGGCATCCCTGAACTGCTTGGCGACGGTTTACTCTTTTTAGTGGGTCTGTTGGTCGTTCGTCATATTCTGTATATCTTGCCGTATACCCTGGGAATAGACGTTGGTCTTAGCAGCGCTTCAACCAATAGCTGGGGCGGATTGGTACTGACGCTACTGCTGGCGATTAGTGGCATTGCGCTGTGCTTTCCGATTGGGGTACTGCTGGCGCTGGGACGGCGCAGTAAGCTGCCGGTACTGCGCGGCTTTTCGGTGGCCTATATCGAGCTAGTTCGCGGCGTTCCCTTAATTTCTATTCTGTTTATGGGACAGGTGCTGATTCCGCTATTTTTGCCTGCGGGGATGCGCCCTGACCGAGTCATTCGAGCCGTGATCGGCCTGACGATTTTTAGCGCGGCTTACCTGGCAGAAAACGTTCGCGCGGGCCTACAGTCGATTCCCCAGGGGCAGACAGAGGCCGCGCAGTCATTGGGGCTCAATCAACCTCTGACAATGGCTCTAATTGTGCTGCCACAGGCGCTAAAAACGGCAATTCCAGCTATTGTGGGTCAGTTCATTAGCTTGTTCCAAGACACCACTCTGCTAGGCATTGTTGGTTTAGTAGAGCTGCTGGGCATCACAAACAACCTACTGGCAAACCCAAAATATTTGGGAGACTATGCCCAGGGCTATGCGTTTATTGCTGTGCTGTACTGGATATTCTGCTATGCAATGAGTTATGGCAGCGGAAAAGTAGAGGAGGCGCTGAATACAGATTTGCGATAGCGCTTGCTTGCTAGACGGCGGTGTGAGGCATTATGTCACCGCCGTCTGCCCTTTTTACTCATTGTCACTACCTACCTGATTGCGAGGATTTAACCATGACTCAGCCCGATACCCTAACCCCTATGACGCCCCACAATGAGGTTGGCGCTGAAGCGGTGATTGTGGCCAAAGATGTTCAAAAGTGGTACGACAATGGCTTCCATGTGCTCAAGGGCGTGAGCATGAACGTCTACAAGGGCGAAGTCGTGGTGGTGATGGGCCCTTCGGGTTCGGGTAAGTCCACCTTTATTCGTACCTTTAATGCCCTAGAGCCTTATCAGGAGGGCAGCATCGAGATTGATGGCACTGTCATTGCTCACGACCTTAAAGACATTGAGGCGATTCGTCGTGAGGTGGGCATGGTGTTTCAGCAGTTCAATCTGTTTCCACACCTGACCGTGCTGCAAAATGTGACCCTGGCACCGATTTGGGTGCGCCGATGGCCCAAGGCCAAAGCAGAAGAGATTGCCATGCGCCTGTTAGACCGGGTGGGAATTGCTGAGCAGGCCTATAAGTTTCCGGGGCAGATGTCGGGTGGTCAGCAGCAGAGGGTCGCGATCGCACGTTCTCTTGCCATGCAGCCCAAAGTCATGCTGTTTGACGAACCCACCTCCGCTCTTGACCCCGAAATGGTGCGCGAGGTGCTAGACGTAATGCGCAACCTCGCCAAAGACGGCATGACCATGGTGTGCGTCACCCACGAAGTCGGCTTTGCCAGAGAAGTTGCCGACCGCGTAGTGCTCATGGATGGCGGTGTCCTGGTAGAACAAAACACCCCAGACGAGTTTTTCAACAATCCGAAAGAAGAAAGAAGCCAAGCCTTCCTATCGCAGATTTTATAAGCAACAATTTCGCAAAAGGCATCTGCAAAAGGCATCTGCAAAAGGCATCTGCAAAAAACAAGAAAAACAAAAGTGCATCCTCTGTTTGTCTATGACCCAGGGGATGCACTTTTAGTATCTCTATTTTTGATATCTCTATTTTTGGTATCTCTATCGATGACTTCTGACGTCTACATAAACTTTCCGGCCATGCTGAGCATATCGCCCATATCTACATCGCCGTCGCCGTCACCATCTAGAAAAGCAGTGAGAATAGGATTGCTCCCGGTTGCCGCCGCACCACCCTTGGCATTACCAGCACTGAGGAACTTCATCACCAACGGCAACACCATCGGCAAAATGCCCTGCACTTGATTGGTATTGAGGCTGGTTTTCTGCGTGACAGCCCCAATCATTTCAGTGAGCTGACTGTTGTTAAATAGCTTAGGAATGACCGCAGCACCATTCGCTGCACCTTCTTCTAAGAGTGCCTGCGCCGCGTCATCACCTTCATTCTGACGCTTTTCTTTCAGCGAAGCGCGAACGAAACCACCAATCACAGACATGGCCTGCTGCATTGTGTCGGCATCAGCATTATTGTCCTTTGCCACCTGCTTTGCAGAGCCCAAAATTTGAGTCAGCTGTCCTACATTAGCCTGACGGCTGGGGTCAACCACTGCCTTCATAACCTGATCAAAAAGTCCCATACAAAAAATCCTTAACTAGATGAGCGTGATTCGTTAGGGCAATCAACGGCATTATATAGCCTGGTAGCGCTCAACTTTTGCTGATGGCCGTGGCAGGTTTAAAGATGATTTCTAGATGAATTGTCATACTTAGACGGCGCTGTTTAGATGATTTCTGACACACTGAGATATCACAGGTGCATGGCGTATCTACATAGCAATTTCCCCCAACTGCTGAATAAAAACTAGTGAACCCTATGGCTATTTTCTCTTGGCGGCCAGCGTATGGCGTTGTGGCCTCTGGCGTGATGCTCTCCGTACTGGCCTGTGGGGCCGTTCGGCTAAACGCTCAAACAAATGCTCAAACTTCAGAAAAGGCAGCGGCCCTGTTTGGCCCACTGACCGAAGACGGCGGCGCTGTCTGCGCCCTTAATGAGGGCGTTACCGCCCAGGGGGGTAGCTACAGTGCCAATGTGAACCTGAGCGCCAGCATTGCTTTACCAGGGACAAAGGGCGTAGATGTGGTGATGACGCGCCAAGGCGCGATCGCAGCGGTAGAAACGGAAACAGGCGCTGCCCTCCACTGGGTAAATCCAGAGACCGGGAAGATTATGCGATCGCGCGATTTTCCCTCAGCCATTAGAGACATTGCCTACGATGGCCAAGACACCCTCGCCATTGCCATGGGTGACAAGGTCATGAAGCTGGCAGTGACAAATGGCACCAGCCTGAGTGAGCTAAGGCTGCCTGGTGCCGATAGAGTTGCGATCGCACCCGATGGGCACATTGCCGCCATCGCCAACAAAACAGTCCACCTATACAATGCCGATAGCCGTGAGCTGTTCGCCCGAGAGCGCAACTATGTGGCCGTCACCGATGTCGAAATCCTCAGCTGCGGTGACAATCGTCCCACCGTGTACGTCAGCAGCTTTCGTAACAGCGACTTTACCGATTTAAACGGCAACTATATTCCTGTACAAATCGCGCGGCTAGAAGCCTTTGACGCTGAGGGAGAAATGCAATGGTCACTGTTTGGAGACTCTCCTGACACGATCAAACAAAACATTGCAGATACGCGTCTATACCGGGTGACCCTAGGCCGCGACGGTTATCTATACATCGTTGGAGAGAGCGCAGGCACGGCTACCATTTTCCGTTGGCAAGGCCAACCGATGACAGAAGACGAACAATATGGCCGGGTAGACTCTTTTCTAACCCGCATTGACCCTCATTCTCAGCTGCACAACAGCGCTTCGGCCCACATCACCTACTATGCTCGCGTTCACCCCACCGAGGGGCGAATCGTCACCTCACAGCTGAGCTTTCCTCGCCTACCAAACGAGGGCAGAGTACATGGGATTTCCAACACCATGCGAGTCGGTGATATTGCCGCTGGGGCAGATGGCACCGTTTACTTTGGCGGTATTGCCTTTTCCTTTATTGCCAATCGTGACAATCTAACCCTTAACGGCGAGTCTGTGGGTGAATACAATGGCGGCGATCGCACCTGGATGTCTGTCGCACCTGACTTTAGAACCCGCAATTTCTGGACAGTCTTAGCCGATGAAAGTGGAAAAGGAAAGGTGAGCGGCGTCGATGCTGGCTATGGCTACAGCGCCGCGATCAGCAACGCCGAAAGCGGAACGGTTCCGGTAACGACGGGCGGGCAAGACAGCTCTGTCTTTCTAAGCTTTACGGCAGAGTAGGCAAGAGATCACCGCGTCGAAAGCGCCTTAGCTGAGATCGTTCACGTCAACGCCTAGCGCTTTTAGCTTTTCGGCTAGTTTATCTGCTCTTTCTTGAGCTGCATCTGCTCTTTCTTGGGCCGTATCTGCTTTTTCTTGGGCCGCATCTGCTCTTTGCTGGGCTGCATCTGCTCTTTGTTGCTCAGCGGCTTCGGCTTCTTCGGGCGTAGGCACAATTGCTTTATCCGCAGTGAAGTATCTCAGCTGCTTGTTGTAAACACCCAAAAACAGCTGTAGCTGTTCGCTCCAGAGCCATCCATCTGACGTGGGCGCAATCGGTTGATAGTCCCCTCTCAACAGCTCAAAGCCCTGAAATTCTTGGCTGGCTGGGTCATACCAGAAATATTCTGGCGTCCGAAACGTCTCGGCGTATAGACGCTTTTTCACAGTGCGATCTACCTTGGCAGTCGAGTCTGATAGTAGCTCGACAATGATATTGGGATACTGACCATCTTCTTCCCAAAGCATCCAGCTTTTACGAGGATGTGGCTGAGTATTTAATACGACGAAAAAATCTGGGCCGCGAAATTTTTCATTTTTACGCTGCCGTTGGCTGCAATAAATCGTCAAATTGCCTGCGGCAAAATAGTCTTGACGATCTTTCCAAAGTCTACGCAGGCAGGCCAAAAGCAGCATCATCTGCTGTAGATGTAAAGTCGATTCCAAGGGAGGTTCATCGCTGTATAGATCATTCGGCGGCCAGACAATATTATGCTCTGGCAAAGGTTGAATCCTTTCCCACTCTTCCTCTGCCAAATGGGCCTTCTCCAACTTCGCGTTTGGCGCTGGAGAGAGCGGTTTGAGTTTGTCGGTACCGGGTGTGGTGGAAGGTGTAGTGGTAGGAGGTGTCATAGCGCAACCACAGGGCTGTAGAGCTTAGTCTTGCTTAGACTATAGTCTAGCAATGAATGCATGACGTCACAGAGGCTCTGAGATATCGGCATTGAAGCTGCTTTGAAGTAATTTTCTAGAACTTATGCGTCGGTCATACGGTTTGCTAGTCGCGATCGCACTCCTCATTAGCCTAGGCCTCTTATTGCTGGTCGTTAGCTCCCTTGGCCAGCTGCACAGCGCAATCGCGGTTGTTTCGCCTTTGCTGGCGCAGTTGGCAGTGATGCTGATTGTGCTCATCGCCGTCGGTGCGATTGGCGTAGTGCTTTACTATGCCTGGCTGTTTTTACGACCCAAGCGCCACCAAAAAATTACGCTGCCAGAGTCACCGGATGAAGTAGCGGCGGTAAATTTGCAGGCACTACAGCAGCAGGTAGGGCAAATCGAAGATGAAATTGCTCGCCAGGCCCTAGCAGAAAGAACTCAGTCGCTGACACAGCGCGCCGCGCAACAAACTTTTCAGATTGTTGTTTTTGGACTAGGCTCTACCGGAAAGACAGCATTGGTCAATGCACTATTAGGTGAGATGGCTGGCGATGTCGCAGCGACGGTCGGCACGACGGGCACTGCGCAAACCTATCGAGTGGCTGTGGAGTCGGGCAAAGACAGCAGAGAGCTTTTGATTACAGATACGCCGGGGCTATTAGAAGCGGGAGTATTTGGCGGTGAGCGCGAGCAGGTGGCGCGATCGCTGGCTATCCAAGCAGACCTGTTGTTGTTTGTCATTGACAACGATCTGCACCGGGCAGAGTATGAGCCGCTGGCAATGCTGATGGGTATGGGGAAGCGATCGCTGTTGGTCTTGAATAAGTGCGATCGCTATCTGCCAACAGAAAAAGAACAGATTCTCAAACGCATTAGAGAGAGAACCCAAGGTATGTTGAACGCAGTAGATGTCGTCGCGGCCAGCGCCAAACCTCTATCCATTTCTCTAGTTGATGGGACACAGACTGATAGAACACAGACTGATAGAACACAGACTGATGGAACACAGACTGATGGGATACAAATACAGCCTGAGCCAGAGATTGCAGACGTTATCACTCAAATCAACAAGATTTGGCGGCAAGAAGGCACAGACCTGATGGCAGAAAATGTACTTTTGCAGTCGCAGCGCCTGGGCGAAGACACCCGTACGCTACTAAATGAACAAAGACAAACGCAAGCAGATGCCATTGTTGAACGATATCAGTGGGTCGGTGCAGGCGTATTAGCCGCAACGCCTCTGCCTGTAGTCGATATGCTGGCTACAGCCGCCGTCAATGCACAAATGGTGATAGAGCTTGGCCGAGTGTATGGCATAGCGGTCAGCAGCCAAGAAGCAAAGGCTCTGGCGCTATCGCTAGCCAAGACAATGGCCGGGCTTAGCGTAGCAAAAGGAGCCATGAAAATGCTGGCCATAGGGCTTCGGGTAAATCTTGCCACCGCAGTGGCCAGTAAACTGCTGCAGGGCGTAAGCGCAGCCTACTTGACCAGAATTGCAGGGAAGAGTTTTATCACGTATTTTCAAGCAAACCAAGACTGGGGCGATGGCGGCATTCAGTCTGTTGTTGCACAGCAGTATCAGCTCAATAGGCGAGATGAGTTTGTAAAACAGTTTTTAAGTAGCGCCGTCAAAAAGCTGACATAGGCGGCACATTCAGAAGAGTTCATGGCTTTACCGCAGCAGTTAACAACCAGACGGTTATTCCTCGACAGATTTGTTTTTGAGAGAGTTTTTGAGAGAGTTTTTGAGAGAGTACATGCCTAGGCCAGCAAACAACAATAGGCTCGCTGCGCTTGCCGGTTCTGGCGTAGCTGTAGCCTCTAAGGCAGACGGCAGTGGAGGTCTGACAGCATCTCCTTTCGTTAAATCAAGCGCTAAAAGTTGACGGGAACCCACTTGGTCGGGCTGTATACTAAAGCAAGTGTTGGCATAGTTTGCAGGAACTGCTGAAGCAGGTGCCGGTGTTTTTTCACTGTTTGGGCGATCGCCAAACAGCTGTGTCCAGT
>JBCBKQ010000092.1:0-20659 GCA_038521595.1 Cyanobacteria bacterium J06627_28 | reverse complement strand
CGCGTTGTAAATAACACCCAACGTTGACGCCTCTGGCAAGATTTCCTTAATGAGTTCTAGCTGCTCTGTCATAGGGGCAAGATCGCTTACACCGCTGACGTTGCCGCCGGGCTTGTCGGCGTTTTCAACGAGCTTTGCACCGACCGGATCGGTAACAGCAGAGAAAATAACAGGGGTATTGGTCGCGGCTGAGACGGCAGATTGGGCGCTTGGGGTTGCGATCGCAACAATCACATCTGGCTTGGCCCCCGCATACTTACTCGCAATCTGCGCCGCCGTCGCTGGACTATTTTGCGCACTCTGCCACTCCCAGCGCAGGGCATCACCTTCCGCATAGCCAGCCTCTGCCAGCTCATCTTTAATGCCATCACGCACCGCATTCAGCGCCGGATGCTCCACAATCTGCGTCACCGCCACAAACGGCGCTTCATCGGCCCCACCTACCGTTTGCCCACCATTGCCACAGCTCACCAGCACTGGGCTCACGCTACCGGCAAGCCCTACCAGCGCAAGGGCAAGAAACTGACGACGCGCGCGATCAAACGGGGCAAACAACATAAATCCAACTGAATTCGTTACCGCCAATCATATAGCAATCCGCTAATGCATCAGCGGATTGCTAAGCACGAAGCTTTGTAGAACAAAGGCTGTAACGCTTCACAGGCAAAACTCGATTACACCGTCGTAAAGTCTGCCTCAGTTAGGGCATTAGCACCACTCACCCGTGCCAGTGTCTCATCGCCAAAGAGAATCAGTGACCGATTAGTACTCTCTTGAACAATGTTTAAGGCCCCAAATGTGAGACCGCCAGCTAGACCAATAGTATCTATACCTTGTTCAAAATCAGCAATATTATCCGTACCGACGCCCACCGCAAGGACAAAGGTGTCATTGCCTGCCCCGCCCTTAATCAGGTCATTACCTGCATCGCCAAACAGTCTGTCGTTACCAGCATCGCCCAGCAGTGAATCGTTGCCGTCACCGCCCACTAAGATGTCATCCCCTTGACCGCCAATCAAACGATCTAGGCCTTGACCACCTATCAAGCTGTCATCGTCATTGCCGCCGAGCAGCGTGTCGTCTCCGTCACCGCCCAACAGACTATCTTCACCAGCACCGCCGAGTAAGCGATCATTGCCAGCATCGCCCGATAGCTGATCATCGCCATTTAGGCCCAGCAGCTTGTCGTTACCGTCTCCGCCAGCAATCACATCATTGAGGTTGCCGCCTTCGATTCTGTTATCGTTTTCATCGCCCGTAATATTTACGCCGTCATTGGGAGGTGCGATCGCATTAACGGTAACGTTCACCGTACCCATGTCACTGAGTTCACCATCGCTAACCGTGTAAGTAAAGGTGTCATTACCAGTAAAGCCTTCGTCAGGCGTATATTGAATGTTGCCATGAACGCCAATGGCCACCGTGCCATGGTTGGCCGCACCCACCGAACTAACGCCCAATAAATCGCCATCGACATCTATGTCATTGCCTAGCACATTAATTGAAACCGTTTGCCCTTCTAAAGTGCTGCCCTCATCGCCCACGGCAACCGGCGCATCGTTAACTGCTTCTACCGTGATGTTAACGGTGCCTGTATTATTCAGTTCGCCATCACTAACGGTATAGGTAAAGCTGTCGTCACCGTTAAACTCAGCATTCGGCATGTACTCAAAACTACCGTCGGCATTGAGGGTAACGCTGCCGTTGGCAGGATCGCTCGCCAGCGTCACCGTCAGCGCATCTCCATCTGCATCCGTATCGTTGGTCAACACATTACCAACAATCATCGTATCTTCGTCACCCGTAATGGCATCTACAACAGCCACAGGGGGATTGTTTACCGCATCAACAACAACAGAAACCGTACCAACATCCGTTAGCTCACCGTCACTCACGGTGTAGGTAAAGCTGTCATTACCGCTAAACCCTACATTGGGCGTGTATTCAACGGTGCCAGCACCTGTAATAGAAACAACACCATTAGCACCATCACTCACGGCACTGACGCTAAGCGTATCGCCATCAACATCAGTATCGTTAGTCAACACACTAATTGTGACGGCCTGATCTTCTAAAGTGCTACCGCTATCGTCAATGGCATTAGGCGCGTTGTTAACCGCATTGACAGTAATCGTCACCGTGCCAGTGTCGCTCAGCGCACCATCGCTGACGGTGTAAGTAAAACTGTCGCTGCCATTAAAATTGGTATTAGGCGTGTATGCAAAGCTCCCGTCGGCATTGAGCACAACGTTGCCGTTACTTGGCCCATTTTCTAGAGCAGCCGTCAGATCGTCACCGTCCGCGTCCAAATCATTGTCTAACACATTGCCTGTAATGGTGGTATCTTCATCACCAACAACACTATCAACAACCGCAACAGGTGCCTGATTTACCGCCGCCACAGAGACGTTCACCGTGCCTTGGCTGGTCAGCTCACCGTCACTCACGGTGTAGGTAAAGCTATCACTGCCGTTAAATCCATTGATTGGTGTGTATTCGACGGTGCCATCGCCGTTAATCGTGACGGTGCCGTTGTTGCCATCGCTCACGGCACTGACGCTGAGGGTATCACCGTCAATGTCGGTGTCATTGCTCAACACATCAATGGTGACTGGAGTAGCCTCTGCGGTGCTGGCACTATCGTCAGCAACAGCGGGTGCATCATTCACCGCATTCACTGTAATATTCACAGCCCCAACATCCGTCAGCTCACCGTCACTCACAATGTAGGTAAAGCTATCGCTGCCGCTAAAGTCAGCATTGGGTATGTACTCAAAGCTGCCATCTTCAGCCAGTGTCACGCTGCCATTTTCAGGTGCATTTTCTAGCGTGACCGTTAGGCTATCGCCGTTGCTATCGGTATCGTTGTCCAATACATTGCCGACGATAACGGTATCTTCATCGCCGTTGGCACTATCGACACTAGCAACCGGCGCATCGTTGTCATTACCAGGATCACTCACAAGGGTAAAATCTGTTTCGCTTAAGGCACTTACACCATTGACCTGGGCCAATGTTTCTCCCCCGGATAAAATCAATAAGTTACCACCCTGTGGGACAAAGTTGATGTCATCGAAGGTAAGCCCACCTGATAGGCCAATGGTATCTACCCCTTGCTGAAAGTCAGTAATGGTATTGAGCCCCGTACCAGCGGCAATTACAAAGGTATCTTCGCCTGCGCCGCCAGTCAGTGAGTCGTCGCCTGCGTCACCAAACAATCTATCGTCGCCAGCATCGCCAAACAACCTATCGTTACCAGCACCGCCTGATAGCTCGTCGTCATCGTCACCGCCAACCAAGCGATCGCGGCCTTCACCCCCCAGCAGGCGATCGCTGCCAGCCGCCCCTAGCAGTGTGTCATCGCCCTCACCGCCCAAGAGACTATCGTTACCCGCGCCGCCCAGCAGGCGGTCATTTCCAGCATCGCCCAACAAATTGTCGTTGCCAGCTTGGCCGAGCAGCTTGTCATCACCCCCTTGACCAGAAATCACATCATCACGGTCGGTGCCCACAAGTCTGTTGTCATTTTCATCACCCGTAATAGTCACACCAACATTCGGAGGAGCCGCTGAACTCACCGTGACGTTTACAGTGGCTGTACTCACACCGCCTGCACCATCACTCACCGAATACGTAAAGCTATCACTCCCGATAAACCCTGGCGTTGGCGTATAGGTCACAATTCTGGCACTGCTAATAACAGCGCTACCGCTGGTTGGGCTACCCACAGACTCAATCACCAGATCGTCACCATCAACATCGCTATCGTTGTTAATAACGTTGATATTGATAGCAGTATCCACAACGGTACTCGCACTGTCTCCGATGGCAGTTGGATTGTCGTTAACCGGACTAACAACAATATTCACCGTGCCAACATCCGAAAACTCACCATCACTCACGGTGTAGGTAAAGCTGTCGCTGCCGTTAAAATTGGCGCCTGGCGTGTACTCAAAGCTGCCATTTTCAGCCAGCGTCACGCTACCGTTAGCAGGCGCACTCTCCAACGTTGCCGTTAAGGTATCACCATTAATATCTGTATCGTTATTCAACACATTGCCGACGATCACAGTATCTTCATCGCCACTGACGCTATCGATCACCGCAACAGGTGCATTTTCTTCAACAGCATTGACGGTAACGCTAACCGTCGCGGTATCAGTCAGCTCGCCATCGCTAACGGTATAGGTAAAGCTGTCGCTCCCTGCAAAGTCTTGATTGGGTGTGTACTCAACATTGCCATTGCTGCCAATCATCACGCTGCCATTGCTGGCAGAACCGACTGAGCTAACGCTTAGGCTATCGGCATCGATATCGCTGTCATTAGCCAGCACAGGGATTTGAATCGGGGTGTTTTGTTCGGTAACGGCGACATCATCGTCAGCGACTGGTGCATCGTTGACGCCGCTGGATTCTTCAATTTGCAGCACTTGGTTGACTGCGATCGCACTTAGCACTTGCACAATACCACTAGGCCACTTAATGCGAATTTCGCTCACGGCATCTTGCTCACCTAGACCAAAGTGAAGGCGTCTGTCATTTTGAGCCCTGTGGTGTTGCCCCTGGGTTTGTTGCCTCATCTGAGTCACACCACCAGCAGTGACATACACCGTGGCACCAATGCCATCTCGGTTAGAAACGGTTCCCTGCAAATCAATCAAGAGCCAGTTGTGACTGTTGCCTGTGTTCTGAAGCAGGCGATAGGTAGGATCGTTTCTATCTGTTGTTTCTAACAGATCTAAAAAGCCGTCATTGTTGTAGTCTGCAACCGCCGCAGACCGCAAGAAAGGTCTCGCGACCGTCGGCAAAGGAGAACTGTCTGGGAAAGGGAGCGCCGTAAACGTCCCATCACCTTGATTTTCTAGAATAAAATCACTACTGCCCGTGCCACGATCAAGCACAAACATGTCTTGATCCATGTCGTTGTCAAAGTCACCGACAACAACGCCTCCACCATCCGTAGAGCGGAAAGAAGCAGATCGTATGCCAGAGTCAACCGACCGATTTTCCCAGCCTGTGGGAGTACTCAAAAATAATCTATGTTGATTGCTATTGGAGGTAGGCAAAAATAAATCAGGAATCAAATCACCATTAAAGTCAGCAATGGCCAGATCGACTAATCCCCGATTACTTGAAAGGTCAACACCGCTAAATAAAGAATCGGTAACCTCAGTAAAAACGCCAGAGCTAATGTCATAGACTTGATTGGGCTGCTTTAAGACAACCTCTAAACTTCCATCACCTGTAAAATCTGCAATGGTTGCAAATTCTAGTCCGTAGCTCTGGTTGAATTCAAAATTAACCGCCGCACCAATATCTGAAAAGGTACCGTCTGGATTTTGCTGAAAAACGGTCGGTGGCAGCTCAGGATTTCGCGTGCCGTCTGTCAGCGAGCCATGGATAAAATCCAAGAGCCCGTCATTGTTGAAGTCAAATACGGTTGCTTCGCGCGCACGGCCCTCAGGGTAAGTAATTCCAAATTCAGCGGCTCTATTAACAAGCGTGCCACCCTCATTAACAAAAAACTTGTTTCGGCTAGGCTCCGCAGTCGAATTTAGACCAACCAGCTGAATTAAATCTTGGTCACCGTCATTATCAAAATCAGCCCAGACAACGCCATGGCGATCGCCACTGACAATGGCCCCATCTGACCCAGGCTGAATCAGACCAACTTGATTTACAAACGTCCCATCTTGTTGATTAACAAACAGCGAAGGCGGCGGCCCATTGCGATCGCCAAAGTGATTGCCTAGCCACAGATCAATAAAGCCATCACCATTGACATCACCCCAAGCAAGGCTATAGCTAGGCCGACTATCAACAAATCCGTCCCCGTCTGTATCTTCCCACTGTTCCCAAACGCCTACATTGCTCTCTTTCTCAATCTGAGGAAAGCTTGAATCAGTTACATCTTGAAACTGATCTTGCAGAGATGGTGAGCCTCCGTCTCCATCACTGCTGTTAGCCGCAGTACTCGCCATCGCTACGGCCAGATCACCATCATTGGCAGCCGTGTCGTTCGCAGATGTATTGTCAACGGCTATATTTTCAGCACCCGTCACAGCAGCATTCGCAGCAGCGAGCGCTTCGTTATCAACAGATTCCATAAAGCAAATACCTGAAATAATGTAGAAGTTCTGATAGCAATAGTTGTTGACGCGCAAAAGCACAGAGGCCTATTCTCAAAAGACCCGCTGCACGGTTCTGCTGTCACAGACGAGCTACTTAGAGGCGAGCTACTTAGAGACGAGCTACTTAGAAACAGACACCCGAATCTGAGCGCTGTTGAAACAACAGCGCCTATCTCAAGAAACGTGAAAGTACCATTGCAAAAGCAACGCAAAGATCAACAGTTACTTTTGGCAACCGCTCATGTTGTTTCTCTTATAAAAAGGGTGGTTATATTTTCTAAAAGCTCGGTAGAGAGAACGAATCCAAATGCGAAACGAACAAAATCAACCGAGATTGATATTAGGCCAGAAAGCTATGATTTATACATCAGCCCTATGTATCTTCACGGCCTCTTCAATCCTGCGCCATCCGGATAAATAATCCTTGTGTCATGGGAATTTAACAGAGAAGGAAACCGTGCCATCTGTTGGCATTTCTGTCCAAACGCTTCCACGAATCGGTCACCTGCATCTACACGCCTCTCTCAGAAATCTCCAACTATTTCTTCTAGATCTTGGCTGGCTGGAGCCGTAATTCTTTTACGCCCTTCTCTATTTTCAGTCTCGTCTGCTCAACCCATGCTAAATATTCAGGTGATTCCGCTGCATTTTAACTAGTGACTTCATCAGCAAAGCGATGTAGCCAGCCAAGCTACCTTTAGGGCGGTAATTTCATGTGTGAAAGCATCCAAAAGCACCCAATATAGAAAAGAGCGGATGCATTCGCTCTTTTCTAGTCACTTAGCCCGTTGTAAAACAACAGTTTCAGCCGATGACTATGCCGTAAGCTAAGTGACCAAAGCTATAGTTTTTCTGCCCTCGCTCAAAAGGCAATCCCCGCAGGACTTTCAGGTCTTGCGGGGATTGCGAAACTATTGATTTAAATAGGAAGCTGGTGATCCGACTCGAACGGACGACCGGCTGATTACAAATCAGCTGCTCTACCAACTGAGCTACACCAGCAAAAAAGAGAGAGTCTATCAAGAAACTCTCAGACCTTTACGAACCAGCGACAAAAACTTGGCGCTTTCGCAAGGAATTTAATTGTATCAAAGTCTGTGGACATTTTGAGCCTATTTTTTGCATGGGTTATGACCTTGGTTGGCATCAGGCATAACCCATTCTCTCCACAGACTTGCCAGAGATTTACCAGCGCTAGGCCTTGTTATTTTCAACGGCCCAGCGAGCAAGTTCTGTACGGTTATGCAGGCCCGTTTTGCCCAGCATATTACTCACATGACTCTCAATAGTCCGCTGACTTACCTTGAGTTCCTCAGCGATTTGGCGGTTTGCCATACCACGAGCCACAAACTGCACAACCTTTAGCTCTGTAGGCGTAAGCTCTACATCAAAGGGCACCTGAATCGTCGGAATCGAGTTGGGCCCTTTGTTTTGATGGTGGATGAGGCGAGTGGCCTGCTTGAGCGAAGACTCTACTTGGGCAACCAGTTCTTCGGGCTCAAAGGGCTTCACCATGTAGACGTCTGCGCCGGTAGTAAGCCCTTTTACACGGTCTTGACTCTGGCCTTTTGCAGAGAGGAACAAGATGGGAATCCAGCTCTTGCCCGGGTCTTGGCGGACCTGCTCTACAAATGCGTAGCCATCCATTTCTGGCATCATGACGTCGCAAATGATCATATCGGGAGAGATATCAGTCAATGCTGATAGGGCTTCTCTGCCGTTGCCTGCTGTCATTACCTGGTAGCCGCGAAACTCTAGATAGTCCTTCACCAACAAGATGAGATTGGGATCATCATCAATGAGTAAAAGCTTCTTCTGGTCCCCTGTGTTAGCTTCTTTCATGCCGTATGCTCGCTCGTGTTCTTCTCTAATGGAGAGGGTTTATTTGCTGATGATAGAAATTAGAAATCGCTCTAAAGTGGCACCGGGTTCAGCTTGCTAACGGACAAATGGTTAGTGAGCTGGAGGATAGCTTTAGTGACGCTTAACTGCTTAATTAACTTTTTATCTGCGCTGACTGGTCGTTTTAGTCAAACCCTTATTAGTCAAACCCTTATTAGTCAAACCCTTAGAATTAAACGTTCTTTGGACTAAACATTTCTGGATTAGACATTTCTGGATTAGACACAAGAAGATGCCTAATGACAAGCGTTAACTTGCGGGTTTGCCGTATCAAGTATTCCCAAAATGTAGATAACCTCACTCAGAAAAAAAGAGGCCTTGTGGAAGGCAGGGGCTATTGGAAGGCGTTATTCAACGGGCTATGACAACGGATGCTGCAAAAAGACGTAGTCTGTCACAACGTTTCCGCCGATTAGGTGCTCTTGAATAATGCGTTCGATAACGTCCGGAGTGGCACTGTGGTACCAAACGCCGTCTGGATAAACCAGCAAAATCGGACCTTTCTGACAAACTCTGAGGCAGTTTGCTTTGGTTCTAAAAACGTGTTGGGCAGGAGGGTCGGATGAAATATCTAGCTTTAGCGCTTTAAGGCGTTTTTTTAGATAGTTCCAGGCAGCGATACTCTCTGCTTTGTCACAGCATTTAGGAACGGTCTGATCTGCGCATATAAAAACATGTCGGGTAATGTCAGCGAGTGAAAGCGCCTTCACACTTTGAGTAAGCGCTGGGTACTTTGGCGTCGGTTGACTAGATGACATATCAAATACACTAGGTACACATTAAAAACAAACCATTCCGTACAATCAATGACCGCAATCACACTGTTTAAGTATCATTTAATACCTAAGATGGCACATTCAGTACTGGCAACGGTTTGATGATTACAATGCTCAGCGACTTTGGCAGTAAAGATTCCTATGTCGCTGCGATGAAAGGCGCGATCGCACAAATTGCTCCGGGAATACCCACGTGTGATTTGACACACGAAGTTCTGCCTCATAACATTCTAGCGGCTCGGTTCAATTTGTTGATGGCCTACCCTTATTTTCCGCAGGGAACGGTGCATTTGGCTGTGGTGGATCCGGGCGTAGGGTCAGACAGAAGAGCGATCGCACTCCAAAGCCCCAGTGGATTTTTTGTCGGCCCAGACAATGGTCTTTTTAGCGGCGTCTTAGAGCGTGAGCCAGTCCTAGCAGCGGTTAACCTCACAAACTCGGCGTATTGGCGCGTCCCCTCACCGAGCGCGACCTTTCACGGAAGAGATATCTTTGCGCCTGTTGCGGCCCATCTAGCCACTGGCGTACCGATAGCAGAGGTAGGCGATCGCATCGACCCCGCCAGCCTTGTCAAACCAGACTTACCCACCTTCTCAACCGACACCCTTTTCGAGGGCAACGCTAAAGTAGCGCATTATGCCGGTTCTTTTCAATATATAGACGGTTTTGGCAATTTAATCACAAACATTCCAGCTGAAGCAATCCCAGAGGGCCCCTGGCGGTTGATACTTTCTTTTACGAAGGAATCATCCGCATCACAAACTGAAGGGAAACGAGAATTTGCCGGCGTGAACACCTATGGTGATGTGCCCGTTGGCGCGATCGCAGCGTTAATCGGCAGCCATGGCTGGGTGGAGCTTGCCTGCAATGGCGGCAGCGCGGCGATCGCACTCAAAGACATCGCTGCCATCGGCACACCAGTTCAAGTTATCTGCGCTCAAATCATCTAAAACGCTTGGTATATAAAGAGATTCAGCAGGGTGACGTTCTAAACCAGTAACCGCGCAGATCATGTCCATAGAAACGACAGACTTGATAAAAGAGACCTCCGTCGATTCCCCAATATTGCCGCCCTCTACGGACATAAGTTCCGTAGACTCACGCACTCGCATCCTCCGGACTAAACTGTCCGTGAAAGAATACATCAATACCAGGGCAAGTTCCCCGGCCCAACGCCTCCCTGGTTCTGCCCTGTTATTTCTACATACCATCCACTGTCTACACAAACTCACTATGATGAAACTCACTGGAATTAAAGCCTTCGAAGCTTGCTGGACAGCCCTAAGAGAATCACATCACACAACGTCTGCTGACAATCATCTGATCATGCAGTGCATGGGCCGCCTAGTCGATAACTACGCTAGCCAAGCAGAGATTGAGGCGACCTTACCGGCCCCACTCAAAGCCGTCTTCGCGTCTCTAGTCGATGCCTACCTCAACGGCTATTGGATAGAAGACACAGACTCGGCCATGGCGACGACTATTATCGAAAGAAGACACCGCCAAGTGCAGGCAGCCGCATCCAAGCGCAACGAGGTAGAAAGCACTGACAACACAGTGATGTCTCCAGCCATGCTTGCAGCCGCACAGCGTAAGAAAAAACAGCAGTTGCAGCCCACCGCCAGCAGTGAAGCAGCGACCTACATCATTCGCGAGCGATCTATAGTGTTCGCCACTTAGCGCTATACGCTTATGCTAGGTAAAACCCTTGTGACATATCTTTTTGCCCTAGGGTCAACAGGTAAAGGCTTAGCACCCAAAAGGAGGCAGAACGATGTTCTGGATAGGCCAAAGGCTAAAAACGCTCCCCTCCCTTTTTGGCTGGCTCGAATCAGTCGGCTACGGCCTCTTGTTTATGGCGATCGCAGTAGTCGTTATGCCATCGGCCATTGCAATCGACCAGAGCCCTCCTTTTGGGGAGCTACTCAAAATATCTGCGATCGCCTTCTTCATCCCTGCCCTGACAGAAGAAATCATCTTTCGCGGCCTGTTTTTGCCCAAGGGCTCAGCTAAGTGGATGATCCTCTCCACACTGGCATACGTTTTATGGCATCCCTTAGAAGCACTGACTTTCTTACCAGAGTCAGCGCTTTACTTTTTGAATCTGCGTTTTTTGCTGCTGGTTGCGCTCCTAGGCATCTTTTGTCTCCACGCCTACCGACGAACCGGCTCCCTGTGGGCAAGCGTTTTAGTGCATTGGCTCGTGGTGGTCGCCTGGAAAGCCGCTGGCGGGGCCAGGTTTATCGCGTAAACTATCCACACAAAATAGATGCGCAATCGGTAAGTGAAAACGATATCTTAATAGCGGTGATCGCAAATTTTAGGTGAGACCGCTTGTACGAACCTCTCCACCACAAATATCGTCCGCAAACCTTTTCACAGCTGGTGGGGCAAGGTGCGATCGCAGCCACCCTTACCCATGCGCTAGAACAAAACCGCATCGCCCCGGCCTATCTTTTCTGCGGCCCACGGGGCACAGGCAAAACCTCCAGCGCCCGAATTTTAGCCAAGTCTCTCAACTGCCTCAGCGTAGAGGCACCCACCGCCGAACCCTGTGGTAAGTGCGATGTGTGTCAGGCCGTTAGCCGAGGCAACGCTCTAGATATTGTCGAAATTGACGCAGCCAGTAATACCGGCGTCGATAATATCCGCGAACTCATCGAGCGCGCCCAGTTTGCTCCTGTGCAGTGCCGCTACAAGTTATTCGTGCTCGACGAAGTCCACATGCTTAGTACGGCAGCCTTCAATGCACTGCTAAAAACGTTAGAAGAACCGCCGGATAGAGTTGTCTTTGTATTGGCAACCACCGATCCGCAGCGCGTACTACCGACGATTATTTCTCGCTGCCAACGGTTTGATTTTCGGCGCATTCCGCTGCCCTCCATGGTGAAGCATCTGGGCTATATCGCCACTGAGGAGACTATTCAAATTGACGAACCTGCCATACAGCTCGTCGCGCAGATCTCTCAGGGTGGACTGCGAGATGCCGAGAGCCTGCTAGATCAGCTGAGTCTGCAGGCCGATAAGATTACCGTCGATACCGTTTGGGATTTAGTCGGGGCTGTCCCTGAGCGAGATTTGCTGAACTTGGTACGTGCGATCGCAGCTAACGACAGCACCGCCTTACTAGAGCGCGTCCGTCACCTCATGGACAAAGGCCGCGAGCCGCTGATCGTCCTGCAAAGCCTGGTTGGCTTCTACCGCGATCTGCTCATCGCCAAACGTGCCCCCACCAGAGAAGATCTGGTCGCCATTACCGCGCCCACCTGGGCGGAAATGACCGAATTTGCCAAGCGCCTATCGGCCCCGCAGCTCCTCGCCAGTCAGCAAAAGCTACAGACCTCAGAAGTCCAGGTCAAAAACACCACTCAGCCACGCCTGTGGTTAGAAATTACGCTCACAGGGCTTCTACCAGATGCGCTCAACGCCGCCGCTGGGCTCGCAAACGCCACCACTGCCCGACCTGCCGTTGCAGTGCCCATGACGCAAACCGCAACGCTATCCGCTGCGCCGCCTATTACATCCACGCCCAGTGCATCCACGCCCGGTACATCAACGCCTATTACGCCAGCACCTGTTACATCAGCACCTACTGCACCAACAGCTATAGCGCCGACACCCATTGCGCCACCGCCAGCCGACTCTCAAATTCAGCCACCGCCGTCAGCACCCGATTCAAAGCCAGAACCCACGCCGCCAACAGCTCCGCCTGTCAGCGCACCAGCTGCTAGCCCTGCTGTCAACCCTGCGGAATCGGGGCCAGTAACCGTTCAGTCACAATCTGCCGCACCCGACAGTGCATCCGACAATGGACCCGATAGTGCACCACTTGGGACGCTACCAACAGAGCCGCCAACTGCTGAACCGACTACAACGACCCTACCAACAGAACCAACCCACGAAGTTGCCTTTGGCAATCTGGCTGATCTATGGGGCAAGTTGCTTGCGGTGCTAGCCCCTCGGGGCACTCAAATGCTCATGCAGCAGCAGGGCGTTCTCCTTGGGTTTGATGGTGTGGGCGCAAAAGTAGGGTTTCGATCTGCGTCGTTGCAAAAAATGGCACGCGATCGCATCCCAAACCTAGAAGCCGCCTTCGAGACCGTCTTCCAGCGCAAAATAAAAGTCTCCCTAGAAGTCATCTCAGCCGAAGAATCCGCCCAAAACCCGCCCAACGATGAGCCCCCACCAGCAGCGCCCTCGGCCCCTCGGCCCAAGCCTTCCACACCACCCGGCTCAGGCAGCTTTGGTCAATCACCCAGCCAACCGGCCAATCCAAGCGCTACGACAAATCAGGCAGCCCCCTCTGGCCAAACCGGAGCAAGCGCGAACCTCCCAACGCCCGCCCCACCTGGCGATCCTCAAAACGGCAATCCTCAAAACGGTAACCCTCAAAACGGTAACTATCAAAACGGCAATGGAGCAGTCCAGCCACCTAGCGTTGAAGGCATACCGCTGGCCCCGCCGCCGATGCAACATACTAGGAATCCTCGCCTAGAAGCCCCCACAGGAATGGTTGCCATCGATCACGATCAGGAAAAAATCAAGCGATTTGCCAGCTTTTTCAACGGGCAAATCGTAAACCTTGACGATGGCGAAGAAATCAACGAAACCAACAGCAAAAAGCAAAAATCATCCGATCCAGGCCCAGACGTTCCTTTCTAGTCGCCGCAACCTTCTCTAGCTGCGCAGGTTTACCTTAAAGCTTTTCTCCAATGCCGCGCGAACCTTCTGGTGCACAGGGTCAATGTCTTTGTCAGTCAGGGTGCGATCGCTCGACCGGTACACCAGCCTAAAGGCCAAAGATCGCTCCCCTTCTGGGACACCCTTACCCTTGTACTCATCAAATAGCGTCACCGAATCCAGCAGCTTGCCACCCGACTTACTCATCGAGCGCTGCAAATCAGCCACGGTCACCTCCGTAGGCGCAAAGAACGCCAAATCTCGATCAGACGCCGGGTAGGTAGAGTAAGCAGCAAACTTCACCGCTTTTCCACTTTTGCCTGTCAGGCACATTTCCAGCACGGCCAAATCCAGCTCAAAGACATAAACCTCATCGGGCAAATCCTTATCCCGGCGCAGCTCAGGATGCAGCTGACCAAAGGTACCTAATCGAGTTCTCCCCCGGACAAACAAACCCGCCGTACGCCCAGGATGCAGTCTATCGCTACCTTCATCCGTGCGATAGTCCACGGCCAAACCAAGGTTATCGAATACACATTGCAAAATGCCCTTAGCCTCGTACCAGCTCATGGGCGTGTCTTTGTTGCTCGTCACCCAGCGACCGCGCCGCGCATCGCCACCGACAATTCCCGAGACCTTAATCGACTCAACCGGCTCGCCGTCTGGATTGTCATCTGGCTTATTAAAGACCGTCCCAATCTCAAACGCATTCAGCGGCCCGTTCCCTTGATTTACATTTAGCTGAAAAGCATCGATTAGGCCATCGAGTAAATCAATTCGCAGCGCCGAATACTCAGTAAACAACGGATTGGCCAATACAACCTGTCTATCAGAGTTCGGACTGGTCAGCGAGTAGTGAATCGCCTCAGTCAGACCCGCGCCTCTAAAGGCAGCCCGCAGCTTTCTCGATAGCGCTGCGCCCTCAGAGAGATAGCCCTGAGAGGTTTGACTTGGCAACGTTTTATCGAAGAAGTCATAGCCATAGAGACGAGCCACTTCTTCAATCAGGTCAATCTCTCTTTCTAAATCACGGTATCGATAGGGCGGCACTTCCACCGTCCAGCTATCTTCATCGTTCGCAGTGGCCTTACAGCCCAGCTTGTCTAGCAAGGTCTCCACTGTTGCTTTGTCTAAATACTGGGTGCTTTCGCCAACAACCACCTTGCCTAGGATTTGATTGATTCGGCTTAGCCGTAGAGAGACCTCACGGGTCGGAGAGATATTGCCAATTTCGGTGCGGTCTTCGCCGTGGCCCGCAAGGGTTGCCCCGGCAATGTCTATTAAGAGCTGTAGAGCGCGATCGCACGCCAGCTGTAGCTCAGCCGGATTTACCCCACGCTCATACCGAGCAGAAGCTTCCGTTCTCAGGCCCTGCGACCTAGCAGACTTCCGAATCGCCGCCGCATCAAAATAGGCCGCCTCCAAAAACACCCGCGTCGTACTATCTGTCACCTCTGACTCTGCGCCACCCATCACACCGGCCAGCGCAACCGGCGCATCGTTTGACGTAATCACCAGCGTCTGAGCAGCTAGTTCTCTCTCTTGATCATCAAGCGTTGTAAGCGTTTCACCCTCATTGGCATAGCGCACGCCAACAGTCGTCTCACCGCTGTCAGTCAACTTATCAAGGTCAAACGCATGGAGCGGCTGCCCCCATTCCAACAAAACGTAGTTTGTAATGTCGACCACATTATTAATCGCGCGAGTCCCCGAAGCCACCAGCCGTTGCTGCAGCCATGCCGGAGAAGGCCCCAGCTTAACGCCTTCTAAAACGCTGCCAATGTAGATAGGACAGGCCTTCGGATCGCTCAGCGCAATACTCACGCCCGACAGCGCCGTCTCACGACCTTTGAGCTCACCTGTTACCGGCAGCTTCAGCACGTTACCTGTAATCGCCGCAATCTCTCTGGCAATACCTACCAAACTCAGCGCATCTGCTCGGTTCGCCGTCGAAGTCACATCTAGCACAAAATCATTCAGGCCCAGCAGCGGACGGACGTCTTGCCCGGGCTTAATATCGCCGCTGACAAAGCTAGCCTCATCAAAAATGTGAATGCCCTCAGCATCCTTCGCCAGGCCTAGTTCTGCCAGAGAACAAATCATGCCCGCCGACGGAACCCCCCGTAGCTCACGGGGCTTAATTTTGAGATCGATCTTAGGCAAATAGCTACCGACCGTCGCCACTGGCACACACATGTCTGCGCCCACATTTGCCGCACCGCACACAATGGTCGAACGCTCCGCAGCGCCAATGTCCACCGTGCACACGCTCAGCTTTTCAGCATCGGGATGTGGCTGTCGCTCAACGACTCGGCCTACCACCACGCCATCTGCCCAGCTCTGCCTATCTTCAATATCTTCTACTTCAAAGCCCGCCATCGTTAGCGCATCTGCCAACGCCTCTGGGGATAAATCGAACTCGACAAGCTCTTTGAGCCAGTTAACAGAAACACGCATTGTGGAATCGACACTTGGACGCTTTACCGCACTATCCTACTACGCTCCTAGAACCGTTGGCCTGATTGAACGGATATACAAAACCGCAAACATCCTACTTCTGTGGAGTCGTTTTTCTGCTTTTTGATAAATAGATACGGGAATACTGAGTTCACGGCTTCGCCACGCACGACACCAACCCTCAATGACCTACTGCATCGCTACCGGCTGCGCCAAACCCAAAAATGCAACCGCTGCTCGCATTTGCGCCAGCTGTGGTAGTCATCTGTGGGTACGCGATCGCTACCGGGTACTCGGCGCACTCGGTCGCGGCGGATTTGGAGCTACCTTTTTAGCCAGAGACCAGTCGCTGCCAGGCTCACCGCCCTGCGTCATCAAGCAGCTGCGGCCCACCACAGAAGTGCCCACCCTGCTCGACATGGCCCGCAACCTTTTCCAGCGCGAAGCCAGCATTCTCGGCAAAATCGGCAACCACCCTCAGCTGCCCCGCCTGCTCGACTACTTCGAGATGGACAAAGAGTTTTATCTCGTGCAGGAGTACGTCAGCGGCTCCACCCTCCAAAAAGAAGTCAAAAAAGGCGGCCCTTTTACCGAAACAGGCGTCAAGCAATTTCTGTCAGAAATTTTGCCCGTGGTGCAGTACATCCACAGCAACCAAATCATTCATCGAGACATTAAACCCGCCAACCTTATCCGCCGCGAGCAAGATAAACAGCTCGTCATGATCGACTTTGGCGCGGTCAAGGATAAAGTTACTCAGACCAGCACCGAAGGCTCCGATCAGACGGCGCTGACTGCCTATGCCATTGGCACCCCAGGCTACGCGCCACCAGAACAGATGGCCATGCGCCCCGTATACGCCAGCGACCTGTATGCCATCGGCGTCACCTGCGTGTACCTGCTCACTGGTAAATCGCCCAAAGATTTACCCTACGATCCGCAAACCGGCGAACTACGCTGGCAGGAGCTAGTCTCTGTTAGCGGTCACTTTGCCTCTGTCATGACCAAGCTGCTAGACATCTCTGTGCACAAGCGCTACCAGATGGCAGACGATGTGCTGCGTGACCTAGACATGGAGCCCTACCTAAAGAGCCTGGCTCAAAACATGGCCTTTGCCACCGCAGATATGGTCAAAGAAGCCGCTGTCAAAGAAGCAGAAACAGACAGGCGCGTCTCCCCATCCTCACGAATGGCCGCTGCCATTCGAGCCCGCAAAGAACGTCGTACCAAAAACGACTCATCTTACAAAGGTGTCGAACGTCGACAAAGCAAGCAAGTCACACCCGCCTCTCTGCGCGAGAACTACGAAAAGGGGCACAGAGACTTTTCCAACCAGGTACTCAGTCAGCTCGACTTGCACAAGCAGGTCTTAGCGGGTGCCCGCTTTGCCAAAGCCACCCTACGCAAAACCAACTTGCTGGGCGCAGACCTTTCCAACACCCACTGGGGGCAAGCAAACCTCACCCAGGCAATTCTAAAAAATGCCAAGCTAGCAGGGGCCTACCTAGGCAGCGCCAACCTAGCAGATGCGGACTTGCGCGGTGCCAACTTGACCAGAGCCGTCCTTGAAGATGCCAACTTAACCGGCGCAAATCTTTGCGGCGCAGACCTCACAGGCGCAACTATCACAGAAGAGCAGCTGGCCACCGCTCGGACAAACTGGGCAACTGTTCAAGTAAACGGGAAACGCAGTCTGCTGTAGCCACCACCCGCGTCTTTCTATGGCAAAATCTCCAGCTTGCCAGCTACACTAAAGGCAAGAAAAATTTTCACTGCGGAGCGTAGAAATAATATGTTTGTCGATGAGCTAACCCCTTTTGTTCGGGAACTGGCCCGTCAGCCTGTTGCGTTTTGTGGTGGATTCTTTTCGGGTCTGTTTCGCCTCGATCTTTCAGAAGACCCCGTCAAAACCTGGCTAAATAAGCAAGGGGTAGAGCCCACCGCCGAGAACGGAGCAACTAGCGTCAATCCACCCAATCCAAAAGGGCCCCAGTCAATCGATATTGACTAAGGGATATTAGTTTTTAGTTTAAAAATATCAATTTAAGGATACTGATTAAGACTGCTTGCTTAATCATCATCAAATTAAAAAGGCATGAGTCGCGACGCCAATCGTAACTCATGCCTTTTTTGATTCTGATTTATCTCAAGGAAGAACAGATATAGCCTTCCGCACTTAGCTTCAGACACTACGATCAGCTAAACCGTTGATTCTAGAGGGCGCTAAGTGCATAGCAATCCACTAATGCATCAGCGGATTGCTATACTACGCCAGGGCGTTTATCCATCTCATCACCCTTTTATTCACGCGCTGGCGACTGCTGATGTCTTGGAGGCTATCGTCTTGGGTGAGGGCGCGAGCCTTGGTGTAGTCGGCGATCGCACAATTCCAATGCCCCTGCAAATGATACGTCCGCCCTCGCTCTGCATATAGCGTGGCACTCTGCGGGCGAAAGAACATCGCAATATCAAGGCAGACTAGTGCTTCGTCATAGTCACCCATCTCACGTAGGGTAATGGCTTGATTTAGCCGGGCGCGAATGTTGAGCGGGTTGAGGTCAATGGCTTCGTCATAGTCTGCGATCGCATCTGCCCAGTTTTGCCGCGTCGCGTGCAAATTAGCTCGGTTGCTGTAGGCCTTATCCAGCTCAGGATTGATTTCGATTGCACGGTTGTAGTCTGCCAGCGCCTGCTCACAACTTCCTAGGTTGTAATGCATCAAGCCACGGTTGGCGAAGTTCTCCGCATTCTCAGGCTCATAGACCGTCAGCTGATTGAGAATTATCAGCGCCGCACTATAGCTACCCTGATTTGCCTCCATCTGCGCTCGTTTACGCAGCAGCAAGTTGGCATCTTTTAGCGACAGCCAACTATCCGTGCGAAAGCGATGGCGCGCCTTTGCAGGCTTAGCGGCACGGGAGACAGACTTATGGACTGACTTTGACACAGTTTTAGACTCTAGTGATGGTGCAGACTCAGAGCTGGCAGGTTCTAAAGATCGCATGGGATAGAGGTGTAGATGACCGTGAAGGCTGATGGACATAGACAACTCGTAAATGCTGGCCCTAGGCGGGCATCTGGCTTTAAAAACAGAACAAAGTCGTTCAATTCAAAAGCTTTAGCCAAGGTTTTTCTAGCGTTTAAAGGCTAGATGCAACCCACCAAAAAGATTTAATTCAAGAGCGGTCCAGCCAAAAACGAAACAAATCTATTTGCATGTAACGTTCTTGATGAAATCCTCTCACGGACCTAAAAGCGATCCAAACCGAGAAAGAACGTAGGAATCAGCCCCTTACCCTCAAAAGAAAGTTGATATATAGGTGTATCTGCGGAAAAAATGAAAATAAGATAGCAAAACTGTCCGTTAAAATATTAAATAAATCTAAAGTTAGCCTAGATTTCACGGACACCCTTTCCTGACGCGCTGGCCAAAATCGGGCGCTATTGCTGAGCAGCCCACAGCGGATGGACAGCGGCAAGCTTGCTAAAGCCTCAAAAAGCAAACCTCTAATCCTTATTTTTTCAATGCCTTATTTTGATCTCACTGCGCAGCATGATGAGCCTCAAAAATAGAGCAGTCCGCTGATGCCTAAACCGAAGGTAGGCTACGCCAAAAGTAGACTGTCTTGACGAGCCTTCCCTAGCGCCTTTTAGAATCGATGGTTCAGCTAATTGGAGTAGCTGAAGCGATAGCAAAGCGCAAAAAGCTATCAGTGCGTAAAACTATAGATAGGAGCAGCTGGTCAACGATGGCTAGTGAGAAGACTTTAAAAGCCGTGAGCGCAGCATCTAAATAAGATGCTGCGCTCACGGCTTTATGAAAATTCTTAATAGAGCTTCCTTGGCTATGGGGCAGCCTTAACCTGTCACTCACCCCTAGGGATTCGGTGTTAGAAGAGTCAGCGCTAAAAGAGTCGGCGTTAAAAATCCAACACCAATCCTAAAAACTTATCTGAAGCCGAAACTTATCTGAAGCCAACAGATGCCTGCCATACAAACGCCAACAGTAGAAAGAAGATAGGCAAAATCGGCAAAACGTCGATTAATGGGCCAAAGGCACGGTAGGCTTCGGGCAGTTCGGCTACCAGCACTGCAATGTCCATGTCTATACTCTCTCCAAATGGTTTGTGTAATACTTGGAAATATTTTATCACGATGTGTGATGTGACCTTAGCTCGGTCTGCCTCAGGCGAAATCTTTGAAAGTATCTGGCCACGGTACTTTCAAAGAAGTAACAAAATCATAGAAGGGTAACAAAATCGTTACGAAAGTCTGTTTTAGATGAGCTTCACATGGCACCTAGGCCAGCCAGTGGGCAAACTCTTCTGAAAATCGATCCGCCAAAATAGCCTCACGAATCGTTGTAGTAAAGCGAATCAGCTCAGTAATGTTGTGAATAGAAATGAGGGTGTAGGCCAGCATTTCTTTGGCATGGATGAGATGGCAGAGATAGGCCCGCGTAAAATTTTGACAGGTATAGCAAGGACAGCTCTCATCAACTGGCGTCAGATCTCGGCGAAACTGTGCGTTTTTTAGGTTCCAGCGTTCGCCCTTCACCAGCGCGGCCCCATGCCGTGCGAGGCGAGTCGGTATCACACAGTCAAACAAGTCAATGCCTGCTGCGATCGCCTGGGCCATTTCCTTGTAAGTACCCACCCCCATCAGATAGCGCGGCTTATTTTCTGGCAGTAGTGGCGTCGTCGCCTGCACAAT
>JBCBKQ010000091.1:0-20777 GCA_038521595.1 Cyanobacteria bacterium J06627_28 | reverse complement strand
TGGCCGTGGCTATGAGAATGGTCATGATCGTGTGAATGGTCGTGGCTATGTGAATGACCGTGACTTGCATGATCATGACTTGCATGATCATGAGCCTGGAGGGATGGCGACAGATTTGCGGCGACATCGACATGCACCTTGGTCGCGGACTGCTGATTGCGTAACACCGTTTCAGCTGCGAGCAGAAACTCATCCCCGAGGCCCAGGCCAGATAGCTTTTGGGATAAGTAAGCTAAGGGCACGCCCGCATGAACCAGCGCACCGAGGCACATATCACCGGCAATTCCTGTGGGACACTCTAAATAAGCAATTTTCATACCGTTTTCTTGAGGCTCTCCATGGCCACGCTCTACAACATTCACCCCAAAAATCCTCAGCCGCGCGAGATTGATAAAGTGCGCGATGCCCTGCGTCAGGGATCCATCATGCTGTACCCCACCGATACGGTGTACGCCATTGGCTGCGATCTCAATTCTAAATCGGCAGTGAAACGGGTGCGTCAGCTAAAGCAGCTCTCCAATGACAAGCCGCTGACCTTTTTATGCGCGTCGCTCTCTAACATTGCTAGCTACGCCCACGTGAGCGATCCGGCCTACAAGCTCATCAAACATTTAATTCCGGGCACCTATACCTTTTTATTACCAGCGACGAAGGCCGTACCGCGCCTTGTAATGAATCCAAAACGGCGAACCACTGGTATCCGCGTGCCAAAAAGCCCCCTGTGCCTATCGCTGTTAGAAGCCCTAGGCAATCCAGTGATTTCCACCTCGGCTTTACCCGTTGTTCGTAATTCTACTGAAGACGATATCGAAGCTTTATCTAAGCAAGAACTGTTTGACCGGATGGAGAATCTCGTAGACGTAATTGTAGATAGCGATACTGAAATCAGGTATCAGGTGTCCACAATTCTAGACATGACCGGAGCCACCTCAAGGGTGACTCGCCAAGGTCAAGGTTGGGAAGAGGCGATCGCCTGGGGTGCTGAACTAGAACCCCAACGGTAGCTATCTAATAATGTGCTGTGCACGACTTTATAGCGCTAAATCTGCTTTCGCTGAGTAAGACATACTCGCTGGGTTTATTTATTCCGGACTATTTAGTCAAGCCAGCCATTGTTAATGGGTTAATCGCTCTATTTCGTCCTATTGCGACAGCTCCTTTGCAATAGACCTTTTGCGATAGACCCCTTGCGATAAGACCCATCGCGATAGGCCCATCGCCCAACTGTCATAGCGGGCCGAGACCCCTCAGCCTATACACCTGTCCATGGTTCAGAACGCTAAACACCTTGTATAGCCATACCTACAGGTCCATCTATGAAAACTTTTTGCGAGACCGCTTCGAAGTGTGCCAGTTGGGTTGTGCCAGTTGCCTCCGATACTGCCACACCCGTTCTCAGAAATTGGATTCATCTTCTTTAGAGTGAAACAGTCGAGCCAACTGTGTGGGTGCTCTCTTAGGCGCATCATGCACTACAGCCCTACGGCGCTGACGGACTCGACGTTATTCATACGATTTTTGATATCTGCACGCTTTGTGTAGGTATCAGCTATGCGAATTTTCACTTTGTGCATCACTCTAAAGAATAATGAGTCCATCTACCATGCTCAATCCCGCTTCCGATACCCATTCCGTTAACGTTTCCTTTTATACTACTGACGCCAAGCTCAAGCATCCGGACGGTAGCCTGAGAACGCACAGCCAGCGCG
Source organism: Cyanobacteria bacterium J06627_28 (assembly GCA_038521595.1). Taxonomy (GTDB): domain Bacteria; phylum Cyanobacteriota; class Cyanobacteriia; order Phormidesmidales; family Phormidesmidaceae; genus Phormidesmis. Next base: position 19,068 of record JBCBKQ010000091.1, on the reverse strand, counting down.
AAGATCAGAGTGAAAACACCCTTTCGCAGGCCTCAGTATCTCCCGCCAGTTCAGCTCAGATCTCAGACAAAAGTGCTACTTCCAAGCCTTCTGCTAGCGCGTCCTCTTCTAATGATTCCTCTGATAATGGCTCTTCTGATGAAGTGATCAGCAGCAGTACGCCAGCCTTGGCCAATGGCGACGAGCAAGCGCTTTGCCCCGTCGACCAAAAGCTCATCGACTTCCTTAAGGCTGAAATCAACGACCAGATTGTTACCAGCGCTAAGGTTGTCAACGCGGTTGCTACTCGCCTCGCCATCGAAGTGACGCGAATTTGCCGTAAGAGTGCGCGGATCCAGGCGCTGGGCGAAGTCAATGCCTGGCAGCGTTCGCTCGCTCAAAACCGGGTCAAAAAATATGTAGATTATTACCGTCTGGGCTCTCGTCAAGGCCGCGTAGAGCTGCATAGCCGGTTGAGTGCGATCGCATACCGCTACATCGCTCCCGCCAGAACCCAGCTCGGCTTTCAAGGCCGTTGCACGCTGCTAGAAGATTTCCTTCAGGGTTTCTACATCGAAGTGCTCAAGGCTTTTCGCCGTGAAAATCACCTGGCGGAGGACTATCAGCCCCGCACTCGGCTGGAGCTGTCAGAATACATGGCCTTTAGCGAGCACTATGCCAAGCGGCGCATCTCTTTGCCCGGTTGTTACAATCAGCAGCTGCTGGTGCTGAGGGCTCAGGCGTTTGCCCGCCGTCTTCCGGCTGAGACCTCTGTCGATATCGAAATGGCCGTTGATTCGCCCAAGGGTGATAGCGATACGCTCTTTCGTTCACCTGCTATTCAGCAGATTAGAGAAAAGATGGTGTCGAGCGCGGTGGATCCTTCTGAAGGGGTATTGCGCGATCGCATCGTCAGAGAGCTGATTCAATACTTAGAAGACCAGGGGCAACATGCCTGTATCGACTATCTCACCCTGCGCCTGCAGGACATGGCCGCCTCTGAGATTGATGAGGTGCTCGGCTTGACCTCCCGTCAGCGCGACTATTTGCAGCAGCGCTTTAAGTATCACGTCGAAAAGTTTGCCCAGTCTCACCGCTGGGAGCTAGTGCACCAGTGGCTGGGTGCAGACCTCGACAAAAACTTCGGTCTGTCTCCTAGCGAGTGGCAAATTTTTACCACGCAGCTAAGCGATGACCAATTGCAGCTCCTGCACCTAAAGCAGCGCCAGCTACAAGACCCCGAAAGTGGTCCCTCAGATACTGCGATCGCACAGCAGCTAAAGTGGACGCCCAAGCGCGTAGACCGTCGATGGACTAAGCTCATCAAACTCGCCTGGAAAGTTCGCAACCAGCACCACTTTGCCGATAAGAAGTCAGCCACCTTATGAGCATCCAAACGAAAGAACCTATCCCCTCGACCGCGTAAAAGCGGAGCTGTAGGAATAGGTTCTTGTGTTTGGTCTTGAGCTTCATTGCTGCTAACTCAGTACCTTCGCCTAAACGTTTTTGTCCAAACGTTTTTGGCCGAGTGCCTTTGAGCTAGAAGGCTTGAAGCAGAGTTTTAACCTGAGCCTTACGCTTGCTGAGCCTCTTCTACCATTTCTGCGGGCGGCTCAAATTTATAGCCCACACCACGCACCGTTTGAATCAACGTTGGCTGCGTCGTATCAATTTCAATCTTCTTACGGATTTGACCAATGTGTACATCGACCACGCGCTGGTCGCCGACGTATTCATAATCCCAAACTTTTTGAATCAGCTCAGAGCGACGCCACACCCGCCCTGGATGACCCGCCAGAAAGTGCAACAGATCAAACTCTAGCGCCGTCAGCGGCACTAAGTCGCTAGCCAGCGTTACCTCACGGCGAATCGGATCAATTGATAGCTTATTAAAGGTGAGACACTGCTGCTCTGCCACAGTAACGGGCCGCTGCCGCTTCAAAATAGCGCCCAGTCTCACCTCTAGTTCACCCAGGCTAAAGGGCTTGGTAATGTAGTCATCTGCGCCCGTATTAAAGCCGCGAATTTTATCGGCTTCGTCCGTGCGACTGGTAAGCATTAGCACAAACACACCTGTGCGCGACTGCATTTCCTTGCAGAGGTCGTAGCCATTCGCATCGGGCAGGTTCACATCTAAAATGACGAGGTCAGGGTTGAACTGTTCAAAAACAGCCAGGGCGCTTTTTCCGTCCTCGGCAGATTCCATCTGATAGTCCTGTTTCGCCAAGAAGCGATGGATCAGATTGCGGATAGCGGGTTCATCATCAACCACGAGGATTTTGGCAGCGGCCATAATTTCGAATCCTGGTACTAAGCAAATATAAAGAGCAAGGAGGTAGATCTGGCAATGTGCAAACTAATATGCAGACAATGTGCAAAAACTAAGCAGTTTTTGCATAGCCGGTACTGCCGTGAGTATTCCCTAATCTACTTCTGAGGTTTTTGGAGGCTTCAGCATAGTTTTCATAATGCATTCACACCTTAGCAAAAAAACTATGTTTTACTGATGCGTTATGAGCAAATCTCAGCATATCTCGGGCATCTTACCCATTTCCTCTCAAATCGAACATCGTTAGGCTGCTTTTTATTCGCTGATTTTTGAAATAAGCGGTTTGTAGTGGTCAGTTTGAAATATCGATAAATCACTCAATAAAGTATCAAATTTTTCAAAGACTTTGCTATTAGCCGTTTTCGTTTCGGCCATTGCCCCGTTAGACTAAACAAAGCCCTAATTTTATTTCTGTCAGAGTTTTTGTCAAAATTTCTGCCAGAGTTTTTTCAGAGTTTGTCAAAGTTTGTCAAAGGGCCAGTTCTTTAGGAGCTGGTTTTCAAGAGCTGGGTCGATTTGGAGGTCTAGGCATGAGCGAGCAAAACGTCCACTACGAAACACTAGGGCTAACAGAGGCCTCATCTTTTGAAGAGGTGCAGTCTGCGAAGACACGTTTGTCTGCGGAGTATAAGGACGATCCTCAGCGTAAAGAGAGTATAGAAACTGCGTACGATGCCATTTTGATGGAGCGACTACGGCTGCGCCAAGAAGGCAAGATAAAGGTGCCTGATCGCATTCGATTTGCAGAAAAGCTCTCTAAACCAAAGTCCCCAACGCCTATTAAGAGCGGACTGAGCAATGCCTCTGGCGCTCAATGGCTATCGGATCTACTCGATCAGCAAGAAAGCAATAGCGATCGTCTGTGGCCCTCACTTATTTTTGCGGCGCTGATTGCTTTGAGCTGGCTACTGGCCTCAGAAGATGCCGTTGGTGCTTCGTTGACGTTGGCGTTAGGGATGATGGCCACGGTCTATTTTCTCAATCAAAAGACCCGACGGTTGCTGCGCGCTTTTGGCTTTGGTCTGGCAGGACTGCTGGTGGGCGTTGGCTTGAGCCTGGTAATCGCCCAGGTGCTGGGTAGTCAGGGAACCGTGCTGCCAAACAACATGCTGCCATCGCTCTCGGCAACGGTGACCTTAGTTGTGCTGTGGTTTGTCACAGTCTTTTTGCGATAGTTCTGAGTATTCGGGTGCTCTTGGCCCCAAGCGTTGTTTGCTCTTGGCCCCAAGAATTGTTTGCTTTAGATATTCGCTCTAGATAATTTTCACAATGCGAAACAGACAGGATGTCTGTTTCGCATTTGTTTTGCCTAGCTTTTTAGGCTACCTCGCTGCATTTGGGCTCTTTCTATTGCTTCAAATAGAGCCTGAAAGTTTCCTTCTCCAAAGCCTTGGGTCGTGCACAGCTGCCCTTGGTTGGTGTATTGGCTGCGCTCAATAATTTCAAAGAAAAAGGTGGGCTCTGCAAAGATAGGCTGCGTAAAGGTCTGGAGGAGTGTACCTGGCTGCCCTGCGGTCTGTTTTTCTGATTGTTTTCCTGGCTGGCCCAGCGGTTGGCCACTTTGAGGCCAGTCTATGAGGAGCTGCTGCTGCTGAATTTTTGAGAGTGTGGCTCGGTGGCTGGCTGGATAGTTTGGGTGCTGGTGTAGGGTGTCGTAGTAGGTGTCTGGGACGTGGAGTAGGCTGAGGCCTTGCGCTCTAAAGTGTGCGATCGCATCAATAGCATCTACGCTACTGAGCGCCACATGCTGCACCCCTGCCCCCCGATTGTGATGCAAAAACTCCTGAATCTGCGAATTTTCAGAGCTGGGCTCATTTAAGGGCATTTGCAAAAGCCCATCTGGATGCACCAGCACCTGACTGCGCAGGCCAGAATGCCGGGTATTAATCTCAAAGGCCTGCCCTAGCTGTAGTCCAAAGACTTGCTGGTACCATGCCACAGCAGCCTCAAGCTTCCCTTTGAGCACATTAATAACAACGTGATCGATGGTGGAGAGTAAAGCGGCTTGTTGCTCTGAGCATAAGCCTGTGGCTGCTTTGATATGTTCGCTGATCCACTGCTCTGAGACTTCTACAAGGGTATGACGTAGATGTGCCCAGCCCTGTAGCTGGCATTGTCGGTTGCCACTGTCGTTACGAGTGACTGGCGCGGTTAGGATCGCGCCCGCTCGAAGCGCCTGTTCTAGAATGCTATCAAACTGATTTGTACCAAAGGCAATATCGACCAGGCCCGGCGGATGGGCCGCTAAATGACGCTCAACGCTGGCAGACTGGCTAGGGTCTGAAAGTCGGATTTCGATATGTCCTTGCCGGAGGATAGTCTGCGGCTTTATGGCCCTATTAATTGGAGCATTAATTGGAGCATTAATTGGAGCCTTGTTCCGGGAGCGGGCATGATTTGAGCCCCCATCTGTTTGAAAGGATAGTTTTTGGTTAAACCACTGCTGCCAAACAGCGCTGTCTTTGACGTAGAAATGAAGATGGTGAAAATACATATCTATTGTCTTCTGTTGTCTGTGGGGAAATCGCAGCTGATTACGGTATTTTTGGGGCGTTAGTCTTCGTTCGGCAGTCGGTATCTTTGATAGTAATGCGATCGCCTACGACTTGTGGTCGGTTGTGTCTGATCTCATCCCTTATGGGATAATTAAGCACGGTACTTATTAAGGAATGTTTAGATGAAGTTCTTCAAGCACCTATCCGTTCTAAGTAGTATGAGCGCTGCTGTTGCCATGCCCCTATTAATGTCAGCTGCCAGCCATGCCGAGGTAATGCGCGTCAGCTGGTACGGGCCAGGCTTTGAGGGTAGCTACACAGCCAGCGGTGAAATTTTTGATAGCAGCGCGTTGACCGCAGCCCATCCGGACTGGCCCTTTGACACCATACTGGAGCTGACGCATTTAGATACCGGAACAGTTGTAATTGTTCGCGTTAATGATCGCTCTGGGGGCGCTCTAGATATTTCGGAGCAGGCTGCCCGCGATTTGGGCACTTATGAAACCGGCATTTCCCCGGTGGATGTAGAAATTGTGGAATGGGGTGAAGAGTAGCTAGTCACAGCAGTAGCTCGTAACATAAGCTCGCAGCAGCAGCTCATCACATAAGCTCATCACAGCAGCTCACAACATAGCAATGGCCTCATGGTTCAGCGAATTACGATCAGTGCCGCGCAGCTGAAGGAGGGGGCTATTTGGCTACGTGATGACCAGCAGCATTATCTATGCCGGGTGCTCAGGCTCTCGGCAGGCGCCAAGTTCATTGCTCAAGATGGTGAGGGCCGTCAGTGGCTAGCTCAGCTGGCTGAGGCCAGCGGAAACGAGACAAGCGCAAGTGAGGCAAGCCGCAACAGAACGGCAGCCCTACCGTCCCAGGCACAGATTTTAAACGAGCTGGCAATGACGGCGGTTCATTCTGCACCCATTCGCCTAGTCGCCGCCTTGCCTAAGGGCAACAGTTTTGATGAGGTGGTTCGGCAAACAACAGAATTAGGCGTGACGCATATTTATCCGGTAATTAGCGATCGCACCTTACTCAAACCCAGCGACAATAAGCTAGTTCGCTGGCGACGCATTGCCACAGAAGCCTCAGAACAAAGTGAGCGTGGCACGGTGCCAACTATTTTCCCGCCAGAGCGCTTTCGTACGTTGCTTACCCACGCTGACTGGGAGGGCCACCGCTATATTTGTGCGGCCAGACAACAAAGTCCACATCTTCTCTCACAACTACAGATTGATTTAATGTCCGAGGAATCACCTGCCGTCAATTTGATGGTGGGGCCGGAGGGCGGATGGACATCTGCCGAAATCACGGATGCCATCGCCTTAGAATACAAAGTTGTTGCATTGGGACCCGCAATTTTACGGGCAGTAACAGCCCCTGTGACCGCACTATCTCTCATCGCAGCAGTCAGAGAACTATTGACATAGCTTGATTTCATCGTAGTTGCGCGGATCTCCAAACCGATTTGCCTTGTTTAAGCTTTGAGTATCCAGCGTCACATAGATTTCCTTTGTTACGCGGATGTTTGGAGCTATCTCAGGTCAAATTCAAATAATCACAATGGCTAAATCATCGGATCCTGTTTTTTCTGGTTTTCATGCGCTTTCTGAGCCGATTCGCATTCAAGTAATCGAACTGTTGCAAGAGGGTGAATTTTGTGTTGGTGACATGTGTGAGAGACTGAGCATTGCTCAGTCTAAACTCTCTTTTCACCTCAAGACCCTGAAGGAAGCCGGTCTTGTGACTGCCCGTCAGCAAGGGCGCTGGATGTACTACAGCCTCAATGCTGACCGCTTTCACGTATTAGAAGGCTACCTCAGCGGCTATGGCGACTAGCGCTGTTGTCTAGATAGTATCATGCCTACTTTTGTTGACTGATGCATCTATTTAGACACATTGCATAGATACGCTGCTCAGATACGCTGCTTCGTTCAATATTTGTTTTTTCGCTTCTAACCATTCCCCAAGAAAAAGAAGCTCCCGACTGTAGTCTAAGGATCTTCTCCCTTGATAATTGGGTTTGCCTTACATTTCTCGCTTTTTGGCGATGATGTAGGCAATTTTTTTTGCTCTGTTTTTTTGCTCTACTTTTCCGCTCTACTTTTTTGCTTTATCTTTCTGCTTTGGCTGACTTTAACGGCCCATCAGTCCAAGAATCTGTGAGGTAACTGCCAGACTCTCTTCAAATAGCTCGTCCTCTCCCCAGCTTTGGAGCTGTTGCTCTAGCAGCAGGTCAGAGCGCTGGTCTGACAGAGACGTGACCTCCTTGACCAGGCTGCTCTGGGCGCTGCCGCCAGACTCCATTCTCATACAGCCTGCTGTCTCAGAACACAAAATCGTGTTGCAGTTAGCGCTGTGGTTTGTAGACTCCAAACGCACGCCTGTGAGGTCGCCCAGCACCTCTCCATAATTAGCAACAGGAATCGCTGCGAGTTCGGCTTCAATCTGTCGGCCATTTTCTCCGGTAAAGCAAATGCGTTTTAGATCGTAGTCGCCGCCTTCGTTTTTGTAGGCGATGGGCTGCCACTCTAACCGGCTTGCTAACCAGCCTAAAAACATCAGCGCCTGGGCGGGATTACCTTTCTCGTAGTCAACACCTACTCGGTCAATTTCGGTAATGGCCATTCGCCGTTCAGGCGGATCAAACGCCGCCGCCGCCAGCTCCTGCCAGGGAGCAAGGCGATACCAGTTAAGGTCAGCAATATTAGTGTGTTCGTTGACGAGGTTTTGAATTTTGACAATCTCTGATTCGGCGTCGCCGTAGTAGCTCGAATCTAGAATAATGCAGCTGCTGATAAGGGCTAGCTTTTGGAAGAGCACCTGCTCTGGGTTGGGAGTGGCTTTCCACCAGACAAATTTGGGTAGGTCAGAGACCACGAGAGAATTTACGAGATCGCCAACGCGCTCAAGGGCCTCTTTGGTACCGCGCAGGGTGATGTACTCGCAGCACACTAGATTGGTGTTGCTCTGGCTCTTTTGTACCGGGCAGTAGGCCGAGACCTGCGCGCTGACGCCTTCGTCTTCGCCAAAGGTAGGGCATAGAGTAATGACACGGCAGGGGTTTTGAGCCGCTAGGGCACCGTCAAAGGTAAAGCCACGAATGTCGGCGTTTTTGTAGTGCTGCTGGTCTGCTGAGCGCGATCGCACCTGTTCTCTGAGCTTGGCGAGTGTCTCAGGATCCACGCGTCCGCTCATGCGCAGGTCGTACTCTTTTTGGGCGGCTAAAATGGCCTCGCGAGTCATGGGGCCGTGGGAGCCATCTACCGTACCCTGATAAAAATCCAGCGTCGCAAGCAGCTGCTGAATTTCTTCTGGCTCGTAAATGACAATCGTAAACGTCGTCGCTCTAGTGGCAACCGCCGCTGTGCTGCCATCTTCCTGAGCCCGCCAAATATTGCGCAGCTCGGCTTCGATTTCATCTAGAGAGATGTCTTTGGGTTTTTGGAGCGCAAGGATAGAAGTGGCCATTGTTATCGTTTGAGGAACAGTATTTTGAGAGGGTCGTATTTTGAGAGCGTTATATTTTGATAGGGTCGCAATTGAGAGACTGATCTAGAGCGTCTACAGCCGTCGCCAGCGGCGGTTGGTCTGATTGAGCAATAGCTCTGCCTCAATCGGGCCCCAGGTGCCTGCTTCGTAGAGGGCAATGCTGTCAGCAGGTGCAGGGGCATCCCATACTTCTAACAGCGGTGTAAGCACTCGCCAAGACTGTTCTACTTCATCACCTAGGGTAAAGAGGGTCTGATCGCCCAGCATGGCATCGACCAACAGACGGCTGTAAGCATCTGTACTGGGCTTACCAAAGGCCGCATCGTAGCGAAAATCCATATCTACCGAGCGCGTACGCAAAGAAGACCCTGGCGTTTTGACCTCAAATCGCATCGCAACGCCCTCATTGGGCTGAATGCGTAGGGCCAAAATGTTGTTGTTCATCTGCTTGGCGGCAGATTGGAACATAAGGTGTGGCACGGACTTGAAATGGATAGAAATCTCGGAGACTTTTTTCGGCAGGCGCTTGCCCGTGCGCAGATAGAACGGCACGCCCTGCCAACGCCAGTTGTCCACCCGCATTTCTAAGGCGGCAAAAGTGTTGTTTACAGAGCCTTCTGGCACATCCTCTTCGCTGCGATAGTCTCTGACCTGTTTGTTTTTCATCCAGCCCGCAGAGTACTGCCCACGAATGGCACAGCGGGACAGGTCGTTTTCGTCCGCTAGCCTAGTAGCCTGGAGTACTTTTACCTTTTCATTGCGAATGCTAGAGGCGTCTAGTGAATTGGGTGTCTCCATCGCAGTCAGACAAAACAGCTGCATCAGGTGGTTTTGTACCATGTCACGAATGGCGCCTGCCGTTTCGTAATAGCCAGCGCGGCCCTCAAGGCCCACCGTCTCTGCCACGGTAATTTGTACATGATCAACAAACTGACGATTCCACAGCGGCTCAAAAATTGCATTGGCAAAGCGAAAGACCAACAGGTTTTGAACGGTCTCTTTGCCCAGGTAGTGGTCGATGCGATAGATTTGGTCTTCGCCGCAGACGTTTCGCACCTTATAGTTCAGTGCCTGGGCAGACGCCAGGTCGCGGCCAAATGGCTTTTCGATGACGAGCCTGTGTTTGCCAGGGTCTGCCAGCATCCCGGCTCCCCCCAGCTGCTGGGCGGCTTCCGCAAAGAACCTGGGCGCAACGGATAGATAAAAAGTGCGGTTGCCCTGGGTATGGCGCTTTTCGTCTAGCTCGGCCAAAAACTGCTTGAGACGCTGGTAGTCTTCTGGCTTATCAATATTGCCAGGGCAGTAAAAGAGGCCCTCGGCAAATTTATCCCAAATAGCCTGATTGCTCGCATCAATGCCGCCGCCAAAATCTTTGACGCCTTCTTCTAAATGCTCTCTAAAAAAGTCGTGGCTCCATTCTCTACGGGCGACGCCTACGATTGTGAGCTCAGCGGGCAATCGGCGCTCTAGCCGCATCTGAAAGAGGGCTGGAATCAGCTTGCGCTGGGTCAGGTCTCCGGAGGCCCCGAAGATGACCAAGATTTGCGGCGCTGGAATGCGGTCGTGTTGCAGGCCAACGCGGAGCGGATTTTCTAGCAGCGAAACCATAGTGACAATTTATATAGAGGATTGAGGAAGAAGGATTGAGTAGGAAGACTTTGGTAAGAAGGTTAGCGTAAGCGGGCTCTGAGTGTAGTGCAAATTGGAGGGCTGATAGGAAATACATCCAAAAAGCAAATCCAAGAAACACACCCAAAAAGCACACCCAGAAAACACCTTCAGGAAACACCTGCTGGCATGGACGTACTCTCTAGTTTGCGTTCTTGAATGAAGGATTCTACGAGCTGCACATCTTCTATACTTCCAATGATGAGCGGCGTGCGAGTGTGTAGCTGATCGGGCACGAACTCTAGGATAAGCTGCTCTCCAGTGGTCGCCTTGCCGCCTGCTTGTTCTGCTAAAAAGGCCAGCGGTGCAGATTCGTAAAGCAGCCTGAGCTTGCCCTGCGGATTTTTGAGAGTGCCAGGATACAAGAACACGCCGCCCTGCATCAAAATGCGATGAAAGTCTCCGACGAGTGCGCCGCTATAGCGTCCAGAGTAGCCCTCATGGCGATGCATATAGCGAATGTAATCGCGGTAGTGATCTTCCCACTGCCAAAAGTTGCCTTCGTTGACGCTGTAGTTAGAGCCGTGGGTGGGAATTTGGATATTTTCGCTAGAGAGAATGAATTCGCCAAGGCTGGGATCTAACGTGTAGGCGTGGACGCCACGGCCAATGGTAAACACCAGTACGGTGCTTGGCCCATACAAAATGTAGCCTGCGGCGACCTGGTCGTGGCCATTGGTCAATAGGTCAGAGCCGGTGCGATCTTCGTCGTCTCCCTTTTGCTGGCGAATAGCAAAGATAGAGCCGACATTGAGGTTGATATCGACGTTCGAAGAGCCGTCGATAGGGTCGTATAGCAATGTGTAGCGCGTGAGCGGGCAGTTTTCGGGCATGTAGTAAATGTCTTCCATCTCTTCAGAGACCAGCCGACAGACTAGACCGCTTTGCTGAAGCACCGATAGAAAGACATCGTTGTCATATACGTCCATTTTTTTGACAGATTCGCCTTGGACGTTTTGATTGCCTGTAAAGCCGAGTGCGTCTTCTACTAGGCCCGCGCGGGTGAGACGCTTGGAGACAAGCTTTCCTGCAAAGGCGATTCGGTTCATCAGCGCACTCAGGTCTTGTGCATCAGGCCCAAAGCTTTGCAGCTGCTTGAGTATGTGCTGTGACAGGGTCATGCTGTCGCGACTGAGTGCACCTCCCACTGAGGGCTGATATTTTTCTGCCATGGTTTCTTTCTACTGCCGTGTGAGCTACGCCTTGTTAGCTACATAGTAAGAAAACCAGATGGATTCTGAAATCAACCTTTAGACGAACTAAAGAAAGCTGGCTATTCATATAGTTTTGTGAACAGCCATTCTCATAATGTTAGTGACCATTCGAGCCAGAGCCCCCATTTGGATAGGTCACTCTGATAGACCTATTAGACCTATCAGATAGGTCTCGGCATGTACGGTATTGATAATCAGTTAATGTAGGGAATGTAAGTTTTCATCAAATGATGTCTCCGCTTCCTGCTTAAATAGCTGCCATAGAGGCTTGTTTTTGCAGGCGATGTTTCAGGTGCTGAGTCCCATGGCTAGAGGCCCGTAGCCATTTAAGATACTTGGTGCATGGCGATATCGATTATGAATAAATTTTATGGAAAGAGCTGTCTCACTTTTGGGCGTTGCTGGCTTTTTAGGCATTGCCTACGCGCTATCGGACAATCGCCGGGCAATCCGCTGGAAGCCTGTCGTGGGTGGTTTGATACTGCAGTTTTTGCTGGCGCTGTTCATTTTGCGCACGCAGGCCGGGCTGGCTCTGTTTTCCTGGCTGGGTGATTTGATCGTTACCTTTTTTGATTATTCTGATCCGGGATCGATCTTTGTGTTTGGTGAAAATTTCAAGGATTCTTTCTTTGCTTTCAAGGTGCTCCCGAGCATTATTTTCTTTTCGGCTTTTATCAATATTTTGTATCACTATGGTGTCTTGCAGCGGGCGGTGCAGGTCATGGCATGGCTGATGATGAGGCTGATGGGTACTTCTGGGGCGGAGTCTCTGTCGGCGGCGGCCAATGTCTTTGTCAGTCAAACAGAGGCACCGCTGCTGATTAAGCCATATGTCAAGCTGCTGACAAGGTCTGAGCTGAATGCTGTGATGGTGTGTGGATTTGCCTCGGTGTCGGGGTGGTTGCTGCCTGCGTTTGTTTCGTTTGGCGTTTCGGCGGAGCACCTGATTACGGCTTCTGTAATGTCGGCGCCTGCCGGGCTGGCCATTGCTAAAATTTTGTGCCCTGAAACCGTCACGATTGATCGCAATCCGGTGGAGGTGGTTCATCAGCGGGCAACGAACGTGTTGGATGCAGCGGCCACGGGCGCTTTAGAAGGTGTCAAGATTGCGGTAGGTATTGCGGCGATGGTGATCGCTTTTTTGGGATTGCTGACGATGATGAATGGGCTGATTGGCTGGGTGGGTAGCTGGGTGGGATTTCCTCAGCTGTCTTTGGAGCTGATGCTCTCTTATGTGCTGGCACCTGTGGCCTGGCTGATGGGTGTGGCGTGGCAAGACTGTACGCAGGTTGCGGTGCTGCTGGGTAAAAAGGTGATTTTGAACGAGTTTATTGCCTATGCTTCGCTGCAGCAGCTGATAGATGGGGCGAGCGTGATTCCTGGGCAGGCTGATGTGGCGGTGGCGGTTTCTGAGCGCTCGGTGACGATTGCCACCTATGCCCTGTGCGGATTTGCGAATCTAGGCTCGATTGGGATTCAAATTGGTGGGCTCAGTGCGCTGGCACCAAGCCGACAGCCAGAGCTGGCTCAACTGGGATTTCGGGCTATGATCGGCGGGGCGCTAGCGTCGTTTATGACGGCTGCGATCGCAGGCTTTCTCCTTTAGCCTTTTGTCCTTCTTTTATCTCTTTTGCCACTCGTCTAGTCCGTCATCATTTTGCGTCCGTTTCCATCGTTTCATTCTCTTCGTTCTCTTCGTTCTCTTTTGCGGTATTGGGCTTTGCGCTACGAGGGATCGTAATGACAAAGGTCGTGTGCTCATTTGGCGTGCTCTCGAGCTGAATATTGCCCTTTAGTGTCTGCGTTACTAGGTTGTAAACCAAATGGAGCCCTAGGCCGCTGCCGCCGCGATTTCGCGCAGTAGTAAAAAAGGGCTCAAAGACATGCTCTTGGATTTCTAAGGGAATGCCGCAGCCGTCGTCCTTGTAGGTGATAGACACTTGCTTGGCAGTCTCTTTTATCGTGATGTTAATGGTGCCTGGTTGATTGTTGGGGTAGGCGTGAATGAGTGAGTTGGTAATGAGATTTGTAATGACTTGGGCAATGCTGCCCGGATAGCTATGGAGCGCAAAGTTATCGTTGCCACAGAGTTCGATTTGGTGCGGCGTATTGTGGAGCTGGGGCGTGATATTTGTAATGACTTCCTGCAGGTAGGATTTCAGCAAAAATGTTCGCTTTTGGCGGCTCGATTGATCGACTGCAACCTGTTTGAAGCTGTTGATTAATTTACCTGCTCTCTGCAAGTTATTCACGATTAGCTGAGAGCATTCGTCTGCGATTTCTAAATAGTTTTCAAAGGAAGATCGCTTGAGTTCACCTTGGGTCAAGTCTCTGGTGATAGATTGGGTGGCGTTCTCTAAGGTTGAGGCTGTCATGATGGCGGTGCCAACAGGGGTATTGATTTCGTGGGCTACGCCTGCGACTAAGTTGCCCAAAGCGGCCATTTTTGCGGAGCGAATGAGTTCGGCCTGCGTAGATTTGAGCGTCTCTAACGTTTGAGAGAGGGCTTGCGTTTGAGCCATTAATTTTTTTTGGTCGGCGTTGTATTGGGTGATGTCTTCTCCGGTGCCCAAGATATACGCCTCACCATTGAGCTGAATCAGCTCTAAAAACAAAACAATCGCTCTGACGTCGCCGGCCTTGGTGCGCATTCCTATTTCATGGCCATGGCTGTAGCCCTGCTCTCTCAGCTCGTTGAAGACCTTGTTGCGCTGCGCTGGCGACTGCCACAGCTTAACCTCGGTAGAACTGTGACCAATGATCTCTTCTCGGCTGTAGCCAGAGCGCTGAACAAAGGCGCGATTGACATCGACATACTGTTGGGTTTTGAGATTGACGATACTGGTGGGCAGGGGCGTATTTTTAAAGGCGGTGGAAAATTTTTCTTCGGACTCTTTGAGTGCGATCGCAGTGGTTTCGTATTGGGCTAGCAATTGTTGTTGTTGTTCGTTTTGTTTCTTGAGTTGCTTTTGGAGCGATCGCAGCTCAATCTGATTCTTGACCCGCGCCAACAGTTCCCCATCTCTCACCGGCTTAGTGATGTAGTCTACCCCGCCCAAGTCAAACCCTTTTACGATATCGGCTACATCATCGCGTACCGTTAAAAATATCACGGGAATATTGCGGGTTCGTTCATCGGCCTTGAGCCGTTTACAGACTTCATAGCCATCGATCTCGGGCATCTGAATGTCGAGTAAAATCAACTCCGGGGGGCTGGTCTGAGCTGAGATCAGTGCCTGTGCACCGTTGGTAACAGGTCGAATTTGATAGCCCTCAGGGGTCAAGATTTTAATGACAAGATGCAGATTTGCAGGTGTATCGTCCACCACCATAATGTCGCCGTCTGTGGTAAGTGAATCTGTGGTGGGTGAATCTGTGGTGGGTGAATCTGTTGAACTAGACGGGGTTGAGGGCATGGTCGGCATGTTCATTTTAGAGAGCGAGCCTGTTTTAGAATAAGCCTGTTTTAGAGTGAGCCTGTTTTAGAGTGAGCCTGTTTTAGGAAGCGAGCCTAATGGTTTTGGGTCTGTTCTTCAGTTGCTGATTTTTGGTCAATGGGTGGATGTGCCGGTGATGACTTTGCCGCTTGAATGGCTTGCAAAATCTGATCGTATCTAAACTGCTGCAGGGCTTGGTTAAGTGCTTCGGCGGCGGCCTCATCTTGTTGGCGAATGACGGCTATTAATTCAGTAATTTTAGTCCACTGAAATTCAACCGTTGCGTTTTCTAGATCTCTCAACAGCTCTGGAGAAAGCTGCGATCGCGTCAGCGATATGGCAGCAGGTGGTGTCGTGGGGGCTGCTGCACGTGACGTCTGCGTCTCTGAGTGGTTTCTTAAATTGCGCTCTAGGTTGCGCTCTAGGTTGTTCTCTAAGTTGTGTTCTACGTTGTGGTCTGCAGGACGTTCTGAGTAACGATACTGCACCCCAATCTGTTCCCCAATACTGGCTAGGAGCCCATTCCCCCAAATAGGTTTACCTAGGTAGGTATCGCAGCCTGCGAGGAGCGCGTCAGTTTGTTCTTTGGGCTGGGTGCTGGTCGAAAGGGCAATAATTTTGGGCTGAACGGTTAGGTCACTCAGCGCTCTGATGCGGTGTGTGGTTTCTATGCCGTCCATGCCAGGCATTCGGATATCCATCAAAATCAGGTGAGGTTGCCAGCGCTGGCACTGGGCGATCGCCTGCGGGCCATTGGTCGCTTCTTTTACGTCAAACCCCAGCGGTTGAAGCAGCTTGACTAACAGCTGGCGGTTGGCATATTTATTGTCAACAATTAGCAAACGATAGCGAGCTTGACCCGGTAGAATGCCGATTATGTTGCGGCTGGTCGCTGCCGCTGGCGGCGAGACGGCAGTGGTGACGCTGGCCTGAATATGACAGCTAACTCGGGTGCCTGTGCCCTGAGTTTCTCTATCTTGAGTGCCTGTCCCTTGGCTAACCGGAGAGTGAATCGTTACATCTCCGCCCATGAGCTGTGCAAACTTGCGGCTAATGGACAGTCCAAGCCCGGTACCGGCATAGGAATCTCGGCCTGTTTTTGTTTGTACAAAGGGCTCAAAGATAGCGTCGATTTCCTCGGCTGCAATACCAGGACCAGAATCTTCTACTTCAAATTTGAGAACGATGGATTGTGGGCCTGTCGCATTTTTTGTTGTATTTTCTGCAGAGCTTTTTTCGCAGCTGGCGCGGAGGAAAATATGCCCAGCTTGCGTGAACTTTAGGGCATTGCTGAGCAAATTAATCAGGATTTGTCGGAGCTTTCGAGGGTCAGTGTGAACGTATTGAGGCAGATCGGGGGTGTGGCTGATTTCGTAGCGCAGTGATTTTTCGGTCGCCTTTAGCTGAAACAAGTTGTGCAGGTCGTTTAGCAGGCTGTACAAATCAAAATCACTGGGGGTAAGAATCGCTTGCCCTGCCTCGATTTTTGACATATCCAGGACGTCGTTGATGAGATTTAGTAAATGTTCGCCGCTGTGGTTGATAATGGCGGCATTGTCGGCATGTTCTTTGGGTAGCGTTTTAGAGCGCGTCATGACCTGGGAAAATCCTAAAATCGCGTTGAGGGGCGATCGCAGCTCATGGCTCATGTTGGCCAAAAATTCACTCTTTACGCGGTTGGCCGATTCTGCGGCGGCTTGGGCTTTTTTGCGATCGCGCACCTCTTGCTCCAAATCTTGAGTACGCGCTTTGACCTTACTTTCGAGCAGGCGTGAGTAGTCTGCTAGCGACTGATATAAATTGGCCTTTTCTAATGACGTGGCGGCTTCAGTACATAGAAAATTTAAAATAGATAGCCGATCCTGGGTAAACACACCGCTGGTCGATAAATTGTGCAGATACAGAATACCGATTAAAGTGCCCTGGCTCAGCAGCGGTAAGCACAGGAGGCTTTGGGGCTGCTGCCGGTGCAGATACTCGTCTATGACGGGTAAATCCGTCTCTAAACGGTCAACGTCCACCACTTGCTGCGTATGTTTGACGTATTGAATCAGTTTTACCGGGAGCTTGTCGTTGTTTTCTAGGGATTCGCTGTATAGCGTTGAGGTTTCGAGGGATGCGATCGCCTGTAGCTGCCATTCCTCCTGGTCGTTCGGCAAAACCAAGGCGCAATAGTCGCCCCCCGAACTCTGCAAGATAATCTTCGTCAGCTGACGAAGCAGATCATCCAGATGCATCGTTTGCGAAATCGCCCGCGACGCCTTCAGCACCGCGCCCAAATCTAAAGCAGTATTCAGCCTGCTGCTGCTGTTTTGATTGGTTGACGGTGTGTCTGCCTTTGCCGGATCTTTTGAAGACGTTATTCCATCAGGCGTTATTTCAGCCAGGGTCTCAATAAAGCTCACCGGCTTAGTATTCGCTTGAAGCACAGGTTGCAACAGATTGGGATACTCTCGTGCTAGGGCATCCGTTTTGGCATACGCCTCCCAGCGGGCATAGCCATAATAAGCCTCCTGTAAGTAGCCAGCGGCGACTTTACGCTTTCCCCAGCTGAGGTAAAACTGTGCTGCCAGCTCATTGGCCAGGGCTTCTTCTTGAATGTAGCCATTTGCTTTGGCTAAACTAATCGCTTGGTCATATAGGTCAATCGCTTCTGTGTAGGTTTTCAGCGCGTGGTGTTTTTCGGCTTCGACCAGCAAGTACTTATGCTGATGGTTCATGGGCGCGGCCTCGGCCCACTGTTTTAGTTTCGCCTGATTAAGATCAACCTGCGCCAGCTGGTGAATAGCGCCAGGTTTGTTTTGTCGGATTGCCGCCAGCCACATCAACGACGTATAAAAGTTTTGAACAACGCTCATCAAAGATCCCAAAGACGCTGCTGAGTACTGCTCTAGCTGGGCGGTAACGTCTATGGCCTGGTCTATTTCTCCAAACAAATAGCACAGCATTTGTTTGGAGAAATAAATCACATACAGTGAAAAATAATTGTTTTTAGCCTTAAGCGCCGGCAGCATGGTTTGTTCATCAAAGCTCTCTCCTACCAGCAGCCACGGTGCATCTGATCTACCCATTAGGCTGAGAGAAAGCTGCCGCCAAATTTTGGCAAAGGTCAAAATATGCTGTTGATTGAGCTGCTGCCCTAGCTCAATGTAATGTAGCTGTCTCTGCTGCACCTGCTGCAACGGCGCACCCAACAGCACCAAATGAGCGCAGGCATTTTTGGCTGAGTGGCAGGCATATTCAATGTCACCAACATCCAATCCGCTCTGTAAGCCCTGCTCAAATTGTTCAATGCTGGCTTTGACAGGCTCTTTCCAATGGGAGATAAATCCACCTATCTGTTCTAGCACTTTCGCCCTGACGGCCTGCCCCAGCGGTTGTTCTGTTAGCTCTAGGGCAATGCGTCCGCTTTGGTAGCCTTCTTCAATGTGGCCTGAGCCGCACATTGACATGCCATAGACCGAGTAGGCTACTGGCGAAACTGTGGTATGGCCTGCACTCGTACACAGGTGAACCATTGTCCAGATAGTGGGCTTCAGCAGCTCAGGCTTGCCGTTGTAAATAGCTGAAAACATAGAAACAAGAATCCGCAAGGCCGCCACTTTTGCCGGATCGCTCATTTTGGGAACGGCATCGAGCTGGTCAAACGCAGGCAGCTCTATCGTGACAGTGTCAGGATCAAGCAGCGGCACGCCTAGTTGCTCAAGCACGTCAAAGCCTTGCTCTACGGCTTCTATGAGCTGATTGTTGCCAATGGCCGACTGAATCTGAATCTCGTAAACTTTAATTTTGTCGAGCAGGGTGCGTGAATGGCTCAAGACCTCTTCTATTAGAGGAGACACTGAGTCCAAATTAAGGTTTAAGTAGGCCGCTTCGATGGTGTCACATTTCAGCTTTAGCGCAAAGGCATAGTTGTGCTCCCAGCAATCGGCTGACAAGTACTGATTGCTTTTTTGAAAATAGGCCAGTGCCGCAGCATAGGCCGTTGCCATCCTGGCCTGATGGCCCGCCAGTACATTTAGCCGAATTAGCTGCTGACGACTCTCAGGCGTGGTCGCTAGGCTAGAGCCCGCGTTGAGCTGATTGACGATTTCAAACAGTTGACTGCTAGATATCTTGTCAGCTGCTTGAAGAAGGCGAGCCTCTAACGCTGTTTCTGCCAATTGTTCGGCAGCAAGATGATCAGGGCTACGATTATCCGTTTGGTCAAACTGTTCTAGCAACTGCCGACCAATTTGCCAGTGCATAGACTGTTTCTCTTCTGCTGGAATCAACGCATAGGCCGCTTGCTGCACCCGGTCATGTAAGAATTGATAGCTTAATAGCCCTACATCAATCTGGTTGCTCTGATTGTCTGTCGCAGTGTCTGCCGCAGTGTCTACACCTTGGAAAAACTTATAAATTGTGCTGCTATGAATCACAAAGCCTTCTTGTAAACCCTGCCATAGGTCGCT
>JBCBKQ010000090.1:0-20998 GCA_038521595.1 Cyanobacteria bacterium J06627_28 | reverse complement strand
TCTCACGCTATGTTAACGATTTGCCTATTACTTTACTGTTCAGTGGGTAATCTGGGTCGCTCTATCATCCATATTGTCTAGCACTTCTATGGGAGTTGAGTCACATTGCTATCTGTACAGATGGCCGCTAGAAATAGAGGTTCAGAGGGTGCTTCATCACCAACGATGGATTTATGTCTCAATTTTATTTTTGAATTTCAGTTCAATTAACTATCTATTGGCGCTTGCACTGACCTGTTGTATATGAGCGTTAGCCGATTTGGCAATCGCGTTCTAGTTCAGCGGCTAGCTGTTTCAGCAAAAATAATCTTATTTAATCCTTATGGCTTTACCGGCGCTCAATCGACTGTCTATCTTTGTCGATGGCAACAATATGTTTTATGCCCAGCAAAAAAACGGCTGGTTTTTTGATCCCAAGCGGGTGCTAGAGCATTTTATTAACGAGATGGAAGGTATCGTTCTAGTAAATGCCTTTTGGTACACAGGGCTAAAAGACCCTCAGGATCAAAGGGCCTTCCGAGATGCCCTCATCAGCCTTGGCTATACGGTACGTACCAAGGTGCTCAAAGAGTATTACGACGATACCTCCGGACGCTATTCGCAAAAGGCTAACCTCGATATCGAAATCGTCGTCGATATGTTTAATACGGTAGATCAGTACGACCGAGTTGTGCTGCTTAGCGGCGATGGCGACTTTGAGCGGGCTATTGAGCTGCTACGCTCAAAGAGCACGCATATTACAGTCGTATCGACAGAGGGTATGATTGCCCGCGAATTACGAAACGTAACTGACCGCTACATTGACCTCAATAAAATTCGTTCACAAATTGAGAAGGCCGAGCACAATAACTAGGCCTAGTTATTCCTATGCCTAGGAATAAACCCAGCGGTATTGGCAACGCACCAGAAAGTGGACTAAAGCAGGTCTGATTTGAGCGATCGCAACGCTTCTCGCAAGCGCATTTGCTTTTGATAGTCTGCTTTGACCGCCTCATCAGACTGAAGCCAGTGCAGCACTAGCTGACGCTCTTCTTCCGTCACTTCGTCATCAAGGAAAGCGCTGAGCAGCTCGAACTTTTCGTCGTCAGCAAATGCTTTTTCGGCTTGCCCTACAGAGGCAAGACCATTAGAGGCACCACCATCGCCATTGGCACAATTGGTCTCTTTTTGGACACCGCTAGCAAAAAACGAGCTGCGATCGCCCAGATCACTCACAGCACTGTCTACATCGGACTGCTTGGCTAGAGGTACAGGCTGTCTACCAAGAGCGTTAGCAGAAAGAGCGCCTGAAGCCAATGACTGAGCGTAAAAATAAGGACCAGATACCATGATGCGCCTGAAGCTATTTTGAGCGGCATCGAGAGGATGCCTTACTGCAATTTCAATGACCTTCTCTTTGCCATCTCTCTTGGACGTCTTTCTTGGACGTCTCTCTTGAACGTCTCCCTTTGCCGTCTCTCTTGACCATCTCTCTTTGCCAAGTAGCTAATGGACGTCCAGATGTTAACGAATACTCATCTAGAAAAATGCCCGTCTAGGAAAGACACCCACCTACACAGAGCGTTAGAGAGCGTTAAATAGAGAAGCGTTGAACGACAAATCTAAACAGAAATAAAGCTGATACACCCAAACCCTGTAGTTAGAAGACGTAAAACAAGCACAATATGTTCGCGGTTATTCTACGAATTTCTTTATCAGTGTTAGCACAGATAGACTACACCTTGGCTCAAAGCTTCACAAAAGCTTCTTAAAGAAAATATTTCTGAGTATATTTTCTCAATACTTGTACTTTTACAGCCAATGAGCCAAGGCATCAGGACATTTGGAGGTTAATTGGCAAAGGCACTAAGGATACCGTAGCAAGGGTGAAACCAAGGCGTTGGCGGAATTTTAGCTCTTATCAGCCCGGAACGAAGGATATAGATGTTCTTTACTAAGGGATATTAATCTTGCATTCCTTCGCTATAGTTTGATTGTTTAGAGTTTGATTATTTAGCGTTGGCTTTATCTGTCAAGCCGGCTGACCTGATGATCGTTCATACTTCATCAAATATGTGCGCTCGGCACTGTATTCTCATTTCAGTGGCAGAGGTGCGTATTTCTCTGTATGCTCCTTGCTATATTTCTTACACTCACCGTGCTGATGCAATACCTAGCAAAGGTTCACTCTAAGAAAGGCTACTCTCAATATTCGCGAGGCCTAACAGAGCTACAGCTTTTGGCCAGCAATCCATCTGAGCATCTATGGGAGTTGATTTCACCTGCCAGGGTTTTGGCCACGTCTCATCCCGTTGCTTTTAATGAGCAGGTCTTGGTCTTGGTAGATATCAATGACGATGAGCAAGTTGTCAGCGTGATCGATGCCAGCCAGTGGGTTGTTGACTTTGTCGCTGAGTATTTAACCCATGGGCTGACTCCCCAAGGCCTAGCCGACGAGCTAGACCGCGCTGAGCAATGGAGACAGTCACTAACGCTACAAACCCAAGAGGTGCGCCGCAGAGCGCTAGAGACGGCCGCACGCAGAGACGAGATTCAAAATTTAGAAAAACGCCTGAAGTTAGAGCGAGAAACCTCAGAAAGAAAAGACTGAGGATAAAGCGCTCAATAAAGGAGCTGCATCGTCCCTCATCCTATGCAGAAGAAACCACTGCAGAAGAAACCCTGGAAACAGGCTAAGCCCCCTGCTCTTGGGGTAAGACGTCTTGCAGCAGAGGAGCCAATTCATCTTTGAGCTGACCAGCACGAATAAACTCGGCATAGGTGTCTGATTCTATGGCTAGCAGTTCATCTCGGATTTGTTCGGCGGCGTACACCAGCAGCTCTGGATTGGAGCGCTGTAGCTTCGTCAGGGCTTCTTGAATTTCTTCTAGCTGGCCTTCAACCAGGGCCGTTTGATACCGGGCAAATTCTTCTTCGACTTCCTGGCGTTCGATGAGCTCTTTTAGACGGTCGAGAACCCGATTGAGCGCGACGCGGTGAGCGATAAGCTGTGTGTACTTTTGGCGAGTGGGCTGATCACCGAGCAGATCTAACCAGGACAGCAGCGGCTGCGTGGTCAAACCTTGCACTAGTAGCGTAAAGAGCATCACGCCAAAGACAACGGCAATAATTTCTTCGCGCTGGCCCAGCGACTCGGGAACGCTCAGCGCCAAAGCCACGGAGACCGACCCTCTCAGGCCACCCCACCACAGTACCGTTTGCCCTGATAGAGAAATATTATCCCCTTTGGTTACTAAATTACTGAAGTAACCTAGGCCGTACACGCTGACAGCGCGAGCCACAATGATAATGGCGATGGCCACAAAGATAGTGTCTGCATAATCAATCAGATACTGAAAACGAACCTGATCGCCGATGAGCAAAAAGACGATGGAGTTCACAAAAAACGCTAGGAATTCCCAAAACTCAGACACGACAAGCCGCGTACGCGGGTTCATGCCAATGCGCGAGCCAAAATTCCCCAAAATCAGGCCGGTGGTGACAACGGCAATGACGCCAGAGCCGCCTAACTCTTCGGCCACAATGTAGGTGCCATAGGCAGAGACTAAGGTCAAAGACTGCTCTACCAGTGGAATATCAAATCGCTGGGTGAGAAAGGAAATACCAAACCCAATAAGCCCGCCTAGACTAATGCCAAGGCCAACGAATAGACCAAAGCGGGCCAGGGTTACAGAGCCGTTGAACTGCTCTAAGCCCAGGGCAATTCCCAGCAATAGATTAAAGGCGACAACAGCAACACCATCGTTAAACAGGCTTTCGCCCTCCATTAGGGTGGTTAGACGTTTGTCTACACCCAGCTCACGGAAAAGGGCCGTTACAGAGACAGGATCTGTCGCAGAAAGGCTAGCGCCAACAAGGAGTGACGTCGCCAGAGAAGCACCCGCTAGCTGCTGCAAACCAAAGACGAGCCCCAGCACGCAAATCACAACGCCCAAAATGGCGTAGAGCAAAATCGGGACAAAGTCACTTTTCAAACGGCTCCACTTAATATTCCAGGCGGCTTCAAACAGCAGCGGCGGCAGGAATATAAACAGGATTAGCTCCGGCGACAAATTAACCAGTCGCACATCGACAACGGCCAACCCTAGACCGACTAGCAACAGCAGCAGCGTGTAGGGAATATTTCTAAGGACGCTAAAGACTCGTGAGAGGGTGGCCACCCCGAGCGAAACCGATAAGACCAGTAAAAACTGACGAAGGTTTTCTTCGATGGCTGGATTTTCTAATACGGGCTCTGTGATAGCAGCTAACCAGTGCATAGGGTCTTGGCTTCCCAACGGGTTGGAATGACGAAAGATCAGGACAACTATAAGTCCTGACGGTGCTGATTTACCCTGCTTTGCGAATCATTGCTGCCTGTTCTAATAAAGAGTCAGCAAATTTGATGGCTTCGCCCTGGGAGGTGCCGCCAGCCAGCTGGGCCAGTTCGTCGCGACGGGCGTGGGTGTCGTTGAGCGGTGTGACTTTGACAATGGTGCGCTCTTCGGTTGAGCTTGTCTTTTTGCTGCTGGCAGGGGCTGATTTGACGGCGGTGGCCGATTTTTTTTGAGATGTTTTTTTGGATTTGCCCAGACTTTGCTCACTCTGCGCGGCAATTTTGGCCAAGGCCTTGCGTTCTGCGGCAGTCAGCTTTTTATCGGATGAGGTATCGGCCTGGCTGCCTTGGGTGACGACGTGCTTGCCTACGTGATAGTGGGCGTCGGCCATGGCGGCAACGAGGGGCTGGTGGGTAACGCAAAGTACTTGATGCTCGCGGCTGAGGTGGTGGAGCTTTTCTGCGATCGCCTGCGCCACCCGGCCAGACACACCCACATCAATCTCGTCAAAAACCATAGTGCTAATGGGATCGACCCGAGAGAAACAGGCCTTAAGCGCCAGTAAGAAACGGCTCATTTCACCACCGGATGCGACTTCGACAAGAGGCTGCAAGGGTTCGCCGGGGTTAGGGCTAAAAAGGAATGCGATCGCATCTGCCCCATGGGATGCTGGCGTCTGCGACTGAATATCTACCTTAAACTTCACTCTTTCCATCGCCAATGGCTTGAGTTGAGCAATCAAATCAGCTTCTAGGGTTTTGGCCGCTGCCTGTCGTAGCTTCGTCAGCTTATCGCAGCTATCAAGCAAGGTCTGCTGCTTTGTCTGATAGTCAGCTTCTAAGGCCTCAATTGACTGACCATCGCCACCTAGCTCTGCCAAAGAGGCCTGAATGCTCTGGTAGTACTCAACGAGATCGGGCAATTCGCGATTGTATTTGCGGCAGAGCTGCTTTAGCTGAGAGATGCGTCCATCAATTTCATCTAGTCGTTCAGGATCGGTTTCAATATTAGCGCCGTACACGTTCATCTGGCGGCCCGCCTCCTGCACTTGGGCTAAGGCATCGGCAACCATTTCCAGCATAGGATTCACATCTGGATCAAAGCGCAGCATGTCAGAAAGTATGCCTTCCGCATCGCCCAAAATATCGGAACAGGCCGCCCCCTCATCGTTTTCGTATAGCATCTGATAGACCTGATAGCTCTGCTGCTGTAGCTCTACGCTGTGGCTGAGGCGCTGATGCTCTATCTGTAGAGTCTCTAGCTCGTCAGGATCTTCGAGCGCTGCATCGGTAAACTCCTTGTTTTGAAACTGGAGCATTTCCAACTGGTCAGCCCGCTGCTGATCGGCGCGGCGGCGCGTATCTAGTAATTTCTTGGCAGCGCTAGCGGCAGTGTAGTGTTTACCAACCTGGTGCCGCTGCTTTATGAGCTTCTGGTCGCCAAACCCATCTAGCCAGTCGCGCTGGAGATCTGGATCGCCAAGCTGAAGGGTCTGCCCCTGGGCAGTAATTTCGATCAACAGCTGACGCAGCGATTCCATCTGCGGCTTTTTAACAATGACGCCGTTGAGCCTAGATTTGCTGCGAACGGTTTTACCTGCGGTCAAATCGCGGCGGCAGGTAACAACTTCGCCCTTAGACGGAATCTCTTGCTCAGCGAGCCAGTCAGCAATTCGCGAATCGGATTGAAAAGCGGCTTCTACCAAGGCTTTGTCGGTGCCTGTTCTGACCCATCTGCCGGTTGCTTTACCTCCTAGCACCGCATCGATGGCGTCCAAAATGATAGATTTTCCTGCGCCCGTCTCTCCGGTCAACACGTTCAGGCCGGGCTGCAGTTTCAAATCGAGCTGATCGATCAGAGCAAAATTCTCGATTTTTAGGGAAACGAGCATACGGTTCAGTCGCTATTTAATACAAGGGCAATCAGAAAGAGAAAAATCAGAACGTTTGAACTATCAATACTAAAGCCTATTTATGCGGACTGTTTGCCTAGACTGCTTTTAGTGCAGATTTAATCGGTTTGAGTCTATGGCCCGCACGTTACCAGAAAGACCACCCCAAAAGGGAATTTAACTTAAAATCTTAGGCTGGCCATAGCTGCCTTAAGCGCAAAAACAGCACAAAAACAGCGCAAAAATATCAAAGGCAAAAATATCGCTAATGGAAGACGACGTTTCTCAATGAGTTGATACAATAGTTTACAAGCGGTAACTCTACGTTTCAGTTCTACCCTCATCTAGCGCCAATTTTCTGCGTTTATTTTACAGCCGTAGCTAAAGCATCGGCGTCCATCGACACTTTTCTCTTTCTAAAGGCTTTTTATGTGTGCAGCTTCGCCCGATTTGTTTGGCCAGCCCTCGGTTGCAGTCTCTCCCCGTGTGGTGGACAGTGTGGCAGACAGCGTGCCGACTACGGCAAAGACCATAACCGTACCGACTGCCAAAATCGAGACGCTATCACAAACACCATCTAAAAATACGCTGCCGCCAAAAAGTCTGGAAGACATTTTGGTATACGACCCAGACGAAATTGCCGCCTACTATCGCAGCCGACCGCTACAGATTTTGCTGCGGCTAATAAAAATATTTTGGATAGCCTCTGGCTATGTCTTTGGTCTGCTGTGGGACAAGATCACAGGCAGACAAAAGGTCAACGAGCAAAAGCGGGCTGAAGGGCTGCGCGTGATGCTCACTAGACTGGGTCCGGCATACATCAAGGTAGGGCAAGCGCTCTCTACGCGGCCTGATTTGGTTTCTCCCGCAGCCATGGCAGAAATGGTCAAGCTGCAAGACCAGCTGCCTGCGTTCTCCAACGAGATCGCTATGCGATTTATTGAGGAAGAAATCGGTCAGCCACCAGAAAATGTATATGCATACCTTTCTGAATCACCCATTGCAGCAGCCTCCCTGGGCCAAGTGTACAAAGGCCGACTAAAAACGGGCGAGGATATTGCTGTCAAAGTGCAGCGTCCTGGCCTAGCCGATCAGATCACTAAAGACATTTACGTTATCCGCCTGCTCGCCGATTGGGCGACCAGCAATGTAAAGCAAATCCGCAGTGACCTTGTGAGCATTGTTGACGAGTTTGGCACGCGCATCTTCGAAGAGATGGATTACACCCATGAGGGTGCAAATGCCACTCGCTTTGCTGAGCTATATAGCTACCTGCCCGAGATTTTGGTACCCAGCATTTACACCCAATACACTGGGCGACGAGTGCTCACAATGGAGTGGATTGAAGGCATAAAGCTGACTGAGCTAGACGAGCTAAGACGGCGCGGCATCAGCCCAACCCATGTCATTGAGGTGGGTGTGCAGTGCTCATTGCGGCAGCTGTTAGAGCATGGCTTTTTTCACGCGGATCCACACCCTGGCAATTTGCTGGTGACGCCAGAAGGCAAGCTAGCTTACTTAGACTTTGGCATGATGTGCGAGGTGGAACCCTACCAGCGCTACGGGCTAATCGAAGCGATCGTGCACATGGTGAACCGAGACTTTGACGGACTGGCCCAAGATTACGTCAATCTTGAGTTTCTAACGCCTGAGACTGACTTAAGCCCTATCATTCCAGCATTGGCTGGTGTCTTTAACAATGCGTTGGGTGCTAGTGTCGCAGAGCTGAATCTGAAGAGCATTACAGATGAGTTTTCTGCGCTGATGTATGAATATCCTTTCCGTGTACCGGCCTACTATGCGTTGATCATTCGTTCGCTGGTAACCCTAGACGGTATTGCCATCACGGTAGATCCTGACTTTAAGGTACTCAGCAAAGCCTATCCGTATGTGGCGAAGCGACTACTGACAGACCCTGCGCCACAGCTACGGACATCGCTGCAAGAGCTACTGTTTAGAGATGGTAGTTTCCGCTGGAATCGATTGGAAAACCTGTTGAAAAATGCTCGTAACAGCAGTGACTATGACCTAGACAATATGCTTGATCAAACTCTGGATTTCCTATTTTCGGAGCGTGGCGAATATCTGCGAGTGCGGATTGCGGACGAGCTAGCTAAGGAAATTGATCGGATGGGTTATGGTTTGCTACAGCAGGTGACGCGATCGCTCAGAATTCCACTGAACCAGGCTGAACCTATAGATCAACCACTTTCGACGACGCAGCCTACTGAATCTAGCTGGTCACAGGCCATTCGCATTTTGCGTATTCTAAGAAACACACCTGGCTTTAATCCTGCGACTGTAGCGACCGTCGTGCCAAAGCTAATTGCTCAACCAGAGGCTCGCAGCCTGGGGCAAAGAGTCGTTAATGGTGTCATTCAAAGGGGCATTGCTCGTGTGATTCGTGAGTTTTTAGATGCGCCTACAACGTCAGCGAGGAATACCAGGACAACCGTAGTTGTGCCAGCCCTATCACCTTCTCAAGCAGCATGAAAGTGAATCCTCGTGGAAGTGTGAGTGGAGATGCGATCGCGCGCAAAGAGCGCAGAGAACGCAAAGAGCGTAAAGACAAAAACAGTCTGATTTCGTCTGATTTTGTGGGGAGCTAGGCAGGCTATCAGGAAAACGCCAAATAACGACTGTGGTCATCTTTACGCCGTACCCGCTAAAGATTGCCATGGTTCCCTCTGTTCCTAACTCTGCTGCTTCGCCTCACATTGTTTCGCCTGACGCTACCGCTTTACCACTTAATCGTGGATTAGATAGGGTCAGCTATTGCTTCAATCGTGACTGCTCGCAGCCTCAGAATTCTTTTACAGCGAAAACTTGTAAGAGCTGTGGTGAGCAACTGCTGTTAAAAAATCGCTATCGAGCCGTACAGCTGATTGGACAAGGCGGCTTCGGCCGTACGTTCAAGGGCGTTGATATGGCGACGCCGCAAAAGACCTACTGTGCGATTAAACAGTTTTGGGTGCGCTCCAATAGCTACGGAGAAGATAAAGCAACGGCCCTGTTTGAGCAAGAAGCGAACCGTTTGGCAGTGCTCGGAAAGCATCGGCGCATTCCGGCTCTGCTGGATTTTGTGGTGGAAACCCACGGACAGTACCTGGTTCAAGAGTTTGTGCAGGGGCCGAACTTGGCACAGAAGCTTGCCGCTGAGGGGTGCTGGAATGAAAAACAAGTGCGGCAGCTATTAGAAGAGATGCTGGTGCTGTTGCAGTTTGTACATCAGCGCAACCACATTATTCATAGAGATATTAAGCCAGAAAATATTATTCAGCGTGAGCAAGATGGTGCGCTGGTGCTGGTTGACTTTGGGGCTTCTAAATTAGTGACGGAAGCGAGCCTGGGGATGACAGGGACAGTCATTGGTTCGGCGGCTTACACTGCCCCTGAGCAAGTGAGAGGTAAGGCCGTTTTTGCTAGCGATCTGTACAGCCTAGGCGTGACCTGCATTCATCTGCTCACACAGGTGCCGCCTTTTACGCTGCATGACAGTGGTGAAGATGGCTGGAAGTGGCGGCAGTATTTACAACAGCCAGTGAGCAAACAGCTGGGAGCCGTGTTAGACAATCTGCTAGCGGGTGCCACAAACAGGCGCTACGGCTCGGCAGAGGTTGCCCTTAGAGAGTTGTACAAGCCGAAGACAAAGAGAAAAGTACGCAGGACGCTGTTGGCGGCAAGCGTCAGCGTATTGGCCCTGTTGGGTGCGAGAGGTCTAGTAGCACCGCTGGCAAGGCAGGTGGCTTCGCCTGTGGGTCGAACCGTTTTTCCGTCTACGCCCTATGAGTCGGAGGAATTCGTCTCTGAGCGGGCACCGAGCGAACCTGGCGGCCTATTTAGCACCGATGCCAATGGCGAAGAGCGAGCTTTCCCACTAGAGAATACGTCTGTCACTGCGCGAGTCGCAGGCAATCTATCGCGGGTAGAGGTGACGCAGACCTTTACGAACCCCTATGACAATCCGTTAGAGGCGGTGTACAAGTTTCCATTGCCGGATGATGCAGCGGTGGACGATATGGAAATTCGGATTGGCGATCGCATCATTCGTGGCTTGATAAAAGAACGCGAGGAAGCGCAACAGATTTATGAAGATGCCAAAGAAGCAGGACAAACCGCAGGCTTATTAGAGCAGGAAAAAGCCAATATTTTCACTCAGTCGCTGGCCAACATTCGCCCCGGTGAAACCATCGAAGTAGTGATTCGCTACAGCAACAGTTTGGAGTTTGTCGGCGGTGACTATGAGTTTGTTTTCCCGATGGTTGTTGCGCCTCGGTTTGAACCAGGAGATCTTGAACCAGGAGATTTTGAGCCAGGAGATTTTGAACCAGGAGATATAGTTGGTGGCGTTTCACCCGCGATCGCAGCCGTCCCGACAGCCGCTAGCATCGCCCAGACCAATAATCCGCCTTACCTACCAGAAAATCGCTCAGGCCAAGACATCGACGTAACCGTAGAGATCGATGCAGGGGTAGACATTGCCAATGTGCAATCACCCTCTCACGATATCTCTACGCAGCAGTCTGGCTCTATGACACGGGTACAGCTCACCAATGGAGACACCATTCCAAACAAAGATTTAATTTTGCGCTATCAGGTTATGGGCGCAGAGACGCAGGCCACTGTTTTAACTCAATCCAATGAGCAGGGCGGACATTTCTCGACCTACCTAATTCCGGCAGTTGAGTATGCACCAGAGCAAGTGGTACCAAAAGATGTTGTTTTTCTGGTAGATACGTCTGGGTCTCAGTCGGGTGAGCCGATTGAACAATCCCAGGAGCTAATGCGCCAGTTTATCAACGGACTAAATCCTGACGATACGTTTACCATTATTGACTTTGGGAATGAGTCTAGAAAGCTCTCGCGAGAGCCACTGGAAAATACTCGTGAAAACCGGGCCAGGGCATTGCGCTACATCAATCGTCTGCGGGCAAATGGCGGCACTCAGCTGATGGGCGGCATTGATACGGTGCTCTCTTTCCCGGAGCCAGAAGGCGATAGGTTGCGCAGCGTAGTGTTGTTAAGCGATGGACTCATTGGCAATGACGAAGAAATTATTGCGCGGGTGCGTGACAATTTGAAGCCAGGTAACCGTTTGTACAGCTTTGGGGTCGGGTATTCGACCAATCAGTTTGTGATGGATCGCCTGGCAGAAGTGGGCCGAGGAACGGTGACTATTGTGCCGCCTACGGATGATGCGGTGGAGATATCGCAAAGATTTTTCCAGGAGATCAACAATCCTGTGGTGACCAATATTGAAGTGGATTGGGTCGGTGAAGGCGATGCGCCAGAGCTGTATCCGCCCGTTGTGCCAGACCTATTTGCGAGTCAGCCGCTGGTACTGCACGGTCGCAAAAAAGATGCTTCTAGTGGGCAGCTGGTGGTGACGGGGACGGTGGCCGGTGGAGCGCCGTACCGGGAAGTGCTGGATGTGGAGTTTGGTCAGGTAAGTGGAAATGGCGCGATCGCACAACAGTGGGGCCGCGCTCGCATCCGCGCCCTCATGAACGAAATGTACGGCTACGAGAGACCCGATACGGTTGCAGCCGTAACTCAAACCGCGCTCGCCTATAACCTACTCTCTAACTACACCGCTTTCGTTGCCGTGAGCGAAGAAGTCCGCGTAGATCCTAGCACTGGCGTTAGTGAAGAGGTCGCTGTAGAGCTGCCAGAAGGTATGACTCACAACACCGGAATGCCCAATGCTGCAGTGCCCGAACCCAGTACTATCATTGGCAACCTGTTGATTATCTTATTTTTACTAGGATTTTTCTCTCGTAAAAAGTGGACAAAGTTTTCAATGGCTCTGCTGAAGAAGCCCAGCTAAGCAGCATGGTTGCAACAAAACAAAGTAACCAGCATTATTAATCGTTTCTATTCATGGTGAAAAGACAATTCCATCAAGTTGCAAAGCTTATAGATAATGCGAGCTGCCACGTTAGCGTCCCACTCGTCGGGGCCGACTTCGCATAAGTCAAAGCCGATGATCTTGCGGGTATCTGCAACTTCTCGAAGCAGGCAAAACGCTTCGTCTAGGTCTAATCCACCTGGGACTGGCGTACCTGTGGTGGGGCAAAGTTTAGGGTCTAGGCCGTCGATGTCGAAGCTGATGTACACCTGTTGGGGTAAGTCAGCGACAATTTGTTTACAAAGCGTCTGCCAGGGGGTGCCTGCGTAGCGCGATCGCTTCAACCCCGTGTCATGATGCAGCACGACTCGTCCATTACTCGCTTCCACTGTTGCGATTTCTCCTGGTGAGACATCTCTCGCGCCAACCTGCACTAACTTTGAAACTTGGGGCAGCTTCAGTACATTGTGCATAATCGACGCATGAGAAAATTCAAACCCCTGGTAGGCGTTGCGCAGATCACAGTGGGCATCGATATGGAGAATGCCAAAGTTAGCGTGTTTTTCTGCGAGGGCGGCGATCGCACCCAGCGGAACACTGTGATCGCCGCCAAGAATGCCAATTTTTTTGCCTGCGTTTAGCGCTTGCTCAGCTTCTTTTCGTAGCCACGTATTCAGTTCAGCACAGCCTGAATTAACCCGTGACAGCGATTTTGATAATTCGGTATCTTGAGCGGTAACGTTTAGTCCTTTTTCTGTGGCCGTGACGACTTTTTCGGCGGGCGATCGCAGTTCAGCATTTTTCTCATAAATCCAGGCGGGTGCAGGCGGCATATAAATGCCCTGCTTCCACCCTTCTGGATGGTCATAGTCATAAAAGTCTAGCTGAGGAGACACTGCTAGTACTGCATTTGGCCCTTCGGCAGTACCACTATGAAAAGAAACCGTCACTTCCCACGGCACCGCAAAGATAATCGTATTTGCCGTCTCATAATCGAACGGAAAGCCAAAAATATTGCCATTGTCTATGCCCACTCCGCCCGGGTCAAAAGATAAGACAATCTCTTCTTTAGTTCGCATACTGGAGTGTTATGTCTCCCAAGGGTTAATGATTTCGAGCTGACAATCCATAAAGTCTTTGATATTGCGAGTCGCGATAGATGCTTGATATGACAGGCAAATGGCTGCGATTTGAGCATCAAATTGAGAGATGGGATTTCCTGCACTCCGACGATAGGAGGAAATTATTGCAAAATGCTCAGCGACAGTTTGGTGAAAGGCTAATACTCTATCCTTGAAATCTTCTCGAAATAGTGCGATCGCAGTCTTATAAAGATCTTGTTTCCTCAACCCTTCTGGCAGGATAGCAATTCCATATAAGATTTCCGCTTGAGTAATTGTTGTTATAAATAAGCTGTTTCTTGATTGTGCTCTAACCCAGGTCTCTACTGACTTTGAGCAGTTTGACTTCATCAGTTCTGATAGCACATTAGTATCTAGAATAATCATAAAGTACCTAGAATGTAGGAGGCTTACGAATGAATTCTCTAGACATTTCTGGTAGTTCCAACCCTCCAAACGGAGAAAAGCGCTGCTTTATAGCAGTTACAAGATCTAGTTCTTCTTCCTCGACACTCTCCTCTACTTTGATTGGAATCAGGACGCTATAAAGAATCGCCTCTATTTCCGCCTCAACGGTTCGCCCCTTTTCACTTGCTCGTTGGCGAAGACGTTGAGCTAAGCGAGGCTCAATGGACTTTAGGGTGATGTTGGTCATAACGGTAAGTCAGAGGGTAACATATCAGAACTTTTTCTAATTGTAGTCGCATTCTTTTGTCAGCATTGTTTTGATAAAGGTGGGCAATGAAAAGGCGGCCTGATGAACGTCGCTGTTGTAATACTGTAAATCGTGTTTTACAGAAAACTGGGTGGCCATAGCTGGGTCGAGCGATCGCACCGGATGCAATCCACCCTTTGTGCCATAGGTAAAGCTCCACATTCCTGTCGGGTAGGTTTGAATAAAGGCCAAATAAGTATGAATATTTGCCACCCCAAAAATCTCTTGTAGGCAGTGGGTTAGCTGCACAAAGGCCTGCTGATTAAAGCGGGGCGATTCGCTTTGGGTCACCATGAGACCCTGCGGCCTGAGACAGCGAAAGACATCTTGGTAAAACGCATGGCTAAAAAGTCCTGTTGCGGGCCCAACCGGATCAGAGGAGTCCACCACAATAAGGTCAAAGCTGCGATCGTCAGCCGTTCTTAAATATTCAACGCCATCACCAATGATGAGATCTAGCTTTGGGTCATCTAACGCAGAAGATAGCGAGGGTAAAAAATCGCGAGAGGCCCGCACGACCACTTCATCAATTTCTACCATGGTCACTTTTTCGACAGACTCATGACGCAAAATTTCACGTACGCTGCCACCATCTCCACCCCCAATCACCAGCGCCTGCTTAGTCGCCTGATCGGCAGACGCACTCGTCAGCATTGGCACATGGATGATCATCTCGTGGTAGGCCGTTTCGTCCTTTTCGCTGCACATCACCATTTTGTCTACGGCGAGCATTTTGCCGTATTTAAAGGTGTCAAAAATTTCGACCAGCTGATAGGGAGACTTTTCTTTAAAGATGCGATCGCCCTTGTGACGAATAGACAGCGCAATATTTTCATCGCGGTCGGTAAACCATACGCTGCGGCTATGCTTGGGCGTCACCAGCTTATTCGTCGCGCGATCGCGCATATCACCTAGGTCAATATCTATTTTTTCCAACAGCTCTAGCTGCCCGCGATTAATCTCTATCGCTGAGCCGTGGGCCGCCTCAAACGCCGCCTTTAGACATTCGTAAGACACCCACGGATTGACCGAATCTCCGCAGGTAAACAAATCAACCGCTGCATATCGGTACTCTGGCCAGGTATGAATCGCCAAATGGCTCTCTTGAATCACCACCACGCCCGACACCCCAAACGGTGAAAAATGATGAAAAACCGAGCTAATAATCGTCGCCCCAGACTGAAGCGCAGCAGCATTCATCCCCTGCTCAATGCGCGGCACGTCATTCAAAATTTCGGCGCAGCAGCCATGAAACTCCACTAAAATGTGGCGACCCAAAGAGTTCATTACGCAACCTCGAAACCCATCGACAGAAAGCCTAAGCAAATCTAAAAATACACTAGAAATTGCCCGCCAATTTATCCCCCCGTCGTAGGTTTTGACAAAACCCGCTAGTGTATATGGATGTAAGTATGGCTAGGGAGCAGTCGTGATGAATACAGGTGGTGGCTTGGGGCTATCTGGAAGCCAGTCAAATTCACTCCTGGGTGAGCAGTATCGAATCATTCGTGAGCTTGGCCAAACTCACTACGGCCATAGCAAGTTCGGCTACAGCGAGTTTGGCCAGGCCTATCTAGCCAAAGCACTCAGTTCAACGGGCCAAAGCTCGGATGAAACGCTGTATGCCATCAGAGAATTTTTGCCTCAGGTGGTAGATGCGGCCACGCTGACCAAAGCCAAAGCGCTTTTCGACGAAAAAGCCAGCGCCTTTTATGAGCTGCGACATGGGCAAGTCTCCCAGGTTTACCCACTTTTACAGGTCGATACTGAGACCAGTAGTCAGCTGTTTTTCAGACAGGAATACATTGAAGGAACCAGCTACGCCAAAATTTTGCAAACTCGGCAGCGGGCCAATGCTCACTTTCGTGAAACTGAAATCTCTCAGCTGCTGTACGAGCTACTGCCTGTTCTCTCTCATTGCCATCATTCAGGCATCGTACACAAAGACATTTGCCCAGAGAATGTGGTCTTACGCCAGAATGACGGTGCCCCAGTACTGATTAATTTCGGCAGCCTACAGGAAATCGCAGCTGCCGTGCGGGCGCAGCTGGGGATTGAGGGCGCTGGCCCCGCCATAGCTAGCGTTGGCACCGCAGGCTATGTACCGCCAGAGCAGTTCGCCATAGAAAGCGTAGACCACAGCCGCGACCTATACGGGCTTGCCGCTACGCTGCTGGTGCTGGCCACTGGCAAAGCCGCCAAAGCACTGCACGACCCTAGCGACAATACCTGGACAGGGTTTGAGCACCTGACGCCCGAACTCGGCAGAATTCTAAAAAGAATGCTGTCAGCTCAGCCAAACGAACGGTATTCAAGCGCGGATGCAGTGCTGGCGGCACTTAGCGATACGTCTGATGCCGTCTCTGCTAATGCATCTGCAGCCGACGCAGTGGTAGATACGCCAGTGCAGCCAATTGATAACAACGGCTCTTTTTACAGTGACGATGGGCCGATTGACAGCACCTTTGTCGCCGTTGAAACAGATGATGGCTACGAGGAAACGCTCGCCGTTCCGATGATGGCGGTGGGCGGCGCTGTCGCGGCAACAGGTGCAATGAACGCAATCAACACCATGGGCGAGCTAGACGCCGAGGCACCCATTTTAGAAAACACGACCGCTGTGCGCTCCACCTACGAAACCATCGCCACAGAGGCCAACACCCACGAGCCTGTCATTCCAGCAGACGGCGAAGGAATCATCAAAAACGATTCTAAGCAAGCACTCTATGCGCTGCTGATATTACTCGGCACTATCGGCACGATTTTGCTCTTTGGCTGGGCCAGATTGCTCAGATCTCCCTCTGCACCAGCAGCGGATAATCCAGTACCGGCTCGCACTCCAGTTGGAGAAACCGTTGACTACCAAGAAGGAGACTTTTCCATTGAAGAGAGTATTCGCAGGCAGGAAATTCGCAGCCGCCGAGAAGCCCTCGCCATTAACCAAAACACCTTTGATCGACTAATCGACCAGCGGTTTTATACGGCTTACCCGGACCTAGAAAGGAGCGGCCCAGGCGGTGGGAGAAAGGCACTTAGCAACGCTCCAGAAGATGAACCTCTGCGCATTCGGTGGGATCATATTGCCTTGGAGACGCTGGAAAAGTTGGAAAACAACTTTAGTCAGCGTAGTTTGGATGGGTTGGGTAATTACAGTGGCAGCGATCGCACCCGTTGGCAGTCTCAGATAGATGCGGTTAACGCCAGTATGCGATCGCTAGACGACCTAACCGATGCCAAGTTCATTAGTTTATTTGGCCCCGCAGCAGATGACGACTTTTTAGAAAAGCCCATGGGTCAGCTGTATTATGCGATCGCAGAGGACAAGGCCCGTGCGATCGCATCCGGTGGCGCTAGCGAAAACATTCAAATCGGCATTGACAACATCACACGCCAAGACTTGAACGGCAGGCTCAGTGCTGGTGAAGGCCGTGTCTATACGCTTCAGCTCTCCGCTGGCCAAATACTCCGACTAAACCTCAATGCTCCATCAGATAGCACACTTTTCTCTCTATATCGGCCCAACGGTCAGCTAAACGATAGTGAAAGCAACACAACTATCTTTGCTGATTCGGAGCAAGTCACCTGGTCTGGCAACATTGATCAGACAGGCTACTACGAAATTGTTGTTGTCAATCGCTCAGCCCAACCGATTGATTTTCAGCTGGCGGCCTCGGTCGACAGCGTTGTTGAGCCACCGACTGCTGCAGAAACTGAGCCCACAGAAAATAGCGATCTCCCGCCTGTTCCAGCCGAAGACAACAGCGAAACAGACACAGAACAAACTGATGAGGCTACTGAAACAACAGAGGGTACTGACAATGCCGAAACCAACAGCGAGGAAACAACAGAAAGTAACTAAACCACGTCGTCTAAACCACGTCGTCTAAACCACGTCGTCTAAACCACGTCGTCTAAACGTCTTCCTTTAGAAAGCTTGCCACCACATCAACAAAGTCCTTTGTGGACTCATAGGGCAGCACATTTCGCCCTGGGATGCTCACGCCTTGAGCACGGGGGAAATGGTCTAGGTAGGCTTGCAACCGCTTTTGGTTTGACTCTGGCGTAGGCTTAACACTTACCGGCTGGTCTACTTTTTTCGAGACCTTGCGGTCGATGGTGGTGGCCTCTTCACCCATGACAATGAGAACAGGTTGCTGAATGCGGGCGATCGCACCACTATAGTCCTGCCGCCAAAACCCTGCCAAAAAAGAAAACACCGCATATCGGCTGTTCATATCTCGCGAGCCCTCATGGAGCATCGCAAGCCAGTCTGTCGTCACGTCATCAGCCGAGCCAAACAGCTGCCGCCGAGAAAAAGACTCCAAAAAAGACTCTCGGCGGGCATACCGATAAAACGCATTGCCTAACAGCGACGCAAATAGAGACCATACTAGCTTTGTTTTCCACTCAGGCGTTTGAGCGGTCATCAGTGGCCAAGCCGGTGGCCCAGACAGCACCATCCCCCTCACCTGCGAGGCCTCAGGAAGCTTCATTAGCTTCACCGCCACTGGCAGCAGCGCCCCCTGCACCACCAAGACCACCGGCCCTTTCGCCACAGTTTCAATAAAATAAGCAATCTGCTCCGCCCAGTCCTGCGGCCTATAAGGTCGCTGTGGCATATCACTATCGCCACAGCCCAGCAGATCCAGGTTATAAACAGGATTTTCCAGCTCGACATCAGCGCACTGCTGAATAAAAGGAGACCAAAAATCGCGCGACAGGCCCACACCAATAGGATGAATCAAAAGCAATGCAGGCATCGATTCGGCAGTCGCGAAACGCTCTTTTGCCGCGACCATCTTTTCCATCTTCTCTGCTGATCCACCAATTGATCCACCAACTAAGCCACCAATCGTCTCATACGCACATTGGTAACCCTTCCAACGATAAAATTCCATAAACTCCAGAACTAAAGACGACCAGCATCGCACAGATAACTTGCGGCAGACAGATTGAACAACTCCAGCATTCTAAGGCACGCTAAGAGTACTTTCTAAGCCCCAAGAAAACAAATCGAAGAAGACAAGCTTAGTAAAAAAGAAAAGGTAAAAACGAAAAAGTAAAAAAGAGAGGGCCTACACAGCCGTCAGTGAGCGCTGCTCTGACTGACGGTCATCAGCCTTTACTGACGGCTGGCGGCCGTCGGCTAGAGCAGCCGCTGGCACCTGTGAGCTAACCGCTAGCTGGTCAGCATTCAGCACAGCAGCTCGCCAACATACCGCCTTCAGACAAGCGCCACGCAGCTTTGCACCCGTCAAATCGGCCCCGGTCAGGTCAGCGCCCGTCAGATCAGCACCGCGCAGGTCGCTGTAGCAAAGTTTCGCACCGCGCAAATCAGCACCTGCCAAGTTGGCACGTTGTAAATTCGCCAGTCGTAGATCACTACGGTGTAAACAGGCACCACTCAGGTTTGCCTGCGTCAGATCACAGCGCACCATCACGGCCTGATGAAAATTTGCCCACAGCAAGCTGGCCTGGGGTAGCTGAGTGCGCCACATCATTGCCTCGGTCAGATCAGCGCGATCTAGGCAGCTGCGCTCTAAAATAGCAGACGTAAAATCTGCCCGACAAAGCTGCGCCTCTGGCAAATACAGCTCAACCAGGTAGCACTCCTTTAGATCTATTCGTTCAAAATTTCGACAACCGTCGGCATACGACGTGAGCAATGCACGAGCGCCAAGTTGATAAGCATCCATCGGAACTGTCACACCACTGCAGACCACCTAAAAATGCTGCTGAGTCAATTCATTGACAGCATTTATTAAGTTACGTTAACAATGCCAATGTAACAAATCTTAACTTCAGTTGCAATGAATCGCACAGCTATCAATCAGCAGAGCCCACTGAGCCGTACTTATACCCTCAATAAACGGGGCGCTGGGTACCGCATACTGTGGACCACGCCTCATGGTTTAGGCGCATATCAAGTAGGCCACTCACTTCACCACGCTGACCAATCAGGCGCTCTCGGTTTAGTGAATTGGGTTCTGTGTACATCGTTAGCTCGTCTATGGTCGTTGCCGCACATACCCAATCATTGGCCGCTACGGCTCTGGCTAGGCGAGATTCTAGCTGGTCGATTTCCCACTGCCGTGCAGAGAACCGGGCGTGCTCTATGTAGTACGCCATATTGTCAGCAGCAGCTGAAGCGTATGGATGATTGGGCCTTAGCACTAGCGCCCGTCGAAAATTGATTAACGCCGTATTAAAGTCGCCCTGGCTAGAGGCCCGGTAACCCACATCCATCAGCTGCTCAAACGTTTCTGGCTGAGCGGCAGATACGGGCAGCGTCACCATTAGCGCCACTAGGCCTAGCCCACTCGCCCGGCACAGCATCTGATTTTTTAGCTTGTCTTTTAGCTTGCTTTTTAGAAGGGATAGTGACGGCAGTAGCATAATAGGGAAGGGCATGACTGCCCCCTAGCCTAGGTCACCACTCAAAAAAGCAGCATGGGTACAATCGACCAACCTTACTGACTATTTCATGAAGTTCACTTTGGCCTCTCAGCAAATCTACAGAAAGCAGATCGACAGAAAACAAATTAACAGAAAGCAAATCAACAGAGCCTTCAGATGAAAATATGGGTCGATGCAGATGCCTGCCCCAATGCAATCAAAGAAATCTTGTTTCGTGCGGCAAAGCGAACAAACTGCCCGCTGACGCTGGTGGCCAACCAGCCAGTGCAGGTACCTGCCTATGTGGAAATGCTGGTTGTGCCATCAGGCTTTGACGGGGCAGATAATAAAATTGTTGAGCTGTTGGCGGCGGGCGATTTGGTCATTACCGCAGATATTCCACTGGCAGCCAAGGTGCTTGAGCATGGTGGATACGTGTTCAATCCGAGGGGTGAAGAATACACCTCCCGAAATATTGGCGATCGCCTGTCAGTGAGAAATCTTTTGGAATCGTTTCGAGGCGGCGCAGAGCCAGTGGGTGGTGGGCCGCCGCCTTTAAATAATCGAGACAAGGCTAACTTTGCTAATCGCTTAGATCGATTTTTGGCGAAACATCAGCAAAACCCCAAAAATAGCAAGGCATAGAAAAGAGATGATTCACCAGTCATATTGGGAACCTTTGATGCAAGCCTTCTCTTTTCAACATTTCTG
>JBCBKQ010000089.1:0-21014 GCA_038521595.1 Cyanobacteria bacterium J06627_28 | reverse complement strand
GCTCACTCCTATGATGGCGAATTAAATCCGAGAATATATTGATTTTTTTTGGCAGAAGCTAATGATTTCCTGAAAATTAACCTGTTGAGTTTTTTTGATTTGGCGTATCCTTACATTGAATTTGATTGATGGACGCGACTATCATGGGCAGCAAATCAGGTCAGTGCGGTCGATTGAGCTTTTTGAGTCGGGTCGTATTACGCCTCGCAGGTATAAACCCTGCTGGGGTGGTAATGGCGCTGACCCTGGGGCTGCTAGCTGGCATGGGTGGGCGACAGTCTGCCATGGCCGAGGAAATTACCGAATGGGGCTATAACGAACAAACCCAAGTGCTGACCCTGACGTTGCCCGATGATGTGCTGCCCAGAGTCTCCGTCGTTGCGCCTGACCAGCTGCTGCTGGAGCTACCAGATACCCAGGTAGGCGATGTGATGGGTCAGCAGGTCAATGATGGCGTGGTCGAAAGTATTGTGCTAGAGCAGGCGACGCCTGAAACCGTGTGGATGGTGGTGGAGTTTACCGCTGGGACGGTGCTGGCCTCTACGCAGCAGGCGCTGCCGCTGACGGTGACGGAGCAGGGTGAGCAGCAGTGGCAGCTTCGGCCCGCGCTGATGGCAGCCAGTCGGCAAGCGGCGAGCCAGTCTGTGTCTGAGTTGCCGACCCTGGCGCCAGTGCCTTCGAGTACGGCATCGGGGCAATTGGCTCCCGTTCCTACGGCAGGCTCAGCCAGTAGCTTGAGGATGCCTGCTGCTGAGGTGGCTCAGGCTGATTTTTCTGATTTGCCTGTGTTGGAACCAGCGATGCCGTTGGATGAAGCGGTGAGCGTACCGCCTTTGCCTGTGGTGGAGGTGCCATCGATTGTGTTGCCAGAAGTTGCGCCAGAAGTTGCGCCAGAAGTTGCGCCGGAAGCGGTACCAGGAGTAGCCGAACCAGAGGCTGTCGTCAGCGAGCCTGTAGTGGAAGCGGAAGAAGAGGCTGTTGCAGCCGTTGAGGTCGAAGTTATTCCCGTAGAGCCGCCTTTCTTAGGTGATTTGAATGCTGCGACGAGTCCTCAGTCTGATGCTGCGACGTTGGCTCCAGCACCCCCTATATCAGACCCCTCCACGACTACGCTGCCTGTATTGGAAGCGAATGAAGTCTTGACGTCGCCAGCGGCTGTTTCTGTGCCTGAAATGGTACCGGCTTTACCAGAGGCGGAAGTTACTGAGGCTGAGTCTCCTGTCTTGGAGGAGCGAATTGCCAGTATTGAGTCTGAGGCCGTTAATGCCGAGGTAGAAGCGGAGGCAGAAACCTTTGCTGATGAAGCTGTGGAGGTGACGCCAAGTAATGTGAATCGCTGGCCTGAACCCATTCCTTTTGGTCAGCCTTTGCCTTAAGGGCTAGGTCATACGCACGAATAGCGGCACAATAAGAAATAGTCAATTATTTTTTAAGCTTTGGGTCTGACGGGCCTGACTATTTCTTGTGAAAACTGCTTTTAAGTTTCCGAAGACCGCTCTGCGTACTTTGCTGTCTGATACGTTGACCGTTTTTTGGGGGGATTGGCTGGATTTGCGGGTGCGAATTCCGCAGGTAGCTGCGTCTGGGTTGGTGTCGCCGTTAATCTATATTTTGGCGTTTGGGCTGGGGCTCGGTAGCTCGCTCGATAAGGTGAGTACGCCGACGGCGGGAGATAGCTATTTAGAGTTTATTTTGCCGGGGATGGTGGCGCTTTCTTCTATGGTGATTAGCTTTGGAGGGACAACGTTTTCGATTTGCGGTGAGCGGCTGTTTTCTAAAACATTTGAAGAGATGCTGCTCTATCCGATTCATCCACTGGCGCTTCACTTGGGGAAAATGCTGGCGGGTATTGTACGCGGGCTGATGACGGCCTCGGCGGTGATTTTGGTGGCGGTGCTATTTACACGCGATGTGTGGAGCTTTTTGAATCCGCTGTTTATTTTGCTGGTGATCTTAAACTGTGCGGTGTTTGCAGGCCTAGGTGTGATTGTGGGGCTGAATGTGAAGTCGCTGGAGAGCGTTGGCCTGTTTAATAATTTTTTGATTGTGCCGATGTCGTTTTTAGGCGGCACGTTTTTTGACCCAACGACGCTGCCTGCTGCGCTGAAGCCGATTGTGTATGCGTTGCCGCTGACTTATACAACGGTGGGTTTACGGGCAGTCGCATATAAGTCTTTGGGGGAGTTCCCTTGGTATAGCATTCCGATTTTGCTGGGGTTTGCGATCGCACTCTCACTCATCGGTGCCTACCAATTCTCTAACCAGCAAGACTGATGAGGTCTAGATAGAATAGCGCTGGAGACAACACGCTTGTAAAACGTTGGACTATGGCTACCACAACGACTGATATTGGTACTCTAATTACGTCTACACCCGGCCTACATGGGGACAATCCTCACATCCTAAATAAGGGCGTGATGGTGCGTACTATCGCCTTTCGATACAAAAAGGGATTGAATGCAGAAGAAATCGCTGCTCAGTTTGGGCATTTATCTTTGGCAGAGGTTTATGCAGCACTGTCTTACTACCATGCGAATCGACAGGACATAGAAGATGATTTGACTGCTCAGGCGGTAGAAGCCAAGCGGTTAGAAGCTGAACATTCAGGTTATGAGGCATGAGCCAGATTCGTCTGTATATTGATGAAGATTCAATGCAGCAAGCCTTGATACTTGCTCTTCGGGCTCGCAATATTGATGTGCTAAGCGTTAATGATACGCAGACATCTGGACAAACAGATGAGGTTCAGCTACGGCTGGCTACGGCAAAAAATCGAGTATTATACAGTCACAATATTGCTGACTTTTGTAAGCTGCATAAAGCTTTTTGGGTGGGGAATGAAGCCCACGCGGGCATCGCGCTTTTAGCGCAGGATTATTCCATCGGCGAATAGCTGAAGGGACTTTCTAATTTGGTGCTGGGAAAATCGGCTGAATCCATGCACAATCAGCTGGAGTTTTTGCGTCGATATCTCCAATGATCGTAGGATTCGTTTGTGCTGGGGTTTGCGATCGCACTTTCATTCATCGGCGCCTACCAATTCTCCAATCAGCAAGACTAATAAAGACTGGACTTGCCGCTTTGAAGATAACGATTTTCATTTTCAAAGCCATTGGGTTAGAGACCGTAATGCCAAGCCAGGTGATGAGACGAAAGTGAGGTTTACCATGTGGCTGATGTCGAAGCGGCGATGCCATGTAAACGATGCCTTCAATGAGTTCCGCTTTTTTGACTTCTGGCATAGCAGAGTAGCGCCGCTCAAACTCTGAGCGTGAGAGGCGATCGCCATTCTCAAGTGGTGGCACGTTTATTGCTTTCTGTCGTGGCGAGAAAGTAGTCATACCAACATGTTAGCGCTTGCCCTAGCACTAAGCTTTGTAGAACAAGGACTGTAGCTGTACCAGGTGCAACAAGCTTAGTGCAGATTGCTATAAGCTGCCGCTGGCCAGCTCAACTACCTATTGGATGGCCGTCATCAATGGCTGCCAAGATTGAACCGCTTGCAAAATAGTACGGTAGCCCAGGACGTTTGGATGGATGCCGTCTTTGCAGAGGCGATCGCATACCCACTCATGGCCCTGCTGACTCCACTGCTCAAAAATATCCAAATAAGGAACGTTATTTTCTGCGCATAGCCTGCGCGTAATGTCTCGATAGCGCTGCTGTTCGGCCTGGGAGAAGTGCAAAATATTCGCAAACGGCATCGCGGCTTCGTTTACGGGAACCATGCCGACAAAATAAACTGGGCACCAGGTACATGCCTGCTTCAACAGCTGCTCGACGGCTAGCTCAAAGGTGCCAAGGTCGGTAACGGGGCGACCGTTTGCATGGCCAGCACGAGCCGAATCGTTGACCCCAAAGGACAGGATTAAAACATCGGGTGTGCGGTGGCGCAATTCGCCGCGATCGCAAAACTCCCGCTCCAACCGCTTGGCTACCTGCTTAACGCCGTCTCCCCGAATCCCTAAATTGTAAAGAACGGGTCCAGGTTCATTCGGATTCATCCACTTCAGCCGTAGCCGATCAACCCAGCCGCCGCCTTCGCTATCGCCATAGCCGTATACCAAGCTATCGCCGATGGCAATGACTTTTTTGGGATGGGTGCGAACGGTAGCCGTCAGTAATTTGGTTGGCTGCGCAACCACAGGCTGATGGGGAGGCTGTGATGGAGAAATCGTCGCCGT
Source organism: Cyanobacteria bacterium J06627_28 (assembly GCA_038521595.1). Taxonomy (GTDB): domain Bacteria; phylum Cyanobacteriota; class Cyanobacteriia; order Phormidesmidales; family Phormidesmidaceae; genus Phormidesmis. Next base: position 16,830 of record JBCBKQ010000089.1, on the reverse strand, counting down.
CATATCGCTGGCTAAATGGGTATAAATACTTCCTGAGTACTCACCCCAGAAATAACACAAACCCCAGTAGCTTAGCAAATCTTTACATTGCGAGAGGCATTGGATTTGGGCGTAGCTTGGGTTTGCTTGGGTGCTTGAGCGATTGGCTCAGGTGGGCAGGTGATGGTGTTATGCCAAGTGCTGTGAGACCTTGGCTGCAAGTGTATCTGTCCAGTGATCGACCAGCTCTGAATTGACTGCTTCGACCATGACGCGGATGAGGGGTTCGGTGCCAGAGGCGCGCACGAGGACGCGGCCCTGATCGCCCATGGCACTTTCTGCTTGTGCGATCGCACTCTGCAAAGCGTCGCAGCTCTGCCAGTTACGCCGCACAGAGGGATCTTCTACCCGAACGTTCTCTAACCTTTGCGGATAGGTCTCAAAGCTCTGTGCCACTAGCTCAGGTAACGAACATCCGGCCTGCTTGAGTAAATCTGCTAGGTGCAGCGCGGTCAAAATGCCGTCGCCCGTGAGGCTGTAGTGATGACACAAGATATGACCAGACTGCTCACCACCCAGCATTGCGCCCTGGTTTACCATTTCTGCATGGACGTGCTGGTCGCCTACTTTTGTGCGCACTAGGGTGCCGCCGCGCTGTTCCCAGGCGCGTTCGAAGCCAAGATTCGCCATTACGGTGGAGATAATGGTGTTGTTGGGTAGCTTGCCCGCTTGCTGAAGGGTTTGGCCCCAGAAGTACAAAATGTAGTCGCCATCGATGACTCGCCCTTGAGAGTCTACGGCCATGACGCGGTCGGCGTCACCATCGAAGGCAAAGCCGATGTCGGCTTGACGTTCGGCCACGGCGGCTTTTAGCGATTCTAGGTGGGTGGAGCCGCAGTTTACATTGATGCGATCGCCATCTGGCAGACCATGCAAAATCTCAACGTCTGCGCCCGTCGCTTCAAAGACTTGCTTGGCCACTCGAGTGGCCGCGCCCCAGGCCAAATCGAGCACAATCTTTAAACCGCTCAGGTCAGGATGGGGTTGGAATGGCTGATGGAGAAAGTCTACGTAGCGCTCAACTAAATCAGGGCGCTGATAAATACGGCCCCATTGATTGGTGCAGGTAGACTCAGCAGAAAGACTGCCGCCTGGAATTTGCTGATTGCGTAGGGCGGCTTCGATGTCTTTTTGAATGGTGGCAGAGAGCTTGGTGCCCTGGGAGTTGAAAAATTTGATGCCGTTGTCTGCGGGGGGATTATGGCTGGCGGAAATCATGATGCCACCGGCGTTGCCTGCGGCTAGGTGGGCGACGGCGGCGGTGGGGCAAAGGCCTAGATTCCACACTTCTAGTCCGGCGGTGGTGAGGCCTGCAGCCAGACCTGCAGAGAGCATGTCGCTAGAGGTACGGGAGTCTTGGCCGATGATGATGGGGCCGTTTTCGCCGCGTGCTTGGAGGACTTGACCGGCCCAGAAGCCGACTTGGGTGGCAAGGGGGGCCGTGAGGAGGGTGCCTGCTTTGCCTCGGATGCCGTCGGTGCCGAAGAGGGGCGTGGTTGGGAGGGTGCCGAGGGTGCAGGTTTTCAAGGTGTTTTTCAGGGTGTTTTTTAGGGGGTTTTGAGTGTTAGCGATAGATGAGCGAGGGGCCGGAGGGGTCGCGCCTGTTTCTGTGCTTTTTTGGTCGCTAGGTCGGTTACCTTTAATGGGGGAACTCACCATGATTTTCACTCTCTACACTACAAATCGACTGCTGCAAAACTGCTGAATCTGATTGGGCTTTTAGCATCAGCCGCTCCTAAGTTCGGAGGATATCACCTCAGCCTTAAGATTTGTGACTAATGTGCCAATTCCCCTAAAATTTCCGACTGGTTTCTGGTAAGGAAAGTTGCCTGTGTCCCGTTTGGGGCGGCATTTTTGCCATGGGAGAGCGTTGCGGTTTGATGGTGGGTGGCGTTTCCCTGCTTTTGGCAAAAACAGCTTTTGGTAAAGACAGCTTTTGGTAAAAATAAAAGCCCAATCAAGAAAACTTGAAATTAGCTGGATAAGTTCACTATGCCCACTTCTGCTGAAGACCATCAGGCGGTTCCCTCATCTGAACATCAGATGCTCTTGTTATTTTTCCAGAAGGGTATTGATGAGTTTAATTCGGGCCAGTTTTATGCCTGTCACGATACGTTGGAGGCGATTTGGATGGCGGTGGATCAGGCTGAGAAGCCGTTTTATCAGGGGATTTTGCAGATTGCGGTGGCGTTTTATCATCTTGGGAATCTCAACTGGCGGGGCGGGGCGATTTTGTTGGGGGAGGGAATTGGTCGGTTGAGGCGGTTTGAGCCGAGCTATGAGGGGATAGATGTAGAGGATTTGGTGGATCAGGCGTTTGAGTGGTTGGAGTTGGTGCAGGCGGTGGGTGAAGATGGATTGGAAGGGTTGATGAAGCAGATGCCGAGGGCGCTACCGAGAGTGAATAAAGTTGATAGTGGAGAGGGTGATGGTGAAGCAGGTGATGGTGAAGCGGGCTGTAAGGATTAATCCCTCTCCAATTGCCAAAGCGGCCTGAGCCTCCAAACCGCTCGCTCGAAAGCTATCTAGTATGGCAATACGTTTGCCTATCGTCTTAAGAATTTTGCAATCGCGATCGCACACTATGTCCCTGAAAAAGTCGTCCCCGAAAAAGTTGTCCCTGAAAAAGTCGTCCCTGAAAAAGTCCGCTATCACAAAAGGCATACAGCGGGCTGCCCTCGGTCTTGTACTTGCCTTTGCCTTACCTCTTTTGCTGCCAACGACCTCTCAAGTCGCAGCGCAATCCAGCGGCGGCTCTATTCAAATGAAGGCCTCACGAGTAGAGGCAAACTCAAATACGGGGGTCGTAACGGCCATCGGCAATGTACGCATCGATTACCCAAGTCGCCAGATTTTTGCGACGTCGGCGCAGGCGCAGTACTACAGCCGAGAGCAGCGAATTGTGCTCAGTGGCAATGTGGATGTGATTCAAGAGGGCAATACGCTGCAAGCGGAGACGGTGACCTACCTCATTGAGGAGGGGCGATTTGTGGCGACGCCAAGTGACGGAAATCAAGTAGAGGCGGTGTATCAGCTGCCGGAGCCGCCCCCGGCTGAGCCCACTGTAGATGCACCTATAGATGCACCTGCGGGCCCTGCGCCGCTGTCGATTCCGACGCCTCCGGCGGAGCTGCCAGATGAGCTGAGTTCAATTAGTGGTAATAATTAGCCACTATTTAAGTCATTATTGAACGAGTGAGTTTAGTAGATAGTGACCCTTGACTATCGGCTCATATCTGCTCCGATTCCTGATTTTTGTCATGACGTCACCTGTGGTTAACTCGGGCTCACTGGATGCTGTGACGGCTGAGCCGTCGCTGAAGCTTGCGCTGGATAATGTGCAGAAGACCTATGGCAAGCGGGCTGTGGTCAAAGGGGTGTCGCTGACGGTTGCTCAGGGTGAAATCGTGGGCCTGCTGGGGCCCAACGGGGCAGGTAAGACGACGACGTTTTATATGGCGACGGGACTAGTGCAGCCGGATAAGGGGGCTGTGTGGCTAGGCAATCAGGATATTACGTCGCTGCCGATGTATCAGCGGGCCCGGCTGGGCATTGGTTATTTGGCCCAAGAGGCCAGCATTTTTCGCAATCTGAGCGTTCGTGACAATTTGCGCTTGGTGATGGAGCAGACGGGGGTGCCGTTCCATGAGCGTGATGATCGGATGCGATCGCTACTCAAAGAGTTTCGACTGGAAAAAGTCGCCAGTTCTCTGGGCATCCAGGTAAGTGGTGGTGAGCGGCGACGGACGGAGCTGGCGCGGGCGTTGGCATCGGGAACAGAGGGACCGAAGTTTTTGTTTTTGGATGAGCCGTTTGCGGGGGTAGACCCGATTGCGGTGTCGGAGATTCAAACGATTGTGGCTGAGTTACGCGATCGCAACATGGGCGTGCTCATTACCGATCACAATGTTCGAGAAACCCTGCAAATTATCGACCGGGCCTACATCATGAGCGAGGGGCAAATCCTTGCTTCTGGCAATGCCGATGACCTCGCTGACAATCCACTGGTGCGTCAATATTACCTAGGCGACGACTTTAAGCTGTAAAGATGACTTCTACTTCCTCGCCAACTTTTACTCAACGCCTCGCTGGCTGGCTGCCCCGCGTGTCCATCATGGATCGCTACATTGCCCGTGAGCTGACCCTGCCTTTTTTGTTTGGGGTGGGTGCCTTTTCCTCTATTGCGGTCTCTATCGGTGCCCTGTTTGAACTCATTCGTAAGGTGGCCGAAGCAGGCTTACCAGCAACGCTGGCGTTTGAGATTTTTTTCCTCAGCCTGCCAACGTTTACGGTGCTGGCATTTCCCATGTCTACGTTGCTAGCGACGATGATGACCTACAGCCGCTTTTCGAGCGATAGTGAGCTGATTGCCATGCGGGGCTGCGGGGTGAGCGTAAACCGCATTGTGGTGCCTGCCATTGTGCTGAGCTTGTTCATCACGGGGATGAGCTTTTTTGTCAATGAAGTGGTGGCCCCGGCGAGTACTCAGCGGGCGGCGATACTGCTGGCAAGAGCCTTAGACGAGGAGAAGCCTCCCTTTAAGGAAGGCAATATCGTCTTTCAGCAGCAGGCGCCGTCTCCCGATGGTGAAGGGAATGTGCTGCAGCGGTTTTTCTACGCGCGCAATTTTGATGGCAAGACCATGCGAGATATTACCGTAGTGGATTTTTCTCAGGACGAGTCGGAAGACGGCCTCAAGCAAATTGTGAGCGCTGACTCGGCGAGCTGGGACTTTTCGCGTAACCTGTGGGAGTTTTCAAATGGCACTATTTACGCCGTTTCGCCCAACGGATCTTTTCGCCAAATTATTCGCTTTGAAAAGCAAGATCTGCAGCTGCCTAGGACGCCGCTAGATTTGGCTAAGCGCCCAAAGCGAGAAGAGGAAATGAACATCACAGAAGCGCGGGCGTACATGAACATCCTGAAGCAGACGGGCGATGACAAGGCCGTTCGCAAACTGGCAGTGGCGATTCAGCGTAAGTATGCGATTCCGTTTGCCTGTGTGGTGTTTGGTCTGGTGGGCTCGGCGGTAGGCGTGCGGCCCCAGCGAACGGGTAAGGCAACGAGCTTTGGCATCAGCGTGGTAATTATTTTTGGCTACTATTTGCTGAGCTTTATTACTTCTGCCATGGGTGAGGCCGGTGTGGTGAGTCCGTTTCTTGCCGGTTGGCTGCCCCTATTTTTGGGCCTGAGTGCAGGTCTGTTCTTATTGTTCAAAGTCGCTCGGCAGTAGCGGCATTCCGGAATCTTTTTTTGTGGCCTGGATCCTTGAAAGAAGGGAATGCTGCATTTAATTAGGGACATCTAGGATGGGGTTGCACAGCCGTGGCAGGAAACAATTCGGTCGGTATTCCGCAGGTGCTAGGCGGCCATTATGAAATTGTCCGTGAGCTGGCAGCTGGTGGGTTTGGCCATACCTTTGTTGCCCGTGATTTACACCTGCCAGGACAGCCACTGTGCGTAGTCAAGCAGCTAAAGCTAGCTATGAGTGCACCGGGAGCCGTGGCCATTGCCCAGCGCCTCTTTGACCAAGAAGCTAAAGTCCTGTACGCCCTAGGCGAACATCCACAAATTCCTAGACTGCTGGCCCACTTCGAAGAAAATCAGCCGGGCCAGCCCACTGAATTTTATCTGGCCCAGGAGCTGATAGAGGCGAAACCATTGAGCGATCGCATCCTCATCGGTCAGCCTTGGCCAGAAGCGCAGGCGATCGCACTCCTCCAAGACCTGCTCCAAATTCTCGCCTTCGTCCACCAAAAACGCGTCATCCACCGCGACATTAAACCCGACAATCTGCTCTGGCGAGAAGCCGACGGACGCATTGTCCTCATCGACTTTGGCGCGGTGAAATCTGTTCAACAATCCACCCTTCAAAAGCTAGATAAGACGGCCATCAAGCCGACCGAGCGTTCTAGCTTGACGGTGGCAATTGGGACGCCGGGATACATGCCCTCCGAGCAACAGAGCGGTAAGCCTCGCTTTAGCAGTGATATCTATGCCGCTGGCAAAATCGCGATTCAGGCGGTGACGGGCCTGCCCTCTTGGCAGCTAGATCACGATGATGAGACTGGGGAAATTGAGTGGCGATCGCACGCTCCCCACATCAGCGATGCCTTCGCAAACCTGCTAAGTACAATGGTGCGCTACGACTTCCGCAGCCGCTATCCCAATGGAGAAAAAGCTTTAGAGGCGCTCCGCTCTCTACCTATTTCTTTACCTATTTCTCCGGATACTTCTCTACCTGCTTCTTTACCTACTTCTCTACCTACACAGACGCTGGCGACCGTCGCCCCAATGGCTTATACATCGACAGCGCCATCGCCTCCAGCGACAGCGGCTCCGCCTGCTGCTGCAAATCTACCCTTAACTCAACCTTTTGCAGCGGCAATGACGCCGCCTGCCGCTGTGCAGGCGAAATCACCCGTGGCTCAGCCGTCACCGCCAGTTGAGCAGCTGCCGCCTCATTGGCTCGCTCGGCATCGACCAAAAGTGGTCTTAGGCGCAGCATTGAGCGCTGTGCTGGCTGTAGGCGCCACGATGGCTTGGACGCTTGTGCTTAGTCCTTTTACCGATAGCTTGGTGAGTGAAACGCGGGCTGTCAGCGATTCACAAGAGAATGCAGATTTCAGCTCGGGCAATCGTCTAGAGGCTGCTGACAATCCAAACGCAGGCTGGTCTAATGGCGGCGCTGTGATTGAAGGGCCAGTGGTGATTATGCCGCCCGGTAGTTTAGCGATGTCTGGTGGTGATGATGCGAATACAGCGCCTGCTGACATTCCTCAGACGGCCTATGACTTGGCAGAGCAGGCCGAAGAGAAAATGTTGGCCGGTGAGTATCCGCAGGCGATCGCACTATACAAACAGGCTGAGGGATTGGGGTTAGATACCAGCGAAGCGCAATGGAGTCATTGCGATCGCATCACCCAAGTACAAGGACAATCCAACGAAGGCCTAGAAGTCTGCGCCCGAGTCGCCGGAGCCGAAGAACTTGATTTTGTCGATGTAATTTTGGCGGCTGCCTTTTTAACGGGTAACGCCGAGTACGATAGAGCCCTAAAAGTGCTGCACCAGTTAGAGCCTGTAAACCCGACTCACCCAACGCTGCAGTATCACAAAGCCAATGCATTCATTGGCAAAGAGCACTATCCTGAAGCCCTTGAACTCGTGGAGCAAGGGCTCAAGGAAGATCCAGACATGGCAGATTTGTGGGTGATGAAAGGCGATGTTTTGCTCGCGCTAAACCGGCCTGAGGAAGCGCTAGTCGCAGGCAACCAAGCACTAACGCTCTCGCCACAGTCAGAAAATGCACTGAACCTAACAGCCAGAGCCACAGTCAGCGCCGAAGCCGCAAAAGCTGCACCTTAAGTTTTAGTCGTGCCGCCCACATAGAGAGTGAGTGAGATGGCTAGAGAGCAGGTGGAATGGGGGTTACAGACGTGGCTGAATCCTCCAGGGCCGATAGCCTGCATTAATGCACTGGTCTAGTGCCACGTCGAGAACAGCATCTGTCGCCTCAGCAATATCGACAACGCAGGTGCCGTAGCGTTCGGGGAGTAGGCTGCTGCCGCAGTTCTCAAGCACCTTTGTCGATGGGCTATCTAGCAGAGCCGAGTGAATATTAATAGTGCAGTTTGCCACTTCATCGGGTCGGCGCGATCGCTGACATATCAACAAAGCACTATTAGCCGATAGCCCCGTAAATTCGCTAACATCAACAACACAGGCGCCTAACTCATCAGGGTACCTAGCGGCGCTACAGGCCGTGAGTGCAGCTTCTTCCGAAATGCCTGCATCCATCATGCCTGTCGTGCAGCCAAAGAAGTCTGCATTTGCAGAGGCAGCAGGCGCGCCAACCAGCGTGCTTCCCAGCGTAACCGCGCCAAACAGTGAAGCCGTAACCAGCTGACGTTTACTCACTGTGACAGTGTTTGTTTCTGAGCCCCCTGCAGGGCGGCAGTGACCGAGCCCCATTTTGTTTCGAAGGCAAGATAAGCGAAGCGTCAATAATGGTTTCATTGGGAGTCTGGTTTGCTGATGTGCGCTCTGATCTAATCTACAGTGAAAGAGTGAAGATGAGCTTAAGGTTACGACATTCACAGGGCTTAGAACAGAGCTTAGAACAAAGCTTAAAACACAAGAAAGACAATAAGAATGACGGTAAGAGAGGATTTTGATATATGCATCTGAGCGACATTACGCACCCTAACCAGTTGCATGGTCTGTCTGTGAGTCAGCTAGAGAAAATTGCTCAGCAGATTCGAGATAAGCATCTGCAGACCATTGCAGCCAGCGGCGGTCATCTGGGGCCGGGCTTGGGTGTGGTAGAACTCACGCTAGGACTGTATCAAACCCTAGACTTAGACCGCGACAAAGTCGTGTGGGACGTCGGTCACCAAGCCTATCCTCACAAGCTCATTACAGGCCGCTACAAAGATTTTCATACCCTACGTCAGCAGCACGGCGTCGCAGGCTACCTCAAGCGCTCTGAGAGCCGATTTGACCACTTTGGTGCAGGCCACGCCTCTACCAGTATCTCCGCAGCCCTTGGCATGGCCATTGCCCGCGACCTAAAAGGTGAAGACTACAAAGTCGCCGCCATCATTGGCGATGGTGCACTGACTGGCGGCATGGCCCTAGAAGCAATTAATCACGCGGGGCACCTGCCTAAAACGAATCTAGTCGTGGTGCTCAACGACAATGAGATGTCGATTTCGCCCAACGTCGGTGCCATTCCCCGCTATCTCAATAAAATGCGTCTTAGCCCGCCGATGCAGTTCCTCTCCGACAACCTCGAAGAGCAGTTTAAGCAGCTCCCCTTTGGTGAAACCATCACCCCAGAGCTGAGCCGATTTAAGGAAGGGATGAAGCGCCTAGCGGTCTCTAAAGTAGGCGCAGTCTTCGAAGAGCTAGGCTTTACTTACATGGGGCCAGTGGATGGGCATAACCTCTCTGAACTCATTACCGCCTTTAAAGAAGCGCATAGTCATGGTGGGCCCGTACTGGTGCATGTAGCCACTGTAAAAGGCAAAGGCTACGAAATCGCTGAGAAAGACCAGGTTGGCTACCACGCCCAGTCTCCTTTTGACATTGAAACAGGTCAAAAGATTCCAGCAAATAAGCCCAAACCACCTAGCTACTCAAAGGTCTTTGCTGAAACGTTGATCACGCTGGCAGAAAAAGACCCAACGATTGTCGGTATCACCGCTGCGATGGCGACAGGCACTCGCCTGGACTTACTACAGGCCAAACTGCCTAAGCAATACATTGATGTCGGTATTGCAGAGCAGCATGCCGTTACCTTGGCTGCGGGCCTTGCCTGCGAAGGGATGAAGCCTGTTGCAGACATCTATTCCACCTTCTTGCAGCGGGCCTTTGATCAAATCGTGCACGACATCTGTATCCAAAAGCTGCCCGTTTTCCTCGCGCTAGATCGCGCAGGTATTGTCGGGGTTGATGGCCCGACGCACCAGGGCATGTATGACATCGCCTATCTACGCTCTATTCCAAATATTGTGCTGATGGCTCCTAAAGACGAGGCTGAGCTGCAGCGCATGGTGGTTACCGGCGTCGAGTACGACGGCCCCATTGCAGTGCGTTTCCCACGGGGTAGCGGCCATGGTGTGCCGCTTATGGATTCGGGTTGGGAAACGCTGCCTATTGGTAAAGCTGAGGTATTGCGTCAGGGAGATGATGTGCTGCTCATTGGCTATGGTGCGATGGTGTACCCGGCGATGCAAACAGCTGAAATCTTAGGTGAGCACGGTGTCGAAGCAACGGTGGTCAACGCTCGCTTTGCCAAGCCTTTAGACACTGAGCTGATGCTGCCGCTGATTGAGCAGATTGGTTGTGTGGCCACGATGGAAGATGGCTGCTTGATGGGCGGATTTGGCTCAGCCTTGGCTGAGGAGCTGTTTGATGTGGGCATGACGCCAAAGCTTTTGCGGCTGGGCGTGCCAGACATTTTGGTAGACCATGCGTCGCCGGACCAGTCCAAGGCTGAGCTAGGCCTCATGCCGGCTCAAATGGCAGAACGCATCCTCAAAAAGTTTGAGCTGGGTGAATCTCAACGAGAACTGGCGGAACAAGTCTAGCCAGTGACTAGATGATGTCGAATTATGGTTTCTCTGACGGGCTAACGATGGGCGTGTTTTGCTGTAGCACGGGAGTCGCCTGATAGCTTCGGCTGCCAACGGGGATAAGCTGTTGCAGTTTTTGCTTGGTTTGCCACTGTTTGGCAATGTGCATCCAGACTTGGCCCAGGCTGCGACCGAGGGTGTCGTTGTGGTTGTTGCCCTGCATTAGGTCGATGAGGATGCAGCCGCTACCGGCTAACAAGCTGCTTGCACCGATGGTGAAGAGAATAAGGGCTGTCGAAATCAGCCCATCGAAGGCAAAGAGCGTTCGCAGTGTCAGGGCGACAAGGCTGACGCTGAAGACAATGAGGGATAAATGCAGTACCAACATCCCAATGTGACTCCAGTGGTATTGCTGGTTCAATCGCTGTCGATGGTCTCTGATTTTTTTGAGGTCTGACTTTAGGGTGGTGGGGTCGAGGTGAGTGGCGTTTGTCTCTGGGAGGCCGATTGTGTTTGGGTGGGTGAGCTGACGGTAGCGCGATCGCACCTGCTGCAGCTGTTGTAAAAGCGTACTTTGCCTGAGCCAAGCCCCACCGAGTAACCCCGCAGACAATAAGGCCATCAACACCGAATTTAAAATAAGCAGAATAAGTTGATTAGTCTGTTCGATACTCATAACTAAAGATACGCTCAGCACAAAAAGAATTGGTTCAAATGTACTAAACTATTCCCGCAAGTTCAACCCTGCGCGACGTATCCTTGTGCTTCCTATTTTGCATTTCGCAACCACAATGTTTTGATAAAGGGGTGCCTGTTTGGTAACTTTCCCATGGCCCTCGCTTCTCAAAACTCACGTACTGCCGCTTTTTTTGCCATTGGTGTGGGCGTGACATTGGCTATGACGGCACTCAAGGCATTGGCCGCATGGCTAATGGATGTCTATGTTTATTCCGTTCCCTGGGTGGGCGGTTTTCTCAGGAGCATTGAGCTGGTTGAGCTATCAAACCTGATTGTGTTTGCGATTTTGGGTGCGAGCTTAGGGGCGGCGACGCTGCTATTGCCTCGGCGGTGGGATCACCGGGCCAAGCTAGCGTTATTAGCTGCTGTCAGCCCGCTGGTTTTTTGTGGCAGCTACATGATGCAGCAGCACCTGTGGATCAAGCGAGTTGCCGCGCAATCAAACATCGACTATGGCGATGCTCGCAGCATTACCAACGCATATTTAAACCGTGAGGTCGGCAGCGGTGGATTTTTTGGCTTTTTTCCATTAAGCACCCAGCTTTCAGAGCTGCCCACCCGCCGAGATAGCCTAGAATCTGCGCGGTCTATTAACCCGACTGAGGCCTTGACCCAAGAACTTTCTGATTTGGATGATCCTAGGGCAGACTTTGCGGCCATTGTGTTTGAGCGAGTGGGCTGGCTGGTTCGCTTTATGTACATTGCCATTGCTGGGTTTACCGGACTGATTCATTACTTTAAGTGGCATCACTGGGCCGATGCCCAGCGTCGCCTAGATAGTCGCCTAGAGAACGGTGGCCCGGCTGTCCGAGAGCGGGCTGTGCGGCCTGCTTCGGGCAAGTCTTCGCCTCGCAGTCCACTGTCAGGTGGCCGGTCTCAAAAATCTAAATCGATGCTAGGACGACAGTCTTCTGGCAGGCAGTCTTTAGGCAGGCAGTCTTTAGGCAGGCAGTCTTCTGGCAAATCAAAAACAGACAGATCAAACCCGGACAGAGCAAAGCCGGATAGATCAAAGTCGGGCAAGTCGAGCCTCGGAAGAGTCGCCCGAGAGCAGTCACGAAAAGGCCAGTTAGGCCAGCTGAAAGATCAGCCATCGGGCCGTTCAAGTAGCCAATCCAAGGGCCAATCAAACGGCCAGGCAAACGGCCAGGCAAAAAGCCAGCCAAAAAGCCAACCAAACACCTTCTCAAGCGGCCAAGCTCATATGAATCCGGACGAGCTACCTGATCGCCGCCCTGATGCTGGGCAGTCATCGCCATCGCCCCAGCGACCGCCAAATGCCTCTGCGCCGAACTCTTCTGCGCCGAACTCTTCTGCGCCGAACTCTTCTGCGCCAAACTCTTCTGCGCCAAAATAAAGGGAGCTTTACATCATGTCGTCTCTGTCAGTCATGATTTTGGCAGGTGGTCAGAGCCGTCGTATGGGTCAAGATAAGGCGCTGCTAAAAGTTGATGGTGAGCAAACGCTGCTAGCCTCTACCGTCAATATTGCGCGATCGCTCACCTCAGACGTTCTCATTGTCACTCCCTGGCCAGAACGCTATCAGCCTCTTTTCTCCGTAGCGTTGCCATCGCCGGTCAGCTTCGTAAGAGAAACCGCTAACCCCACTGGCCCCCTGACGGGTTTTGCTGTCGGCTGGCCTCAGGTGTCGGCAGACTGGTGCTTGCTGCTGGCCTGTGATTTACCTTGCCTAGAGGTAGCCGCGCTGCAAACCTGGTGGCAGTGGCTGTGTGATCTTGAACGCGATGCGCCAAAGGACTGGTCTTGCGATCGCACATTACTGGCAGCGCCTGGTGCGCCCATCGCATCATTGGCAAAGTCAGAGATGGGCGACTCTCGTCATGGCCCATCCAAGCTCTGGGAGCCTCTGTGCGGCTTCTATCATCGGCGCTGCCTGCCTAGCCTAATGGCCTATGTATCTGGTGGACAGCGGTCTTTTCAAGGGTGGCTCAGTGAGCAATCCTCTGCGATCGCTGTTTATACAGCAGCGCCACCTCAGCTTTTTTTGAATTGGAATCGACCCGAAGATCTCCCTTAAAATCTGCTGGTAATTTAAGTCAGATTTTTGTGTTGCGGAATATGAGTTTTCTTATCTTCTGCAGGCGCTAAGCGGCAAAATAAAGCGAGAAAATCAGTGCTCTTCAATAGCTAAACCCTTGACAGATGGCCCTTTTGTTGAATGTTACGGTGTGTAATGATTTTCTCAGGTGATTCTGGTTGGCGTGTCAGTCTCCCCTATCATTGAAGAATATTACTTGCAGCTGTTTACAAAAGTCTGGAGATTCAAGCGTGGCTATTCCTTTGTTGAGTTATGCGCCCAGGAGCCAAAACTCTCGCGTCGATGGGTACACCGTAGCAGGCGACGACCAGCCAAGAATTTATAGCGCTGAGGCTCTACTTGAGTACAGCGAAATGACAGAGCTGATTGAAGCAGCCTATCGCCAAATCTTTTTCCATGCCTTTGCGGCTGACCGTGAGCCTTTCTTAGAGTCTCAGCTTCGCAACAGTCAAATCACGGTTCGCGACTTTGTTCGTGGTTTGCTGCTGTCCGACACCTACCTCAACAGCTTCTATAACAAGAACAGCAACTACCGTTTTGTAGAGCAGTGCATTCAGCGAGCGCTAGGCCGCGACCCCTACAATGAGCGTGAGAAGATTGCCTGGTCTATCAAGATTGGTACAAAGGGCGTGCGGGGCTTTATCGACGAGCTTCTAGACAGCGACGAGTATATGGAGAACTTTGGCTACGACATTCTCCCTTACCAGCGCCGTCGCATTTTGCCCGGTCGTGAAGAAGGCCAGCGTCCCTTCAACATCAAGTCTCCTCGCTACGATGAGTATTATCGTGGCATCCTTGGCTTCCCCAAGATTGCATGGCAGGAGCAGGTTCGTGGTTTCAAGCCACAAGAATCGAAGCCGACTGCTGGCAACCCTGCCCTCTACCTGGATATGGCTCGCAGCGTAAGCCCTCGGCCAAATCCTGCACCCCAGGTGAATACAGCGACTATCAATATTGGGGCAACGGTTCCCTTCCGTAAGCTTGGCATCCCAGTTGCGCCCGAGCCTGGCTCTGAGAGCTAGCTCATACGCTACTTATACATGCGTTAGCTCATATTTGTTCTTTCCTCAAAAGGTTATCTGTCGGAGTAGTTTACTGCTCCGACTTTTTTTATGTCTATTGCCTTTGAAGCAAACGTTCTAAGGAAACGTTCTGTTGTTCCCTGCCTATCAGTTTTTTCTTTGTGCCACATGAGGGGCCGTACCCCTCATGCCCAAATCGGGCGATCGCGCGGATATGATTTGCCTAAGGCGGGTCGCCGGTCGATTGCACAGCGCAAAATTTATGGCTTCGGGTTCTCATTATTTTTCAGGGTTTGATGTGCTGAGTGACTCGGCGCGATCGCAGCTAAACCCCGACGGATATCCCCAGCGGCTCACGCCAAGCAACCGTTCAAGCAACAGTTCAAGCAACAGTTCAACAACAACAAACTCTCCAACCGCTGCCGTTGTCTGTGTCCATGGCTTTACGGCGATGACCTATGAAGTGATGCCGGTGGCTCGTGCCTGCGCGGATGTAGGATTGACAGCGATCGCACCTCTATTGCCAGGACATGGTTACAGAGAACTGTCCGTGCAAAAGCAACAGTTTGGCCAAGTCAGCGCTGTTGGATATCTGAGCGCGGTCAGAACAGAAATTGCCAGAGCCCGTGAAGGCTATGATTTAGTGGGGTTGTATGGTCACTCTATGGGGGGTGCGATCGCATTAATTTTGGCCGCAGAAGGTTTAGTCGATGCCTGTAGTGTGTCAGCCCCCGCGCTCAAGCTACCAGGACTCGCCGAATGGCTGCCGCCCTTTGTTTGTTGGATTGGATTTACGCGCCCGGTAAACTGTTGCGATCCATTTTATTTTCCCAGCTATCGTTTTCACCATTCTTATGCCGTCAGAGCGCTGTGGAAACTCTCCCATCAGTCCAGAAAACAACTCTCTCAAATTACCTGTCCGGTGCTGGGTATTCATACTCACTATGACCAAACCATCCCACCTGTGGTGCTAAAGATGATGCAGCGAGAGATTCCAGGCAAGGTAGAAACAGCCTGGTTTGATCCGTCTAGCCATGCCATGACCTGTGATGTGAGAGGAGCAGACGTCAGTGCGCGGGTTGCCGATTTTTTTCAGCAGCAATTTTTTCAGCAGCAATTTTTATAGAACGCGGCTTACCTCTACCGCTGCAGCTGTCTAAGTCGGATAAGCAGCTTTTCCCAGTGGCCAGGCAGGGGAGCTTCTGCACAGATAGTCTCTGACGTCACCGGATGAGAGAGCGTCAGGCGAAAGGCATGTAGAGCCTGTCCAGGGAGTTTAACTCCTGCGGAGCGGCCAGAGCCGTAGTCTGCGTCACCAACAATAGGTAGGCCTAAATGTAAGCTGTGCACTCTAATCTGATGGGTACGGCCTGTTTCTAACTGAAAATGCATCAGCGTGTAGTTGCCGATGCGCTCAACGGTTTTCCAATGGGTAACGGCAGACCTGCCACCCTGCTCTGTTGGCACGATGGCCATTTTTTTACGATGCTTTGGGTGCCGCCCAATGGGTTGGTCTACCGTGCCTTGCGATAGCTTAGGTGCGCCGTTTACAAGTCCTAGATACTCGCGCCGCGCAGTTTTAGCTTGAATTTGCTTTTGCAGGCTATGCAGCGCCGTTTCGGTTTTGGCGACGACCATGGCCCCGGTAGTGTTTTTGTCGAGCCGGTGGACGATGCCAGGGCGCTGTACGCCGCCTACTCCGGTGAGATCTGTGCCACAGTGTGCCAGTAGGGCATGGACAAGGGTGCCTGTGTCGTGACCGGGTGCCGGATGGACAACCATGCCCGCAGCTTTGTTGACGATCAGCATTTGATCGTCTTCGTAGAGAATATTGAGGGGAATCTTTTCGGGCCTGATTTCGTAGGGAGTTGCAGCTGGAATGGTGATGGTGATGCGATCGCCCTGGGTGATAGATTCCTTTTTGCGATCGCACACCTGTCCGTTAATTTGCACCTGCCCCTGGTCAATCAGCTTTTGTATACGCGATCGCGATAAGCTCTCAACCTGCTGAGCTAACCACCTGTCTAACCGAGCAGGTTGAGCGGTCTCTGCGGCTATTTCGATGACGTTAGGCTCAAGGTCAGAGATCGGAATTCTCCTTAGATTTAAGGCTCTGTTGATTTAGGGCTCTGTTACGGTGGACTGCACTGCATTCCAGTGTTCGCTATGTCTAGGTGAGCTGGGTGCTAGCTGCTCGTGCAGGTCTACAACTTTACCAATGATTGCGATCGCAGGCGCAGTAAATCCAGTCTCTTCTACCTGTTTGACGATGCTGCCCAAGGTGCCAACTAGCTCAGACTGCTCAGGCCTCGTGCCCCATCGAATGAGGGCTACCGGCGTTTCGTTCGCTAGCCCGGCAGCAGTGAGTGCAGTCGTAATATTTGGCAAATTGTGAATGCCCATGTACACCACAATCGTCTCTGAGGCCTGTGCGATCGCGCCCCAATTAACCTCAGGTCGATACTTCCCTGCCGATTCGTGACCCGTCACAAACGTCACCGAAGAACTATACCCCCGATGGGTCACTGGAATGCCCGCATAGGCCGGTGCTGCAATACCTGCTGTAATGCCTGGCACCACCTCAACAGGAATCCCCTCTGCCATCAGTCCAGCCATTTCCTCGCCGCCTCGGCCAAATACAAACGGATCGCCCCCCTTAAGTCGGACAATCACCGCTTGCTCATAAGCCTTTTGTTTCAGTAGCTCAGTGATGTCCGCCTGCGACATAGAATGCCGGCCGCGCCGTTTGCCCGCATGGATTTTTTCAGCATGCTCATTTATCCAGCTCAAAATAGGCTCACTCACCAACGCATCGTAAATAACCACGTCTGCGCACTCAATCAGCGTTTTTGCCTTCACCGCCATAAGCCCAGGATCGCCAGGGCCAGGCCCTGGC